>DASTSW010000015.1:0-11167 GCA_035760445.1 Solirubrobacterales bacterium | reverse complement strand
ATTGGCGAGATGTGTCTGGAGGGGGCCACCCGACCCTCCCCAACCGGGTACGGTTGAGCAGAAGGCCCGAATTCGACTTGAAGGGGGACCGAGATGCCTACTTACGTGATGCTGACCAACTTGACCGCTGAGGGTGTGCGGACGCTGAAGAACAATCCCGGGCGGGTTGCTGAGGTGAACAGCGAGGTCGAACAGATCGGGGCCAAGGTGGTGGCCCAGTACGCGACCTTGGGGCAGTACGACTTCGTCACGATCGTCGAGGCACCTGACGAGAAGGTGATGGCCAAGGTCTCCGTCGAGCTCGGCTCGCGGGGGACGATGACCAGCCAGACCTTGGCGGCGATGCCGGCCGAGGACCTGTCCAGCTCGCTGTAGGCATACGGCTTTGAAGGCACTGGTAGTCGGCGGCGGCGGCCGCGAGCACGCGATCGTGCGGGCGCTGCGGCGCTCGCCCCAGGTGACGGACGTGCTCTGCGCCCCGGGTAACGCGGGGATCGCGGCGGACGCGGAGTGCCTGCCGGGCGTGGCCGCCGACGACGCGGCGGCGATCGTCGCCGCGGCCCAAGAGCACGGCGTCGACCTGGCCGTGATCGGCCCCGAGGCAGGACTGGTCGTCGGCGCGGTCGACGCGCTCGAGGCCGCCGGCATCCCCGCCTTCGGCCCGACCAAGAAGGCGGCCGAGCTGGAGGGATCGAAGGCCTTCGCCAAGCAGCTGATGGAGGAGGCGGGGGTACCGACCGCCGGCCACGTTCTGCTGCGCAGCCGCGAGGAGGCGCTGGAGCGTCTCGCGAACAGCACCTACCCGACCGTGCTGAAGGCCGACGGCCTCGCCGCAGGCAAGGGCGTGATCATCTGCCAAGGCGAGGATGAGGCGCGCGCCGCCGTCGATGTCTTCTTCACCGAGCAGCGCTTCGGAGACACGACGGTCGTGCTGGAGGAGTTCCTCGAGGGCGAGGAGCTCTCGCTGCTGGCGATCTGCGACGGCGATAACGTCGTCCCGCTCGCCCCGGCCCAGGACTACAAGCGGATCTTCGACGGCGACCAGGGACCCAACACCGGCGGCATGGGCAGCTACTCCCCCGTCCCCGGCTTTGGCGCTGCCGAGGTCGAGGAGATCGTCGAGCGGGTTCACCGCCCGGTCGTGGCGACGATGGCCGCCCGCGGCGTCCCCTTCCACGGCGTCCTCTATGCCGGCCTGATGATCGGGTCGGAGGGGCCGAAGGTGCTCGAGTTCAACGCCCGCTTCGGCGACCCGGAGACGCAGGCGGTGCTGCCGCGGATGCGCTCCGACCTGGCCGAGCTCTTCCTTGCCGCCCGCGAGCCCGGCGGCCTCGCCGGAATGTCAGCCGAGTTCGGCGACGACTGGGCGGTGACCGTCGTCCTCGCCTCCGCCGGCTACCCCGAGTCCTCCTCGAAGGGGGACGTGATCCACGGCTTGGACGAGGCAGCGGCGATCGCCGAGGTGACCCACGCCGGCACCGCCGAGCGCGACGGCGAGATCGTCACCGCCGGTGGACGGGTACTGAACGTGACGGGGCTTGGTGCGAGCCCCGCCGAGGCGCGCGATCGTGCATACGATGCCGCCCGCCGGATCTCCTTCGAGGGAATGCAGATCCGCACCGACATCGCCGCCCGCGCCGTCGAGCGGGTCCCCAGCTAACCCAGCCAACGAAGAAGAGGAACAGATGAGCGAGATCTCAGAGGAGCCCCAGCCGACCGGCGCGCCCAACCCCCCGACGGGGCCAGCCGACCCGACCCGCGCGGCGACGATGCCGGCCGTGGAGGAAGCCTTCGAGGAAATCGATGTCGACGAGCCGCACGTCGGGATCATCATGGGCTCGAAGAACGACAAGCCGAAGATGCAGCCCGCCGGCAAAGCGCTCGAGGAAGCGGGCATCCGCTACGAGGTGCGGGTGATGAGCGCCCACCGCGACCCGGAGCTGGTCCGCGAGTACTGCGTCAACGCTCGGATGCGCGGGCTGAAGGTGATCATCGCCGGGGCCGGGATGTCGGCGGCGCTGCCGGGAGTGGCAGCCGCCCACACCGACCTGCCGGTGATCGGGGTGCCGATCCTCGGCAAGAGCCTCGGTGGGCTCGACGCCCTGCTCTCGGCTGTGCAGATGCCGCCGGGAATCCCGGTTGCCTGCGTGGCGATCGACGGCGCGAAAAACGCCGGCGTGCTCGCGGCGCGGATAATCAACGCGTGATTCCCCGCTACACCCGCCCCGGGATCGGGGCGGTCTGGACGCCACAGGCCAAGCTCGACAGCTGGCTCGAAGTCGAGCTGGCCGCGACCGAGGCCTGGGCGGCGGAGGGTGCGGTGCCGGAGGAGGCGGCGCGCGAGGCGCGCGAGAAGGCCGCCTTCACGGTCGAGGCGGTCGACGAGCGCGAGAAGGTGACCGACCACGACGTCGCCGCCTTCGTCGACGTCGTCGCCGCGTCGGTCGGCGAGCACGGCCGCTGGATCCACTACGGCCTCACCTCCTCCGACGTGCTCGACACGGCCCTGGCGGTTCAGCTGCAGAAGGCCGGTGAGATCGTCGTCGCCAGCGCCCGCGGCTACCGCGACGCGCTGGTCGAGCGGGCGCTCGAACACCGCGACACCCTCTGCGTCGGCCGCACCCATGGCGTCCACGCCGAGCCGACCACCTTCGGCCTGCGGCTGGCCGGCTTCGCCTTCGAGGCCGACCGCAACCTCGAGCGGCTCGAGGAGGCGTTCGCCCAGCTGCGCTTCGGCAAGCTCTCCGGCGCGGTCGGCACCTACGCCTCGGTCCCGCCCGCGGTCGAGGCGCGGGTGATGGAGAAGCTGGGGCTGGAGCGCGAGGACGTCGCCACCCAGGTGATCCCGCGCGACCGCCACGCCTTCCTGCTGGCGGCGATCGCGCTCGCCGGCTCGGGCCTGGAGCGCTTCGCGACGGAGGTCCGCAACCTGCAGAAAACCGAGGTGCGCGAGGTCGAAGAGCCGTTTACCGCCGGCCAGAAGGGCTCCTCGGCGATGCCGCACAAGCGCAACCCGATCCGCACCGAGAGGATCACCGGACTGGCTCGGGTGCTGCGCGGCTACTCGCAGGCGGGGATGGAGAACGTCGCCCTCTGGCACGAGCGGGACATCTCCCACTCCGGCGCCGAGCGGGTGATCCTCCCCGACGCGACGATCGGCCTCGACTACATGCAGGACCTGGCGACCAAGGTCGCCGCCGGGATGAAGGTCAACGAGGAGCGGATGCGCGAGAACCTCGGCCTCACCTACGGCGCCCTGTTCAGCCAGCGCGCGCTCACTGCCCTGGTCGAGTCCGGGATGACCCGCGACGACGCGTACCGCGTGGTCCAGGAGAACGCCCAGCGCGCCTGGGACACCCGCACCGAGTTCCGTGACCTGATCGCCGAGGCTGCGCCGGACCTCGACCTCGACGCGGTCTTCGACTACAACGCCTACCTGACCCACCTTCCCGAGATCTTCGAGCGGCTGGAAGCGCTGAGGTAAGGTCGGCCGATGCTCCTCTACACCTGCGGTCAGAAGAAAATGGGTCCGGGCTTTGCGCATCCGTGCGCGAAAGCGGGCAAGGCGCTCGACGCGGCGGGCTACGAGTACGAGATCAAGACCGTCGGTGGGTACCGGCTGATGCCCTGGACCTGGGGTAGTCGGAGTGGCGACCGCGAGGAGGTCAAGCGGCTAAGCGGCACCAACGAGGTGCCGATCCTCGTGCTCGACGACGGCGAGGTGATCTCCGGCTCCGGCACGATCGCCAAGTGGGCGAAGGAGCATCCGCACTCCCCCGCCAAGTCGGGCGGCTGAGTACCCGCGTCTAGAAGTATCCAGCGAGCAGGTTTCCCAGCAAGCCGCCCCCGACGGTGATCATCGCCCAGACCATGTGCTCGAGACGCAGGTTCACCCGATCGATTCGTCTTTCGACTGCGTCGAAGCGCTGATTCGACTCCTCTCGACTTGGAACCTGTTGGAACTTGCTATCCATCTGCGCGAAACCTGCATCTATCCGCCGACCAAGTTCGTCCAGTCGCTCGTCGTTCCAGCTCTCCACGTCCGTCCCCCTCTCCAGAAGTGCCTCCATGGGAGGAGTGTAGACGAAACGCTTCGGAGGTGTTTTGTCTGATGACGGGTCAGACAGAGACCGGCTCGCGGGCCGGTTCGCGTGAGGTGACGATGACCGGGGTGCCGGCTTTCGGCGAGAGGGTGATGTTGCGGCGGCCGGTCGTCTCGGGCTCGGGGCTGGCCTTGTGCAGCTCGCAGCGGGTGAGGACCTCGCGGAGGACGACGCGCATCTCGAACTCGGCGAAGGTGGCGCCGATGCAGCGGCGGACGCTGCCGCCGAAGGGGATCCAGGAGTAAGTGTCGGGACCGTCCTCGAGGAAGCGCTCGGGCCTGAAGGCGAACGGCTCGGGATAGATGTCCGGCCGGGTGTGGGTGAGCCAGATCGCCGGGGTCACGTCGGTGCCCTCCGGGAGGACCATCCCGTCGGCGACCAGCTCCTTCGAGAGGCGGCGGCCGGCCAGCGGGATCACCGGCCGCAGCCGCAGCGACTCGGAGATCGTCGCCCGCAGGTAATCCTCCTCGCCCGCAGCGAGGGAGTCGCGCAGGCGCGTCAAGGTCGCCGGGTGGCGCAGCAGCAGGTCGAAGGTCCAGGCCAGCGCCGTCGCGGTCGTCTCGTGGCCGGCGAGCAGCATGGTCATCAGCTGGTCGCGCAGCTCCTGGTCCTCCATCCGGCTGCCGTCCTCGAACTCGGCCTGCATCAGCATCGAGAGCATGTCCTCGCGCTCGGCCAGGTCGGGCCGCTCGCGGTGCTCGGCGATCTCGGCGAAGAGCAGCTCGTCGACTTCCTTCAACTGGGCGTCGAAGTGGGCGAACGGGCCGGGACCGCCGAAGCGCTGCAGCGCCAGGCCGAGGATCTGCCGCGCCGGCGTCGCGGTTTCCTGCAGGACCGTGGAGAGCGTCTCGCGAAGCCGGTCGAGCCGCGGCCCGCTGGAGACGCCGAAGACGACCTGGAGGATCACCTCCAGGGTTACCGCCTGCATCCGGGCGTGGATCGGGAACTCGGCCTGCAGCGGCCAGGAGTCGATCTCGGCGTCGACGATCTCGGTCATCGTCTCCTCGTAGGAGCGCATCCGCTCGCCGTGGAAGGCCGGCAGCATCAGCCGGCGGCGGCTGAGGTGCTCGGCGCCTTCCTGGATCAGCAGCGATTTGGAGCCGAGGATCGGCTCGAGGACGATGTTGCGGCCCGGCGGCAGCCCGTGGGTCGGCTCGCGGTAGAGCGCCTTGATCGCCTCCGGGTCGGAGATCATGTACATCGGCCGCTCGAAGCCGACGAAGCGGACGCCGAAGGCGTCGCCGTAGCGGCGACGGCAGTCCTCCATGAAGGCGACCGGCCGAAAACCCCAGCGCAGCGTCTGCGACAGGGGGTTGCGATCGACTTCGGGAGGGAGCGTCACGAGGGAAGCATCCCATAGCATCGCGCCATGCCGAATATCGCCGATTTGAAGCTCCTCTCCTCCGGGAAGGTGCGCGAGATATACGAGTGGGACGACGACCTTCTGATGGTCGCCTCGGACCGCATCTCCACCTACGACGTGGTGATGCCGACGCCGATCCCCGACAAGGGCAAGGTGCTGAACCGGATGTCGGTCTTCTGGTTCGGGCTGACCGAGGACATCGTCCCCAACCACTTCCTCTCCGAGGACGTGCCCGAGGAGGTCGCCGAACGGGCGATGCGGGTGCGGAAGCTGGAGATGTACCCGGTCGAGTGCGTCGTCCGCGGCTACCTCTCCGGCTCCGGCTGGAAGGAATACAAGGAGAGCGGCTCGGTCTGCGGGATCGAGCTCCCCTCTGGCCTGGTCGAGTCCGACCAGCTGCCGGAGCCGATCTTCACTCCTTCGACCAAGGCCGAGATCGGCGACCACGACGAGAACGTCGACTTCGACCGCGCCGCCGAGATCGTCGGCGACCGGGCGCTGCTGGAAGAGCTGCGGCGGGTCTCGATCGAGGTCTACAAGCGCGGCTCCCAGCACGCGGCCCAGCGCGGGATCATCCTCGCCGACACCAAGTTCGAGTTCGGCCGCCACGCCGGCGCCGAGGTCGTGCTCGGCGACGAGGTCCTGACCCCGGACTCCTCGCGCTTCTGGCCGGCGGCCAGCTACCAGCCGGGCGCCACGCCGCCGTCCTTCGACAAGCAGTACGTGCGCGACTGGGCCTCCGAGACCGGCTGGGACAAAAAGCCGCCGGCGCCGGAGCTGCCGGCCGACGTGGTCGAGCAGACCCGGGCCAAATACGTCGAGGCCTACGAGCGGATCACCGGCGAGTCGTTCTGAGCCAATCGCTAGATTGGCTCTTGTGAAGGCGCGCGTGCTGATCCGCCCCAAGGAGGGCATCCTCGACCCCCAGGGCAAGGCGGTCGAGAAGGCGCTGCCGGCGCTCGGCTTCGAGGGCATCGAGCACGTCCACGTCGGCCGCATGGTCGAGCTCGAGGCCGAGAGCCCCGAGCGGCTCGGCGAGCTCTGCGAGAAGCTGCTCGCCAACCCCCTGATCGAGGACTACGAGATCCAGACCCTGTGATCTGGGGCGTCCTCCAGTTCCCCGGGTCCTGCGATGAGCGGGACGCACTGCACGCCTGCGAGGTTCACGGCGACGGGGCGCGGCTGATCTGGCACGAAAGCCGCGACCTCGACGGAGTCGACGGAGTCGTCGTCCCCGGCGGCTTCTCCTACGGCGACTACCTGCGCGCCGGGGCGATCGCTCGCTTCAGCCCGGCGATGGAGGCAGTCGCCGAGGCGGCCGCGGGTGGGGCGCCGGTGATCGGCATCTGCAACGGCTTCCAGGTCCTCTGCGAGGCGGGTTTGCTGCCCGGGGCGCTGCTGCGCAACGTCGAGCTGCGCTTCCGCTGCCACCAGGTCGAGCTGGTCGAGGAGGGGACCGGTTCTCGGCTCTCGATCCCGGCCAAGCACGGCGAAGGCCGCTACTACGCGCCCGAGGAGATGCTCGATCAGCTCGAGGCAGGCGGCCAGGTCGCCTACCGCTACGCCGACGGCCACAACTCCAACGGCTCGGTCCGCGACATCGCCGGGGTGACCAACGAGCGCGGCAACGTGCTCGGCCTGATGCCCCACCCCGAGCATGCGGTCGATCCGCTGACCGGGTCAACTGACGGGCTGCAGGTCTTCGAGCGGGTCGGCAAGGTCGCGGCGTGACGGTGGAGACGCCGAAATACCGCGAGCTCGGCCTGACCGACTCCGAGTACGAGCTGATCGTCGAGAAGCTGGGGCGCGAGCCGAACGACGTCGAGCTGGCGATGTTCAGCCTGCTCTGGTCCGAGCACTGCGCCTACAAGCACTCGCGCAAGCTGCTGAGCCGGCTGCCGACCGAGGGCGAGCGGGTGGTGATGGGCCCGGGCGAGAACGCCGGCGCCGTCGACGTCGGCGGTGGCTACGCGGTCGCCTTCAAGGTCGAGTCCCACAACCACCCGAGCGCGGTCGAACCGTTCCAGGGGGCGGCGACGGGGGTCGGCGGCATCCTCCGCGACGTCTTCGCGATCGGGGCGCGGCCGATCGCGATCCTCGACAGCCTCCGCTTCGGCGAGCTCGACTCGGTCCGCTCGCGCCACCTGCTCGACGGCGCGGTGCGCGGGATCGGCCACTACGGCAACTCGATCGGGGTGGCGACGGTCGGCGGCGAGATCTACTTCGAGGAGCCCTACGAGCACAACTGCCTGGTCAACGCGATGTGCATCGGCTTCGCCAAGACCGCCGACATGGTCCGCGCCGCAGCGGCCGGGGTCGGCAACTCGGTCGTCCTGATGGGCGCCTCGACCGGGCGCGACGGGATCGGCGGCGCCTCGGTGCTGGCCTCGGCCGAGCTCGGCGAGGGCGACGACGCGAAGCGGCCGACGGTGCAGATCGGCGACCCGTTCGAGGAGTCGAAGCTGCTGGAGTGCTGCCTGGAGCTGCTGGAGAAGGGTCTGCTGGTCTCGCTGCAGGACCTCGGCGCCGCCGGGCTGACCTCCTCGGCCGGCGAGATGGCGAGTGCCGGCGGGGTCGGGATCGACATCGACGTCGCCCGGGTGCCGCTGCGCGAGGCCGACATGGAGCCCTTCGAGATCATGGTCTCCGAGTCCCAGGAGCGGATGCTGGCGGTGGTCGAGCCGGCGCGGGTCGCCGAGGTGCGGGCGATCTGCGAGAAATGGCAGACCGGCTCGGCGGAGATCGGCACGGTCACCGACGGCGGCACGATCCGAATCCTGCGCGACGGCGAGGTCGTCGGCGAGATGCCCGTCGAGGCGCTGGTCGACGGCTGCCCGCTCTACGACCTCGACCCGGCCGAGCCGGAGGGCTGGATCTACGGCAACCGGGCGACGCTGAGCGAGGGCGCGAGCGCTGCGGACGAGCTGCTCGCCCTGCTGAGCGCGCCGAGCATCGCCTCCAAGCGCTGGGCCTTCGAGCAGTACGACTCGGTCGTCGGCTCGCGCACCGTGCGCCGGCCCGAGCAGGCCGAGGCCGCGGTCCTGCAGCTGCCCGAGGCCGGCAATGCGATCGCGGTCTCGATCGACGGCAACGGCCGCCGGGTCGCCTGCGACCCCTACGCGGGGACGATCGAGGGCGTGCTCGAGTGCGCCCAGAACCTCGCCTGCGTCGGCGCCGAGCCGCTCGGCCTGACCAACTGCCTCAACTTCGGCAACCCGGAGAAGCCGGCCGGCGCCTGGCAGCTCGACCGCGCGGTCAGCGGCCTCGCCGACGCCTGCAACGCGCTCGGCGTCCCAGTTGTCGGCGGCAACGTCTCCCTCTACAACGAGACGCCGGCCGGGCCGATCTACCCGACCCCGGTGGTGGCGATGGTCGGCGAGCTGCCCGACCCGTCCCAGGTCGGCGGCAACGGCTTCTCCCGCGAGGGCGATGCGATCGGCCTTGTCGGTCCCTTCGAACCGAACCTCGCCGGTTCCGAGCTGGCGAAGCAACGAGGGCAGCTGGAGATGGGGCTGCCGCAGCCCGACGTCGCCGCGGTGGCCGCCGCCTGCGAGGTGGTCCGCGACGCGGTCCGCGCTGGCAAGTTGAGCAGCGTCCACGACATCTCCGACGGTGGCCTCGCCTGCGCGGCCGCCGAGAGCGCGATCGCCAACGGCCTCGGCTGCGAGCTCAACCTCGAGCCGCTGCGCGAGCGCGGCTGCTCCCCCGAGGAGGCCCTCTTCGGCGAGGGCGCCGGCGGCTTCCTCGTCAGCGGCGACCGGGCAACGCTCGAAGGCCTGGGCGCGGCCCTGCTCGGCGAGGTGGGCGGCGAGAAGATCGAAATAGCCGCCGGCGACCGCAGCATCAGGGTCTCGCTCGCCGAGGCCGAGAGCGCCTGGCGCTCGCTCGACCCTGCCTGACACGAAATTACTTAGTCCCTTCGTTTTGATCGGCTGAATCGAGGATATGCTCCTCGCAATTGCCTCTATCGAAGGGAGAGACTGATGAGGCTCAAATTCGCTCCAGCCGCCATCGGCGCGGCCCTCGCCATTTTGCTGCTCTGCGCCCCAGGCGCTCTGGCCTCGACTCGGGTAGGTGACGACTGCTCAGCCGCCTCCGGCGTGCCGAAATATTCGGCTACCCAGCTGAACGCGTCTCCCGGCGCACTTCCGCAGACTGCTCCGGTGTCAGGTGTGATCACCGGCTGGGGCTTCAACGCCAGCGTGCCCGGCCTCGAAGAACTTCCCTACACGATGAAGCTGAAGGTTCTTAGACCCACCTCGAATGCCAACGCCTTCACCGTGGTCGGAGAGAGTGCTCGCGAACCGGCCCACAACGGTTCGAACGCGTTCAAAACGCGGATCCCGGTCCTAGCTGGAGATCATCTCGGAACCGGAGGTGGCAACGACCAGGCCGTCGCCCTCTTCTGCGCTCCGATCTCCCCCTCCGACTCATTGGGAGTCGCCGAAGACGATGCGTCCGTCGGCTCCACTCAAACGTTTACCCCGGTTGTCAACGTGAGGCTCGCTCTATGGGCCGCGATCGAGCCCGACGCCGACAACGACGGCTTCGGCGACGAGACCCAGGACGCCTGCCCGCAGAGCGCCGCCTTCCAGACGCCCTGCCCGCCGGTCGTTCTCTCGACCAGCACCCAGGTAAAGAAAGGCTCGGTGACGATCCTCGTCACCTCGAGCACCGCAGCGCCTGTAACGGTCAAAGGCGTGGCCAAGTTGGGCAAAGGCAAGAAGGCCAAAATGAACGGCGGGACGCAGAACCTTCTCCCGGGAACGATCAACAAGTACCGCCTCTTCTTCACCAAAGGCCTGAAGAACAAGCTGAAGGAACTGGACCCGAGTAAGAAGCTGACGCTGAAGGTGACCGTGTCGGGGACGAGCGTCTCGGGCGCGGTGACGACGAAAACGCTGAAAGTGAAATTGAAGGGTCAGGCACCAACGGCCCAACAGAGGGAGAATCACAAATGAGGTCCAAGTTCGCAGTAACCATTCTCGCCGCTACCCTCGTCATCTCGGCGCTGGGCGCAGCCAGCGCCTCCGCGGCGACGCAGGCCGGCAACAACTGCGTCGGCAACGACGGCGTCGATGGAATCACCTTTGTCGGTCTCTCCAGCGCGCCCGGCAATCCACCGGCGACGATCCCCGTCAGCGGCGTAATCAGCAAATGGACCTTCAACGTCGAACCGATCGAATCCGGGTTTTATAGCCAGGCGCTGAAGATATTCCGTGCTACGGGCGCGCCCCAGCAGTACCAGGTCATCGGTGAAAGCGCGCAGGGCTCGCTCAGCAGCGGCCTAAACACCTTCACGACTCGAATCCCCGTCCGCGCAGGCGACCTCATCGGCAACAACGGGCTCTTCTTCGGCGAACCTTTCGTGATCTACTGCGAGACGGAAAATCCCGCTGATCGGTTCGGCATCTTCGATGGAAACCCAACCCTGGGATCAACCGCGACCACGGCCGACGATGCGGAAGGATTTCAGATTCCAATAGTCGTCTTCATCGAGCCCGACGCCGACAACGACGGCTTCGGCGACGAGACCCAGGACGCCTGCCCGCAGAGCGCTGCTTTCCAGACGCCCTGCCCGCCTGTGGCGCTCTCGACCAGCACCCAGGTCAAGAAAAACTCGGTGACGATCATCGTCACCTCGAGCACCGCAGCGCCGGTCACCGTCAAAGGCGTGGCCAAGCTGGGCAAAGGCAAGAAA
>DASTSW010000014.1:0-111913 GCA_035760445.1 Solirubrobacterales bacterium | reverse complement strand
CAGCGCTCCTTCTGGGCCTCGATCGTCGGCATCAACATCAACGGCACCGGCCCCGTCGTCGGCCCCTACCTGAGCGACTTCCTCCGTGCCGGTCCTGAGCTCGGGGCGACCACCCTCTCCCGCTTCTACGCGATCCACATGCTGCTGGTGCCCGGGGCGATCATCGCCCTGATCGGCGCCCATATGTACCTGGTGGTCAAGCTCGGGACGACGGCCCCGCCGTGGGTCAAAGCCGAGCGCCCGAAGATCGCCGCGCCGACCTCCCAGCTCGAGGCGGGCGCCAACGGCAACGGCCGCGTCAACGGCGACCGCGTCAACGGAAGCGACGACGGATGAAGCCACAGGACAAGCAGAAGTACCTCGAGGAGTACGAGCTGCTGAAGAAGAAGGGCAAGCCCTTCTTCCCCTACGCGGTGATGAAGGACTCGGTGATGGCGCTGATCGTCGTCGCCGTGATCATCGCGATGGCGATCATCCTCGGTGCCGAGCAGGGACCGAAGGCGGACCCGACCTCGACCACCTACGTGCCGCGCCCCGAGTGGTACTTCTTCTTCCTCTTCGAGGTCCTGCGTGTGATCAAACCGCCGGAGCTGGTCCCGATCGCGACGATCGGGATCCCGACCATCTGCATGGTCCTGCTGCTCTTGCTGCCGTTCTACGACCGCGGGCCCGAGCGTCGCCCCGAGCGCCGTCCGATCGCGACCACGGCCGGGATCCTGACGATCATCGCGATGGGCTACCTCACCTACCTCGGTGCGATCGGCGGCTCGCCGACCGAGGTCGAGATGAAAGTCGCGAAGCAGTACGAGCCCGGCAAGGAGGTCGTCGCCGGTGCCGGCTGCCTGGCCTGCCACAAGCTGGGCGAGAACGGCAACAACGGTCCCGGCCCCGAACTGACCCACATCGCTTCGCGGATCCCGCGGGCTGCGATCATTCGCTCGGTCGAAATCGGACCGGGCATCATGCCCTCCTTCCGCGACCTGCCGCCAGAGAAGATCGAACAGCTGGCGGACTTCCTGTCCTCGCTGGACTAGATCGGCCGGACGGGACGGGGTCAGCGCCCTGAATCCCATGGACACGATCAACGACAACCGCCAATCGCCGGACTTCGCCGGCCAGGTCAACCGCATGTTCGACCGGGTGGCGGGCCGCTACGACGCGCTCAACTCGCTGATGACCGCCGGGCTGCACCATCGCTGGCGCGAGCGGGCGGCCGAGCGCACCGAGCTCCGCCCCGGCGACTCGGCGCTCGACGTCTGCTGCGGCACCGGCGACCTCGCCCTCGAGCTGGCGCGGCGAGTGACCCCCGGCGGCCATGTGGTCGGCTGCGACTTCTCCGAGCCGATGCTCGACCTGGCGCGGGAGAAGGCGGCGCAGCGGGGGGCAGAGGGCGCCCGCTTCGAGTGGGCCGACGCGCTGGAGCTGCCCTACGATGCCGAGCGCTTCGACGCGGTCACCGTTGGCTTCGGCGTCCGCAACCTCGCCGACCTCGACCGCGGGTTGCGCGAGCTGGCGCGGGTGCTGAAACCGGGCGGCCGGGCGGTGATCCTCGAGATCACGACCCCGGAGCGGCCACCGCTCTCGCTCTTCTTCTCGCTCTGGTTCGACCGCATCGTGCCGATGCTCGGTGCCCTTTCCAGCAACCCCGAGGCTTACTCGTACCTGCCGGAGTCGGTGCGCAGCTTCCCGAGCCCGCGCGGCCTGGCGGAGAAGATGGACGCGGCCGGCTTCCAGCGGATCCGCTACACGGTGCTCGCCGGCGGGATCATCGCGATCCACAGCGGCGTCCGCGGGTGACGCGCCCGACCCCGTGACCCGACCCTCCTCCGTGCCACCGCCGGTGACGGCGGTCCTCGACGCCTCCAGCCGCTGGCTGCCGGCGCGGCTCGGCGAGGTGGAGGAGCTGCTGCGGGAGGCGGTCGCCGGTCACGGTGAGACGCTCGGCGAGGACGCCGGTGCGACCCTCGCCGCGGGCGGCAAGCGGCTGCGACCAATGCTGGTCTTGCTCTGCGCCGGGCCCGAGCGCCGCGAGGAGGCGGTGCGGGCGGCGGCGGCGATCGAGCTGATCCACATGGCGACGCTGGTCCACGACGACGTCCTCGACGACGCGCCGCTGCGGCGCGGGCTCCCCACCGTCTTCGCCAGCTCGGGGCGCGAGCGCGCAACCGCGACCGGCGACCTGCTCTTCTCGCGCGCCTTCGCGTTGATCGCCGACGCCGGCGACGCCCGCTCGGTAGCGCTCCTCGCCGACGCCTCGGTCGCCCTCGCCCGCGGCGAGCTGGCCCAGCGCCGCGACGCCTTCGACCTCGGCATCGACGAAGAGCGCTACCTCTCGCGCTGCCGCCTGAAGACCGGCCGCCTCTTCGAATGCGCCTGCCTGCTGGGACGCGACGATGAGGCGCTGCGCGAGTTCGGGGCCGAGATCGGCCTCGCCTTCCAGCTGCTCGACGACGTCCTCGACGTCAGCGGCCCGCCGGAGCGGACCGGCAAGGCGCGCGGCACCGATCTACTCGACGGCACCGTCACCCTGCCGCTGATCGAGGCGGCGAGCAGCGATCCCGGTATCCGCGAGGTCGATCTGCAGTCGCTCGATGCCGGCGGCGCCGAGGCCCTCTGCGATCGGATCGCCGCCACCGGTGCCCTGGACGCCGTCCGTGCCCGGGCGTTGGAGATGGTCGCCTCCGCAAAGCGGGCGCTGGAGCGAGCCAAGTTCGAGCCCGAACAGCGCCAGCTACTTGCCCTAGTCGCCGACGGCGTCGTCCAGCGGTATTCCTAAATGCCAGGCCGCCCCAGTTGGGGCGGCCGGCTGATCACCCGACCTGCTCGGTCGGCCTGACGAGGACCTCGTTGATGGCGACGTGTCGCGGACGCGTCACCACGTAGGCGATCGCGTCGGCGATGTCCTCGGCCTCGAGGATGTCCATGTCCTCGAACCGTTTCTCGATCTGCTCTTTGACCTCGGGCCGGTTGTGGCTCTGCAGCTCGGTCGCCACCGCGCCCGGCTCGACCAGCGAGACCCGCACGTGGCTCCGCGTCACCTCCTGGCGCAGCGCCTCGCTGAAGGCGCCGACGCCGTGCTTGGTCGCGTTGTAGACGGCGCTGCCAGCGCGCGCCTGGCGGCCGGCGACCGAGGAGATGTTGACCAGGTCGGCGACCCGCCGCGGCTCCTTCTCCGCCGCCTCCTCGAGGTGGGGGAGGGCGGCGCGAGCGGTGTAGAGAAGGCCCAGCAGGTTGACGTGGACCATCCGCTCCCACTCCTCCAGCGGCGCCTCGGCAACCGGGCCGAGCAGCATCACCCCGGCGTTGTTGACCAGCACGTCGAGCCGGCCCAGCTCCTCGACCGTTTTGGCGACCGTCGCCTCGGCTTGCTCGCGATCGCTGACGTCGGCCTCGATCGGCAGGGCGGTGCCGCCAGCGTCGGCGATCTCGCCGGCCAGCTCCTGCAGTCGGTCGGCTCGCCGTGCGGCCAGCGCCACCGCCGCACCGCGCGCCGCCAGGGTCCGCGCTGCGGCTTGGCCGATGCCGCTGGAAGCGCCGGTCACCAGCGCCACCGTGTTCTCGAGATCGCGGGGGGTCTGGGTCACCCCAGCCCTATACCCAGCTTGGCTCAGACGAAGTCGTCGGGGCCAATCAGGTCGTTGCGGAGGGCAATCACGAAGACCTCGGTCATCGCGCTCATGTTGGTCTGTTCCATCGCGCGCAGCTCGTCGGCGAGCGTGTGGGCGCCGTCGTCGAGCTCTTCGTCGAAGGCGTCGATCTCACCCTCGCTGTGGATGCTGTCGGTGGTCCACTCGCACTCCGGGCAGCGCCGCCAGACGCGCCAGCGGGTGCGGTCGGACACCTGCTCCCAGCAGGTTGGTTGCACGAGCGCCGACCCACAATCCGGACAGATGTGCAGCGAGGGAGCGGCGGGCTTGCTGGATTTCATAGCGCCAATATCGCTGTCCGGCCGAGCGCGGTGATCCGTATTTCGCCCCATAGCTCCTTCTGAAACCCCACAAGTGGGGGTTCGGATCGCTGCCGCGGGTGATCCAACCGGGGGTGCACCCCGTTACCATTGCCAAGATGCCAGGAAACATCGGACTCCCCGAGATCGCGATCGTCCTCATCATTGCCCTGTTGGTCTTCGGCCCGAAACGGCTGCCGGAGCTGGGTCGCAGCCTCGGCCGCGGCATCCGCGAGTTCAAAGGCTCGATCGGCGGCGAGAATGATCACGACGAGGACGAGCCCAAGCAACGCGCTCTTCCCGAGACCGAGTCGGCCAAGGTCCACGGCGATCCCGCCGACGCGGAGATCGTCCGCGACAAATCCAGCTGAGGCCGACGGTGGCCCGCCGCGTCAAGGCGGTATCCCACGAGGATCGCCTCACTCTGGTCGAGCACCTCGATGAGCTGCGCAGCCGGCTGATCGTCTGCATCGTCGTCTTCGGGGTCGCCCTCGCGCTCTGCTTCTGGCAGAACCACCTGCTGCTGGAGATCGCCCAGGGGCCGCTGCCGGACAACCGCGACGAACTGATCACCTTCGGCGTCACCGAGCCGTTCACCACCACCCTCACGGTCTCCGCCTACGGCGCCATCGTCCTGGCGCTGCCGTTCGTCCTCTGGCAGCTCTACGCCTACGTCCTGCCCGCCTTCAGCCAGGCCGAGCGGCGGGTGGTCCTGCCGATCCTGCTGCTCTTCCCGGTGCTGTTCGTGGCCGGGATCGCCTTCGCCTACTTCGTGGTGATGCCGGCGGCGCTGCGCTTCCTGCTCGACTTCAACGACGGCCAGTTCAACATCCAGCTGCGCGCCCGCGACTACTACAGCTTCTTCTCGATGACCGAGATCGCCTGCGGGCTGATCTTCCAGCTGCCGCTGGCGATCATCGCCGTCACCAGGCTGGGGATCGTGCGGGTCGAGCAGCTCAGCGAAAACCGTCGCTACGCCTATCTGGCGATCGCGATCCTGGCCGCGGCGCTGCCCGGAGTCGACCCGGTGACGATGCTCATCGAGATGGTTCCGCTGCTTGTTCTGTACGAGTTGAGTATCTTGCTCGCTCGGGTCCTGGGACGTCCGGGACGGAGCGGAGGAGTGGCTGAGCCCTCCCCGCAGGAGTAGGGAGAGAGCAAGTGGCAGGCAAAAACGAGCACCGGATGCTGTTCGACCTCCGCGGCGGCCGCCGCGGCAAAATCGTCAAGGTCGTCTACGCGGTGCTCGCTGTGCTGATGGGCCTCAGCCTCTTCCTTGTCGTCGGCGGCTTCAACATCGCCGAACTCTTCAACGGCAGCAACGGCTCCGGCGAAGCCGCCAAGGTCTACGAAGAACAGGCCGAGCGGATCGAATCCAAATTGGTGAAAGACCCCAGCGACCCGAAGCTGTTGGGGTCCCTGACCCGGACGCAGATCAACGCCGGCAACGCCCAGGTCACCGTCGAACCGAACGGCGAACGGAGTGTCTCGGTCGACGCCGCGCAGGAATACCAGAAGGCCTACAACTCGTGGTCCGAATACTTGAAAGCCACCTCGGAACCGGAGCCTGGCCTGGCGCTGCTGGTGGCGCCGATGCTCCTGCAGCTGGCGGAACTCTCGACCAGCTACCCGCAGGCGGACACCAGGGTCCAGTCGGCGGTCGAAGCCCAGCAGATCGTTGCCGACCAGCGCCCCACCGTGAACGCCTGGACGACCCTCGCCTTCTACGCGTACTTCGTCGATCCGGAGACGGCTGACAAAGCGCGCGCGGAAGCCAAAAAACTCGCCTCCACCGACAAACAGCGCGAAGAAATCGACAAACAGCTCGACGAATACCAGAAAAACGGCGACCGCTATCGCGGCGAAAAAGCCAAATCCGAAAAAGAACAGAAAGAAGCGGCGGCGAACCAGGGCGGCGGCGAAACCGGCACCGCACCACCGAGCACGGAAAACCCGCTCGGCGGTCTCGGCGGCGGCGGGCTGGGCGAATAGGGGCTCCCGGTCAGCCCCCAGATGGGCCGTGTTGGGCTCGAACCAACGACCTTGAGATTAAGAGTCTCCTGCTCTACCAACTGAGCTAACGGCCCGGGGACGGGCAAGTATAGGAAGGTCGGCTGCTCGGTGGCGCGGGCACGGCGCGCTACTTGGAGCGGCAAAATTTTTCGACCAGGCCGTCGATCACCGTGGTGTCTTCGAACGTAAAGCGCCCGTGGGTCTGGAGGATGTTGTCGCTGCAGCGGGCGGAGGCGTAGCTGCGCTGCTTGCCGCCGGCGCGGTAGCGCCTGCCGATCTTGACGTCGACGTGGGTGATCGCCCCGGCGCCGCCGGCAATCGGGGGGATGTCGAGCCGCGCCCGGTAGCGGAAGTCGCCGCGGCGCTTTTCGATCGGGACGACGATCGCGTAGGTCTCGGACATCCCCGCGGCTTCGAGCCGGGCGTGGAGCACCGCGGTCGGCAGGTCGCCGAGGCGGGGTCCGTTGAAGATCGTCAGCGCCGAGCTCGCCGGCACCGTCCCGCTTGGCAGTGCGATCAGCGCCCCGATGTGGCCGGTGCCGACCAGCGCCTTGGCGCAGATCGCCCGGGCTTCTTCACTGCTTGCGCTCGCGATCGATTCCGGCGCGCAGCTCGGCAATCCGGCGACGCTGAGGCGGCCGTCGCGGTCGAAGTCGATCAGCGCCTGGCGCAGCGGCGAGGGCCGGCCGCCGGCTTTGGCTGCGATCTCGAGGCGGCCGTGGAAGTCGATCGGCGCGAACTCGCGGCGGGGGAGGGCCTGCGGTTTGAAGCCACCGTCGGCGCGGAGGACGATGTCGTCGACTTCGACCAGGGCGCCGGTCGCGGTTCCGGCCAGCACCGTGGCGGCGATCAGGGAGAGGAGCGCCGCCCGTCTCAGCCGGGGGTGTGGCATGGCGAGGTCAGGGTGGTCGGGAAGCTGTCGCCATTGGTGAAGGTCAGCTTCCCCTCGACCTGCAGGCGCCCGCCGGAGCAGTGAGCGCTGATGAAGCCGACCTTCTTACCGCCCTGCTTACGGGTCGCGCCGACGCTCGCTTCCGCCAGGGTCGGGGCGCCGAAGCCGCCGGCGACTTCGGGCATCTGAACTTTGACGTGGAACCCGTAGCGGCCCTTGGCGACCCGCTCGATCACGATCGGGACCAGCAGCGCTTGCGGCGTCGGCACGGTCTCGTAAGCGTGGGCGATCAGGGTCGGCTTGCCGCCGGTGGGAGCGGCGTTGAAGAAGGAGACGGGCGAGCTGATCTGGAACGGCGCTCGGCCCGGCATCGTCACCAGCGCCTTGCCGGTGCCCTTGCCGACCAGGGAGCCGGCGCAGCGCTTGCGCGCCTGCGAGGGCGTCGCCCCTTCCAGCTTTGCCCGCGGGCAGACCGGGAAGGCCTTGCTGTTGACGGTGCCGTGTTTGTCGATCAGGAAGTCGATCACGTCGAGGGTCGGCGGCGTCGACCCATCCTTGACCCGGACCCGGGTGGTGCTGCTGAGGGTGGTCGGCGCGTTGCCGGCGGCCGGCAGCTCGCGCGGCTGCATGTCAACCGTCGAGCTGACGCAGAGCGGGCCGATGCAGGCCTCGACCCCCGAGGCCGTCGCGCCGAGCGCCAGCGTCAGCCCTACGGCGAGTACTGCGGCTATCCCAAATCGTCTCTTCAATCAACGTCCCGTACACGCTTTGAACACGGAACCCTGGAGAAAGGTGCCGTCTTTGAACTTGGTCTGGATTTTGGCCTGGAGCCGGCCGTCAGGACAGCCGGCGTTGGCGAAGCTCAGCTTCTTGCCCTTGAACGTCCATTTACGCCCGACCGTCAGCTGACCATAGAGCGGGATCCCGGCGCCGCCGGCGATTTTCGGGATTTTCGCCACGGTTTTGAACCCGTAGCGCCCGGCGTTCACCCGCTGGATCTCGACCGGGACGACGAAGGTGGTCGGTCCGGGCACGGTCAGGTGGGCGTGGGCGAGGACGACGGGGTTGCCGTGTTTGGGCGCGGCGTTGAAGAGCGTGATCGGCGAGCCGGCGGGGATCGGCGGCTGTTCGGGGAAGATGACGACCGCTTTGCCGTAGCCCTTGCCGACGATCGCGCCGGGGCATAGCTTGCGCGCCTGGGCGGTGGTCGTCGCCGCCAGTTTCCCCGGCGTGCACTTGGGCAGCCCTTCGGTCACGACTTCGCCGTGTTTGTCGAACCAGATCGTCAGCGTGTCCAGCACCGGCGGCGGCGAGCCGTCTTCGGTCTCGATCTTGCCGTAGCCGTGCAGCTTGATCGGCGCATAGCCCTTCTTCGGCAGCGTCGTCGGCGTGAAACCGCCGTCGGTGGTGATCACCAGGTTCGCTGCGCGCAGCTTGATCGCCACCGCCGTTCCGGCGATCAGCAGCACCAGTACAAGTCCGAGCACATTCGCTCTTAACAGAGTCTTCCGCACCAGATCCTCCCTCCCGTGGGCCTGTACAGGCAAACTACCAGCCGTGGGAAGGAGGATCGGCAGGGCACGGAAAGGATCCTCGCGGAGAGGCGGCGGCCGCGAGCAACCGTTCCTGCTCCGTCACCCCGGCGCGGTGCTCTCGGTCGCGCTGGTTCTGCTGGCTGTTCTGGCGGTGATCGGGACCGGAACCGACAAGCGGGTCGACCCGGTCTCGCTCGACGTCCCCGGAACCGAATCGCTACGCAGCAACGAGATCCTGCAGGAACACTTCGGCGACTCGGCCCCGTTCGCGATCCTCCTCCGCGGCCCCGCCAAGGCGCTCGACCGGCAGGGCCCCAGGCTGGTCGCGGCGCTGCGCGAGGACCCGCGGGTGACGACCCTCTCGCCCTGGGACACCGGCTCGGTCCAGCGGCTGCGGCCGAAGCCGACCAAGGCGCTGATCATCGCCGACTTCCACGTCAGCGTCCGCACCGCGGTCAACGAGACCGTGCCGCACCTCAACCAGCTGCTCGAGGACGAGATCCACGCTCCGGTCGAAGCGACCCAGACCGGGTACGCCAGCCTCTCGCGGGCGCTGCAGGAGGAAAACATCGCGGCGACCCACCGCGGCGAGCTGATCGCCCTGCCCTTCCTGCTGATCATCCTCCTGCTCGTCTTCCGCTCGCCGATCGCGGCGGCGATCCCGCTCGCCTTCGGCGCGATCACCGTCCTCGCCTCGCGCGGGATCCTTTACTTCTTCACCGGCTGGTTCGAGATCGACGCCTTCGCCCTCAACGTCTGCACGATGATGGGGCTGGCGCTGGGGGTGGACTATTCGCTGCTGCTGGTCTCCCGCTTCCGCGAGGAGATGGCTGGCGGGGCCGAGCCGCGCGAGGCGGCGCGGCTGACCCGCAGGCACGCCGGCCGCACCGTCAGCTTCGCCGGCAGCACCCTGCTGCTCTCGATGATCGTCTCGATGTTCATCCTCCCGGGCTCGCTGCTCGCTTCGCTCGCCGGGACGGTCTGCATGGTGGTGGTCCTCAGCGTCGTGGTGGCGATCGTCGCCGGTCCGGCGGTCCTCACCCTGCTCGGTCCCAACGTCGACCGCTGGCGCCTCGGCCGCCCCGCGCCGGCCGGCAGCCGGACGCGCTTGATGACGATCGTCGGCGCCGCGCTGAAGAAGCCAGCGTTGGCAACGATCCTGATCGGCGGCCTGCTGCTCTTGCTGGCAACCCCGGCGATCGGGCTGAAGACCGGCCCGCCGAGCCCCGAACAGCTACCCGAGGACGCGCCCGCGCGCCAGGACGCGGAATTCGTCGATAGCGAAATCGGCCAAGGCTTCGATGCGCCCTTCCAGGTGGTCGCGGTCTCCAAGGACGGGCCGATCACCGACGCCAAGAACTTCGGCGCGCTGGAAAACTTCCAGCGCCAGCTGTCGCTGACCCCGGGGGTGCAGGCGGTGATCGGGCCGGCGCCGGCGGTAAAGCGGATCAGGCCCCTGCAGAGCCTGGGCAACTCGGTCCTCTCGACCGAAGGGGACGTTCCGCAGATCAGGCAACTGGCCCGCCTCGGCCGCGAACTCAACGTCGCCGCCGGCGGGGTCGGGCAGCTGCGGGCGGGGATCGCCGAAGCCAGCGACGGCGCCGGGTTGCTGGCGCTCGGCTCCGATCGCGCCGCCGAGGGCGCGCAGCTGATCGCCAACGGGCTGGGGCGGGCGACGGGCGGCAGCCAGCAGGCGATCAGCGCGCTCGAACGGTTCGCCAAAGGGACGCGCCAGCTCGATAACGGGATCTCGTTGGCTCTGGTCGGTGTCTTCCGGATCAAGATCACCGTCCGGGACACGATCATCCCCAACCTGAAGCAGAACCCGCTGAAGCTGTCGCGGGAAGTGCAGAAGGCGCTGAACGAAGACGCAAACGAAAAGCTGCCGGAATTGATCGGCCCGGCGCGGGCGACCGAAGCCGAACTGCGGCAGGCGCTGGCCCAGCTGGAAGCGATGACGGTCGGCAAATCCGACCCCAACTACGGGGCGGCGCTGGAAGCGGTGCGCAAGGCGACCGCCGCGGTCAGCGGCAAGGACCCGGTCTCCGGAGCTCCCTACGACCCCGTGCCCGAGACCCCGGAGGTCGAGCCGTACGCCGGGCTGCCGACCGAACTCGTGGGGCTGAACGAACGCCTGCTGGAAGACCACGAAAAGGCGAAGAAGACGACCTTCTGGCTGATCTCGATCAAGAACTACATGACGTCGTTGCTGAAGGGCACGGAAAAACTGGAAGACGGGATGCGGGAACTGCACGCCGGCAGCAGCCGGCTCGCCTCCGGCTCGGCGCGGCTGGCGCGCGAAGCGAAGCGGCTCGGGGACGGGATCTCGCAGCTGGGCAGCGGCGCGCTGCGGCTGGTCGGCGGCCTCGACGATCTCGGCGACGGCGCCGAAGCGCTGCAGGCGGGCCTGTCCAGCGGGGTGGACGAAAGCGCGCCGCTGGAAAGCGGGCTGCAAGAAGCAAGCGTCCAGGTGCTGGAGGGCCGCCAACGGATCAACAACCAGGCGGCCCAGGTCGCCAAAGCCACCCCGGGGCTGTTCAACTCCGGCTACTTCGTCCTCTCCGCGCTCGACGGCACCCCGCCGACGACCCGCCAGGCGATCAACGAAACGATCGACCTCGACCGCGGCGGCCAGGCGGCGACGATGCTGGTCATCTCCGACTACAGCTTCAACTCCCCGGGATCGATCCGCCTGAACGAAAAGCTGAACGAGAAGACCGCCAAACTCGCCAAGGACGCCGAGCTGACGACCGGGGTGGCCGGCGGCGCCGCCCAGCTGAACGACTACAGCCGGGTCACCCGCGAGCGGATTCCCTGGGTGGTGATCGCGATCACGATCGCCACCTTCCTGGTCCTGGTGGTGGTCCTGCGGGCGCTGCTGCTGGCGGCGATCGCGGTGGCGCTCAACCTGGCCACGGTCGCGGTCGCCTTCGGCGTCCTCACCCTCCTCTTCCACGTGCCCGACGGCTGGCCGCTGGGCGGCCACAACTACGTCGACGCGGTCGGGGCGACGATAATCTTCGGTCTCGTCTTCGGCCTCTCGATCGACTATGCGGTCTTCCTCCTCAGCCGCATGCGCGAGCACTACGACACCCACGGAGACAGCGCCGCCGCGGTCGAGTTCGGCCTCGCCCGCACCGCCGGTGTGATCACCGGCGCGGCGGCGATCATGATGGCCGTCTTCATCGCCTTCGCCGGCGCCTCGGTCGCCACCGTCAGCCAGCTCGGCATCGGCCTCACCGTCGCCGTCATCCTCGACGCGACCGTGGTCCGCATCGTCCTCCTCCCGGCACTGATGCTCCTCCTCGGCGACCGCATCTGGTGGCTGCCGAAGCCGCTCGAGCGCGTTATCCCGAAATTCAGCGTCTAGCCCGGACGGAGCTGAGTGCCGGGACAGGCCCGGCCACGACTCTCGCGTGTTTTCGCCCCGCTCGCCTCGAAGCGCGCGCCAAACCGTCACGCGGTCGGTGCAGCGGGTTCTCAGAAAAGGGAGCAGACAGAAGTACGCGACCGCTCCATTGTACTTGATCGATGGACTAATACGAACTAAAGGTGTTAGGGACATCTACCCGAGCCGATAGGCGCGCTCGGATCAAGGAGAACAATGAAATTCATAAAGATGTTCGGCCTACTGGCGGTTGCAGCGGCGGCTCTCATGGCGTTTGCCGGCACCGCGTCCGCTACGACCGTGACAGGCCCCGGCGGTAATACCACACCGTTCCTACACGCTGAATCCGAGGAAGACAAAGAAGTAAAACCGGGAACGAAACACGTCCTCCTTCATAACGCAATCGCGAAAATCGAATGTAATTCGACAGCTTCAGGCACGGTGGAAGAACATGGTCCAGGCATCAAGGCGGCAGGCGAAATCAAAACGCTGATCTTTGGCACCAAAGCCACAGAAGGCTGCACAAATGGCTGGGTCGTCCACGTCACCACCCCCGGCAAACTCCAGGTCGAATCGCTGGGCGGAAACAAAGGCACACTCTATTCGACCGGTGCAACAGTCGTCGCGACACGGCTGGGTCTCGAATGCCGTTACAAAACGGAAACAACCGACATCGGCACCGTCACCGGTGGCGCCACCGCGACATTGAAGATCAAAGCCGCTATCCCGTTCCACGGCGGCAGTGGTCTCTGCGGCGGCCCGGCCCCGGCCAACTGGACAGGAAGCTACGTAACCACAGAAGAACTGAACATCCACTGATCTATTAGCTAACCGAAGCAGAGCGCGGCCGTCACCTGGCGGCCGCGTTCGTTTGCCTGACGCGTCTCACGCGGCATCGCCAGCCCCGCTCGCCCTAAAGCGCGCGCCAGGCCGTCACCCGGTGTGTGCAGCTGTGTCTTGCTGCTAGAGGAGACAGAGACACGCGAACACTGCACGGTCCTTGATCTCGTGGGCTGAGGCCAACTAGAAATACCAAGAATCTACTTGGCGCTAAACGCGCTCAGATCAAGGAGAAGCAATGAAAGTCATAAAATTGCTTAGCCTGCTGGCGGTTGCAGCGGCGGCTCTCATGGCGTGCATCGGCAATGCATCGGCCACGACAGTGACAGGTCCCGGCGGGAATACTACACCGTTCGTTCACGCCGAATCCGAGGAAGACAAAGAAGTAAAACCGGGGACGAAACACGTTGTCCTTCATAACGGGATCGCGAAGATCGAATGCAACTCGACAGCATCAGGCACCGTGGAAAAACACGGTCCCGGCATCAAGGCAGCAGGCGAAATCAAAACGCTGATCTTTGGCACCAAAGCCACAGAAGGCTGCACAAATGGCTGGGTCGTCCACGTCACCACTCCCGGTGAACTCGGCATCGAAGACCTAGGCGCAAACAAAGGCACACTTTATTCGACCGGTGCCACAATAGTTGCTACACGGCTGAAACTCGAGTGCTGGTACAAAACCAGCACAACCGACATAGGAACCGTCACCGGCGGCGCCACCGCGACACTGAAGATCAAAGGCGTTATCCCCTTCCACGGCGGCAGCCCTCTCTGCGGTGGGGCGGCCAGCTGGACAGGAAGCTACGTAACCACAGAAGAACTGAACATCCACAGCTGATCGCCGGTTGATCGATCGGCTGACCGAACCAGAGCTCGACCGCCGGTTGGCGGTCGAGCTCGTTACAGCGGAGGAAGAAGACATGGCGCTCATAAAGCTACTCGGCCTGCTGGCGATTGCAGCTGGCTCCTGTATGACGATTGCCAACACTGCATCGGCAACCACATTGACAGGGCCCGGCGGCAATTCCACACCAGCGTTTCATTTCCTCTCCGAGGAAGACAAAGAGGTAGCACCGGGCACCAAACACGTCGATTTCCACAACAACATCGCCACAGTGTTATGCAACTCGACAGCGGCAGGCGCCGTGGAACAACACGGGCCCGGCATCAAGGCGACCGGCCAACTCACCTCACTGGTCTTCGGCACGGCTCCCACAGAAGGCTGTACAAGCGGCTGGGTGGTTCATGTGGTGAGTGCTGGTGACTTTAGGTTCGAAAGCACCGGTGGAAATAAAGCCACAGTGTATTCAAGTGGCCTTACATTGACTTTTACACGTCTGGGTCTCGAATGTCGACTCAGAACGAATACAACCCATATCGGCACCCTCACTGGTGGAAATCCCGCGACACTGAGGGTCAGAGGGCTAATCCCCCTCCACGGCGGTAGCGGTCTCTGCGGCGGGCCGGCGGGCCTTTGGTGGACAGGAAGCTACGTAACCACAGAAGAACTCAATATCGACGAATAGAGCTACTCGCGCGTACCTTGACAGAACCTTCCGTTAAGTCTAAGCTCGCGCAATTCAGCGACCCGATGGGGAGGGAACCAGCCATGTGCAGCTGGATCGGTGGGATAAGGACTACGTTTGCGCTGGGCCTACTTTTGGCCGCTGCCGTGGCTGTCCCTGCCTCGGCCGCAGAACTGCCGCCCTACAACTTCGACCCAGCCTTGTCGCTGGTCGGGAAATGCGGCGTCTCAGCGCTTGATCCCGTCGAAGATCCCGGCTGCCCCGGTGGGACGCATCCCCCGAGCGGTCGTTTCGACGAACCTCGGGCGATCGCTATCGATCAGTACGGCTACGAGTACGTGGCCAGCTATGCGAACGGGGAGGCAGACGGGCGGATCGATGTCTTCGACGATGAAGGAGTCTTCGTCACCGAGTTCGTCGCCTTGGACGCGGTCAGCATCGCGGTGGACGGCGAAGGTGTCGTCTACGTCTTCGAGGACAGCGGCAAAGTGGTTCGCTATGAGCCGGCCGTCTATAAACCGGAAACCGGCGAAATCGAGTACGAAGACCCTCCGAGCACTGTGGCCGCCGCCACGAAAATCACCGGCGGCCTCGCCGTTGACGCGGCGAATGACCATTTGCTGGTGGTGCGCGGTGGAGGCACTATCACCGAGTACAAATCGGCGAAAGACAACAACGAAGTGGCGAGCACGTTTGCGCCGGCAAAACTGGCTTCCTCCTCGTGGGTTAACACGATTGCGGTCGATGCACAGAACAGGCGTATATATGTCAGCTACTGCAAAGGCGCTTTCCAGGAATGTGGATTCTTGGTCTACGAGGCCGACGCGCCCCACGGCTTTTTGGCGGAGATCGACGGATCGACCACCCCAGCCGAAGAATTCTCCGCCTTCTACGCCTGGCTCTCGATAGCCATTGATGAAGAAAGCGGAAGCTTCTTCATCGGCGACATCCTCCAGACCAAAGACGTCTACGAGTTCGATGAGAACTACAACTACGTCTCGAAACTCACCTTCCCTGCGTTTGAAGCGACCACCAGCACGCAGATTGCTGTCAGCAATGGCGAAAGCCCGGCGGGAGACGCCTTGAACAGGCACTATCTCTTCGTTCCGCTTCTCGCCTCGGCCGGCAGAGCGTTTGCCTTCAAACCCCGCGGAGTCGAACCGCCGACGATCGACTCTCTCTCGGTCGGAAGCATCGGGGAAACTGAAGCCGAGCTGCAGGCGACGGTGGATCCCCAGGGCGGCGATACCACCTATGTGTTCGAATTCACGACGCAGCAGGTCTTCGAACAGGAAGGCTTCGCCAGCGCCCAGATCGTCGGCGGAGGGACGGTCCCGGCAGCGAACATTGCGACTCGAGTAGTGGCTCCTTTGAGCGGCCTTCTCCCCGAAACGCAGTACCGATTCAGGATTCACGCTGAAAACGAGGCAGGCGAAGATGAAGACGAGGCCGGATTTGCCACCTATTCCGACGCCGCCTCAGCCGGCGCTTGCTCGAACCAGTCTCTACGAGTAGGCCCATCCGCTCACCTGCCTGACTGCCGCGCCTACGAGCTCGTCACCCCAGCCGACACGAACGGGCGCCCGATCAAGGGGGCCGTATTCCTCGCGGGTCACGCCACCCCGATGGCTTCACCAGCAGGGAATGCCGTCACGTTCAGAATCGAAGGAGGGGCGTTACCGGGCCTTGGCGGAGTGGCCAGCTTCTTCGGAGATCGCTACTGGGCAAAGCGGGGTCCCTCTGGATGGACGAGTGCCCTCGGGGGACCCACGGGTGAGGAAGCGACGGTCGTGGATTCAGGCAGCCATTCTCCAGACCAGGGCTACTCCTTCTGGACGGCTCGAGTCGAAGGGCCCGCGGTGATCGAAGGGGGAGAAACGAGATATCTCAATTACCCCGACGGGCACTCGGAGCTGATCGGCAGGGGCAGCCTCGGAGCGACTCCGCGAGCATCGGGACTGTTCCTGGCTGAGAATGCTTCCCACGTCATCTTCCAGGCGGTGGTCCAGCTCGAGCCAAGCGCGCCTGTGAATGGCGGCGCTATCTACGACCGCACCGTCGATCCGGACACCGGTGTCGAGGAAACGCACGTTGTCTCGGTGTTGCCCGGCGAGGTTCCGCTGGAAGAAGGCAAAGGCGCCGCCTACCTCGGCGCCTCCAAGGACGGCGAGGGCGTTGCTTTCAGGGTCGACCAGACCATGTACCTGCGGGTTGCCAACGCGGTCACCTACGAGATCGGCGAAAACGTCACCCTCGCCGGCATCTCCGAAGGGGGAACGCGGATCTTCTACGTCGAAGGAGGCAACCTCGAGGCCTTCGATATCGCCTCCGAGGAAGTCTTGGAGTTCAGCGACACCGGGGATGTCACGCCGGTGAACGTCGCGCCCGAGGGCACCCGCGCCTACTTCGTCTCCCCGAGCGTGCTGGGTGGACCGAATCCCTTGGGAGCTGTCGCCCAGGCAGGAGAGCAGAACCTCTACCTCTCTGAGGAAGGATCCATCAGCTTCGTTGCCACGGTCACCGACCGGGACGTTCAGGGAGAGGTCGTCGAAGGGATAGAGGTGGACGGTCTGGGGCTCTGGACCGAAGCGCTCGACGACAACCAGCCGGTGCGCGATCCCTCGCGTGTCAACCCCGACGGCTCGGTCTTGCTGTTTCAGTCCCGAGCCGACCTCGAAGGCTTCGATTCCGGCGATTCGCCTCAGATCTACCGCTTCGACAGTGCCGCGGGGCGGCTGCATTGCATCTCCTGCAACCCGGCCAGAATCCCGGCCACCGCAGGGTCGGGACTCGCGAGCTACGCCTTCAAATCGGACTCTCCGGAGCCCTCCAGCCTGTACGGCGTCGTCGCCAACATCACCCCCGACGGCAACCGGGCCTTCTTCGAGTCCGACGAAAGCCTGGTTTCGACCGATGCCAATGGCGTCAAGGACGTCTATGAGTGGGAGGAACAGGGAACCGGCAGCTGCAAACGGGCCGGTGGTTGCGTCTACCTGCTCTCCTCGGGTCACAGTGAGCGCGACAACTTCCTCTATGGCCACAGCAGCAGCGGTAGCGATGTCTTCATTGCCACCGCCGACCTCCTCACCGGCGCCGACGGTGACGAAGCGCTCTCGGTCTACGACGCGAGGGTGCTGGGCGGCTTCCCAGAAGAGCCGAAGAAAGAATGCGAGGGCGAAGGCTGCCGCCCGGCTCTAACGGCTCCACCGACCTTATGGCCGGCCAATCAGGATCAGACCGGTGGCCAGGCCGAACCCAAACCGCGAACCTGCCCGAAGGGAAAACGAAAGGCCGTTCGCAACGGTAAGACCGTCTGCGTCAAAAAGCGCAGCAAGCGCGCGCATCGAAGCCGCGGCCAGCGTGGAGGCGACGCGAATCGGAATGGAGCGGCAAGGTGAGGGCCGTCAAGGGAGCGGCGCTCCTACTCTCCTGCCTGCTGAGCTGCCTGATCTTCGCCGGTGTGGCCAGCGCCGACAAAGACTTCAGCAAATACGCGTTGAAATCTGTCTCGGCCGCGCTCTCGAGCAACCAGGCGGGTGCTCCTGCGGATCTGAGTGTCGGCTTCGAACTGACCTCGACCGACGAACCACTGCCCAAACCATTCGCCTTCACCAAAGACCTGATCGTTTCATTGCCACCGGGGATGATCGGCAACCCACAGAAATTCCCCCGCTGCACCGTCACCCAATTTGGCGAAACCCCTCAGGAAAGTGAGTGCCCACAGGACGCTCAGGTCGGTGTCACGGAAGTCAGGCTTGCGGGAACCATCAACGCCACCCTGATCGAGCCCGTCTACAACATGACCTCGCCGGGCGGGGAGACCGTCGCTCGCTTCGGGTTCTTCGCCGGTCCCTATCCGACGACGATCAAAGCGCGCTTGAATCCAGTCGACTACTCGGTGGAAGCCGCGGTCGAAGGTGCGTCGGCGGTGGCGGAAGTCATCGGGGCCAACACCACCCTTTGGGCTGTACCTGCTTCGCCGGTCCACGACGAATTGAGGCTGACGCCCGAGGAAGCTCTGCTTCAGGAACTGCCTCCCGACGGCCGGGCCTCAGGCCAGCCGGAAACGCGTTTCCTCTCCAACCCGACCGACTGCTCCGCTCCGCGCGAGATCACGATCACCGCGGTCAGCTACCAGGTCCCGGACCAACCATCGACGATGAGCGGACCGTTCCCGAAAATCGTCGGCTGCGAAAAACTCAGCTTTGGACCCGAGTTCAGCGCCACCCCCACCAACCCTGAAGCGTTCGCTCCTACCGGCCTCGACGCGGTGCTGACGATTCCCCAGGACGAAACCCCGAAAGGCCTCGCCACCTCGATGCTGAAGAGCGCGACGGTGAGCCTGCCCGCGGGGATGTCGATCAACCCCGCCGCGGGCGATGGTTTGAAGGCCTGCAGCGCCAGCGAGGTCGGCTTCGGTACCTCGAAGCCCTCCGACTGCCCCGATGCCGCCAAGATCGGGTCGCTCGAAGTCGACATTCCGGCGCTGGAACGCACCCTGAACGGGTCGGTCTACCAGCGCACTCCGGAACCGGGCAACCTTTTCCGCTTCTGGGTCGTCACCGACGAACAGGGCGTGCACCTCAAGTTGCCGGCCGAAATCGCCGCCAATCCCCTGACCGGCCAGGTAACCACCGTCTTCAACGGCATTCCCTCGCTGGGCGGCATACCCCAAGCTCCTTTCTCCCAGCTTCGATTGCACGTCTTCGGTGGGCCGAGGGCACCGCTGGCGACGCCGGGCTGTGGCAGCTACGCCACCCGCTACGAATTCGCGCCCTGGTCGGGCAAGCCGGCGGCCGTCGGCGATGCTCCGATGCAGATCACCACCGGTTGTAACAAGGGCGGCTTCGCGCCGAAGCTGGAAGCCAGGACCATCAATCAGCGCGCTGGCTCCTTCAGCCCCTTCGCGATGACCCTGACCCGCCAGGACGGCGAAGCAAACCCCCAGAGCCTCGAGGTCCACCTGCCCCAGGGCCTCCTGGCAAAGCTCGCCGGCGTGCCGCTCTGCCCAGAGCAGGCGACCGCCGGCGGCGATTGTCCCCCCGGCTCGCAGGTGGGCCACCTGATGGCCGCGGCGGGTGTCGGCGGAGCTCCCCTGTGGATCCCTCAGCCCGGCAAGGACCCGACCGCGATCTACCTGGCCGGTCCCTATAGGGGGGCCCCCTACTCAATCGTCTCCCGGGTTCCCGCCCAGGCCGGTCCCTTCGATCTCGGGGTGGTCGTCAACAGGGCCGGCATCTACGTTGATCCCGAGAGCGCCACGGCGACGATCAAGGCCGATCCCCTGCCCCAGATTCTCGAGGGCGTGCCGGTGGCCTACCGGACGATTCATGTGGCTGTCGATCGCCCTGGTTTCACCCTCAATCCGACGAACTGCAAGCTCGAGGAGATCCAGGTCGGCTTGACGGCATCGAACGGTGCCACCGCCAGCCCCTCGGCTCCCTTCGCTGCGCTCGGCTGTGGCGATCTCGACTATGCCCCCAAGCTGCAGCTACAGCTGAAAGGCGCCACCAGGCGCTCGGGCCATCCAGCGCTGAAGGCCACCCTGACCCAGAAGCCGAACCAGGCCAACAACGCCAAGATCTCCGTGCAGCTGCCGACCAGCCAATTCATTGACCAGGATCACATCAATAACCCCTGTACCAGGGTGCAATTCAATGCTGGTCAATGCCCGCCGCTCTCGGTTCTGGGCACCGCCAGGGCCATCACTCCGCTGCTGGACCAGGCCTTGGAAGGCCCGGTCTATTTCAGGAGCAATGGCGGCGAACGCGAACTTCCTGACGTCGTCGCCGATGTTCGCGGCGGGGGGCTGCGGATCGTCCAGGTTGGCTTCGTCGACTCGGTTCCGGTGAAAGGGACCGAACTGGCTCGCCTTAGAACTCGATTCCTCAGCCTGCCGGACGCCCCGGTCTCGAAGATCACGCTCAGCCTCTTTGGAGGCAAGAAGCGCGGGCTTCTCGAAAACAGCCGCAATCTGTGCAAGACCGACCGCAAGGCCAAGGTTTCCTTTACTGGCCATAACGGCGCGGTGCAGAGCGGCAATCTGCGAATCGCGACCAGCTGCCGGAAAAAGGCGCCTTAGCGAGCGTTGACTTCCAGTTAAGTCCCTGCGTGCACGGGGCTTGGCAGGGACCCCCTCGGATACGATCTCGAGGCTGTTCTACCGGGTCGGAGGGGCCGGAGAACCTGAAAGCAAGCGACGATTCGTGGCTGCCAAACCATCAGGCGAGGAGAGTGGGTCGGCGGCAAGCCGGGGGACTACCCCAGCCCGCATTGCGACGATCGCGGCCTTGGTCGTGGCGCTGATCGTGCTCGCAGTGATCTTTCTCGGCGGCAACGGTGGCCACAAGTACACCCTGGTCTTCCAGAACGCCGGCCAGCTGGTGCCCGACAACCAGGTGCTGATCGGCGGCTCGCCGGCCGGCACGGTGGAAAGCATCGGCCTCACCGACGACAATCTCGCCGAGGTCCACGTCTCGGTCGACCAAGAACTGCACGAGGGAACGACGGCGGCGATCCGGGCGACCTCGCTCTCCGGCGTCGCCAACCACTACGTCTCGATCAGCCCCGGGCCGAACAGCAACCCGGCGCTGGACGACGGCGCCGAACTGGGCCTCGCCTCGACCACGACCCCGATCGACATCGACCAGTTCTTCAACACCTTCCCGCCGCGGGTCCGCAAGGGTCTCAGCGACTTCATCAAGGGCAACGCCGACATCTACGAGGGCCAGGGCAAGGCCGCCAACGACTCCTACAAGTACTTCGGCTCGGCGCTGAACCGGACCACCGCCTTCGTTCACGAACTGAACGCCGACCAGGCGCTGCTCTCCCGCTTCATCGTCAGCTCGGCGCAGCTGACCACCGCGGTGGCCGGTCGCGGCGAACAGCTCTCCAGCGCGATCTCCAACGCCAACACCGCTTTCAACTCGATCGCCGACCAGACCGCCGCCTTCGACGCGACCCTGCGGCGGCTGCCGCCGGTGATGCGGCAGTCGAACACGACCTTCGTCAACCTGCGGGCGGCGCTCGACGACATCGAACCGCTGATCAACACCGCCAAGCCGGCGACCAAGGACCTGGCGCCGTTCCTGCGCGAACTGCGGCCGATCTTCCAGAAACTGGTGCCGTTCGTGCACAACCTGAGGCTGACGGTCAGCCGGCCCGGCAAGGGCAACGACGCCGCCGATCTGCTGGCAACGATGCCGAAGGTCGAGGACCTCGCTTCGAGCGCCTTCCCGCACTCCGAACAGGCGATCGCCGACTTCCAGCCGAACCTGAACTTCATCCGCGCCTACACGCCCGACCTCTTCAACGGCCTCTCCAAGCTCGGCCAGGTGGCCGGCTACTACGACGGCAACGGCCACTACGTGCGCGCCGCGACCTCCGCCCAGAACCTCTTCAACTACAACGCCGGCAGCGGCGAACTCGAACCGATCAGCAAATCACAGCAGTACGAGCAGTTCGGAACCACCGAAGTCAACAAACGCTGCCCGGGCGGCGCCACCCAGCCCGCCGCCGATGGCTCCAGCCCGTGGGTTGGCGGCGGCAGCGGCGTCGACTCTTCGCAATGTGACCCCTCCGACGTACCGCCCGGGCCATGAGCAAAAAACTCCTTCTCATCGGCGCGGTGGTGGTGGCGATCGTCGCGATCGTCCTCATCGCTTCCGGCGGCGACGACTCCAGCGACGGCTACAAGGTGCGGGCGGTCTTCGACAACGGCGGCTTCATGGTCAACGGCGAGGAAGTCCGCGTCGCCGGCGCCACCGTCGGCGAGATCGAATCGGTCGATGTCTCGATGCCGGGCGAGAAGGTCGCCTACGAAAACGGCAAGAGGGTCGAAAAGCCCGGCAAGGCGATCATCGTCCTCAACATCACCGACCCCGGCTTCCAGGACTTTCGCAAAGACGCGAGTTGCCAGATCCGGCCGCAGTCGCTGATCGGCGAGAAGTTCGTCGACTGCCGCACCACCCTGCCGCGGGCGCCGGGAACCGAGCCGGCGCCGGCGCTGGAACAGATCCCCGACGGCGAAGCCGGCGCCGGCCAGTACCTGCTGCCGCTCGGCAGCAACGGCACCAGCGTCGACCCGGACCTGATCAACGACATCTACTCGCTGCCCTACGCGCAGCGCTTCCGGCTGATCTTCAACGAACTGGGCGCCGGCCTGGCGGGGCGCGGGGAAGACATCGAGGAGCTGGTCAAACGCGCCAACCCGGTGCTGCGCGATGTCGACCGGGTCTTCGGGATCCTCTCCGCTCAGCGCAAACAGCTGGCCCAGCTGGCGGCCGACTCCGACGCGATCCTCGGACCGCTTGCCCGCGAGCGCCAGCACTTCGCCGGCTTCATCACCAACTCCGGCGCGGCGGCCGAAGCGAGCGCCGAAAAGGGACCGGAACTGGAAGAGGCGCTGCGCAAATTCCCCGTCTTCCTCGGCGAGTTCCGGGAAACGATGAAGGACCTGAAGACCTTCTCCGACGCCGGCGCACCGCTGTTCGAAGACTTCGGCACCGCGGCCCCGGCGCTGACCGACGCGACCAAGACCCTGACCCCGTTCTCGGAAGCGCTGACCGTCTCGCTGAAGAGCCTCGGCGACGCCGGCGAAGCCTCCGGGCCGATCTTCCGCGAAGCCAACCCAGTGGTCCGCAAGGCCGGTGAACTGGCGAAGTCAGGGGTAAAACCGACCGCGAATCTGGCGAAGCTGTTCGTCGGGCTGAAACAGAACGGCGGCTGGGACGGCCTGACCGAATTGATCTACGGCTCCGCCGCCTCGCTCAACGGCTTCGACAAATACGGCCACTTCGGGCGCACCCGAGTGACGCTCTCGACCTGTTTCGAATACAGCGCGGCGGCGGAAGGCGAATCCGGCTGCGTCGCTCGCTTCAACGGCAAAAACGCATCCGAAGCGGCTGAAACCAGCGCCGCCTCCATCTACAGGCTGATCCAGGAACGCTCTGCCGAGCTGAACGGGGGAACCCTGTCCAACACCGGGCCGACGATCGGCATCGGTCAGAGCGACAGCCCCGGAACCGCCTCCACCTCGGGCGATGAAGGCATCGCCCAGTCCTCGAACACCGAAGGAACCGAACCCCTTCTCGACTACCTCCTGGGCCAATGAGGAACCGCAGCGGAATCAGCGGCGTCGCCAGTAGCCCGGTCCTCGTCGGGGCGGTCACCGTGCTGGTCGTCATCGTCGCGGTCTTCCTCGCCTACAACGCCAACAACGGCCTGCCCTTCGTCTCCACCTACAACCTCAACGCCCGGGTCCCCAACGCCGACGCGCTGGTCAAAGGCAACGAGGTGCGGATCGGCGGCGTCCGCGTCGGCACCGTCCGCTCGGTCGTCCCGGTCCAGACCGGCGACGGCGAGGTCGCGGCAGAACTGGAGCTGAAGCTCGACAAGAACGTCGAACCGCTGCCGGTCGACTCGACGATCACGATCCGGCCGAAATCGGCCCTCGGCCTCAAGTTCCTGCAGATCACCCCGGGGGACTCCGAAAAGGGCTTCAAGGCCGGCCAAACGATCCCGGTCGCCTCCGCCACCCCCGAACCGGTCGACATCGACGAGTTCTTCAACATGTTCGACGAACCGACCCGCAAGGGGATCCAGCGCAACCTGGCCGGGTTCGGCAACGCCCTCGCCGGCCGCGGGCCGCAGATCAACGAAGCCCTTGGCGCGATCCGTCGTGCGGTCGAAAACGGCCAGCCGGCGCTGCGCAAACTGGTCGAACCGAGCACCGACTTCGGCGGCTTCTGGGAAGCGCTCGCGGCGCTCAACGCCACCCTCGCCCCAGTTGCCGAGACGCAGGCCAACCTCTTCGTCGCCCTTGATTCCACCTTCCTCGCCTTCGCCCGCGTTTCCCGCCCCTTCATCCAGGAAACGATCGAAAAAAGCCCGCCGACCCTGGACGAGGTCAACGCCGACCTGCCGGCGATTCGCCCCTTCCTGCGCAACTCGGCCCGCTTCTTCACCGCCCTGCGCCCGGGCGTGAAAGCGCTGGCGGAAACCTCGCCGGTGATCGCCGACTCGCTCCACGCCGGGATCCCCGTCCTCAACGCCTCGCCGATCCTCAACAACCAGCTGCAGCCGACCGCCGAAGCGCTGGTCGACTTCCAGGAAGCGCCCGGCGTCTTCAACGGGCTCGACCTGCTGATCGACACCAACCGCCAGCTGAAGCCCTCGCTCGCGTACATCACCCCCAGCGAGACCGTCTGCCACTACTGGTCGCTGACCTTCGAATACCTGGCCAACGCCAACAGCCAGGGCAATGGATTGGGCAACTGGCTCCAGTTCATCTCCTTCGCGCCGCCGGAAGGACCCAACAGCGAGAGCGGCTTCGCCAGCGCCCCGGCTAACGGCAATCCCGCGGATCCGAAAAAACTGAAAAACCATCTTCATTTCAACCCGTATCCCCAGACGGCTGCCCCGGGCCAGGGCAAGGTCTGCGAAGCCGGCAACGAGAAATATGCGAAAGGCCAGACCGTGATTGGCAACGCGGCCGAGCTCTGGGGAACCACCACCCGCGGGGGAGGCGAAGGATGAGCCGCCTGCCGGAGCGAGACAGGCGCGCGGCGGAAGCCGGCACCGGCCGCATCAAGTGGCGGCCGAGCAACGCGTTGATCGCAATCATCTTCATCCTCATCTTCACGATCGGCCCCTACCTGGCCTTCACCAAACACGTGCCGTTCACCGGCTACGGCTACGAACTGAAGGCGACCTTTTCCAACTCGGCCAACATCGCGCTCAACTCGCCGATCCGGATCGCCGGCGTCGACGTCGGCAAAGTGATCTCGACCGAGCGCGACGGCGACAACACCGAGGTCACCTTCACCGTCGACGATTCCGGGCGGCCGATCCACGACGATGCCTTCGCCGCGATCCGGCCGCGCATCTTCCTCGAGGGCAACTTCTTCATCGACCTCGATCCCGGCAGCCCCAGCGCGCCGGAAATGGACAGCGGCGCGACGATCCCGGTCAGCCGCACCGCGACCGCGGTCCAGATCGACGAAGTCTTGACCGCGCTGCAGTCTCCCGTGCGGGCCGACCTCGGTCGCCTGCTGGAGGGCCTGGGGACCGCGTACACCCACGAACCGACGGCGGCCGAAGACGCGACCCAGCTGCCGGAGGTGAAAGGCCGGACCGGAGCCGAAGCGCTCAACGACGCCTTCAAGTACGGCGGCGACGCCGGCCGCTACAGCGCCCAGGTGACCAACGCCTTCCTCGGCACCCAGCCGCAGGACCTCTCGCGCCTGGTCTCCAGCGCCGGCCGCGCCTTCGGCGCCTTCGCCAGCCGCCGCGAGGATCTGCAGGGGCTGATCGTCAACTTCGACGTCTTCACCGGCGCCCTCGCCAGCCAGGCGACCAACCTCTCGACCACGATCCAGCTGCTGGCCCCGACCCTGAAGATCACCAAGACCTCGCTGGTCAGCCTCAACCGCTCGCTGCCGCCGCTGCGCACCTACGCGATCGAGCTCGAGCCGGCGGTGGCCGAGCTGCCGGACCTGATCGACGCCTCGAAACCGTGGCTTGCCCAGGTGCGGCCGCTGCTTTCCGGTAGAGAGGCCGGCGGGGTCGCGAGGCTGCTGGCCAAGGCGACCCCCGGCCTCGCCGGCGCCGCCCAGGCCGGCAAGCAGACGGCGATACCGAACTTGAACCGCCTCAGCCTCTGCACCTCGAAGGTGATGGTGCCGACCGCCAACCAGGTGATCAACGACCGCTTCAGTACCGGCCAGCCCAACTACCGCGAGTTCCTCTACACCTTCGTCAACTTCGCCGGCATGGCCCAGAACTTCGACGGCAACGGTCCCTACGCCCGCGCCCAGGCCGGTGGCGGCCCGCTGCTGGTCGGCGAAGACAACCCGTTCGGCAACCCCGCCACCCTCAGCGACCAGCGCAACTACTCGCACACGATCGAAGACCCGCTTGGGACCCAGCCGCAGCTGACGAAACGGCCTCCGCTAAAGCCGAACGTTCGCTGCTACACCAACCCGGTGCCCGACGTGAACGGCCCGCAGGGTCAGGTCGGGGCGCCCTCTCCATCCGCCGCGGGGGTGAACCCATGAGCGAGCGCGAACCCAACGTCAGCCGCTCGGCCCACTTCCGCGCTTGGCTCTCGCGCCAGGTCCGTGGCCGCCGCAAGGACACGATCGCGATCATCGTCCTGGCCCTCGCCGGGATCGTGATGATGCTCGCGATCTTCACCCAGCAGAAAGCCTCGCTGCCGGCCTGGATCCCGGTGGTCGGCGAAGAATTCGAACACATCACCGCCGAGTTCTCGACCGCGCAGGCGGTCACCGCCGGCCAGGGCCAGGCGGTCGACATCGCCGGCATCCAGATCGGCAAGGTCGCCTCGGTCGACCTCGAAAACGGCCACGCGGTGGTCGGGATGGACATCGAGCCGAAATACATGGACCTGATCCACCCCGACGCCAGCTTCCTGCTGCGGCCGAAAACCAACCTCAACGACATGATCGTCGAGATCGAACCTGGCACCGCCAAGGGCGAGGTCGAAGACGGCGCTCACTTCACCATGGCGCAGACCGAACAGAACTACAACCTCGACGCCTTCCTCTCCACGCTCGACGCCGACACCCGTCAGTACATCCAGCTGCTGGTTGCCGGTGGCGCCCAGGGGATCGGCGGCCGCGGCAAGCAGGTCTCCAACGCCTTCCGCCGGTTCGGGCCCTTCGTTCACTACGTCGCCAAGCTCAACAAGGCAGTTGCCGCCCGCCGGGTCGCGCTCGCCAACGTGATCCACAACTTCGGCCTGCTGACCGGCGAACTGGCCCGCCACGACACCGCGGTCAGGCGCTGGATCACCTCTTCGAAGGACGCCCTCGGCAACTTCGCCAACCAGCAGGCGTCGGTGCAGAAAGCCTTCGTCGAATTCCCCTCGGCGCTGCGCTCCGCCAAGGCCGGGCTCGCCAGCTCCAACCGCTTCTCGCAAGCCGCCTACCCGGCGCTGGTCAAGCTGATCCCGCAGGCGCAGGCGCTTGGACCGGCATTCAACGCGACCGAGAAGCTGTTCGAAGAAACGACGACGCCGATCCGCGATCAGATCCGCCCCTTCACCCGCGAAATCCGCCCGGTGCTCAACAGCACCGCCGAAGCGGCGACGCCGTTCAAGAAGACCGTGAAGAGCTTCGGCAACTCGCTGGGTGGCTTCAACTCCTTCCTCAACGAGCTCACCTACAAGCCGAAGGACTCGCGCCAGAGCTACCTCTTCTACCTGCCCTGGCTGAACCACAACTTCAACGCCGCCTTCAACCTCGAGGACGCGGGCGGGCCAATCCTGCGCGGCTTGGTGGTCATCTCCTGCACCGGCGCGGACCTTGGCTACCGACTGGCGGAAGGCAACACGGCGAAGGGCGAACCGTATCTCCAGACCCTCTTGGAGATTCTGCAGATCCCACGCAAACAGGAAATTCCGGTGCCGTTCAAAACCGCAGAACCAAACAACACCTGCGAATACATCGAAAAATGAGCAAGCGCGCCCCCAGCACCACCCAACTTCTCGTCATTACCGGCTTCGCGCTGTCGTGTTTCGGCATCCTGCTCTTCCTCTGGGTCACCTTCGGCGGTCCGACCCCGTTCCGGGCCAAGACCTACGAGGTCAAAGTCCCCTTCAACGAGGCGACCCAGCTGGCCGAACAGTCGGACGTGCGGATCTCCGGCGTCAACGTCGGCAAAGTTCAGAAGATCGAGCTGTCGCCGAACGGCAAGCAGGCGCTCGCCACGGTCGCGGTCGACGCACAGTACGCGCCGATCCCGGAGTCGACCCGGGCGATCCTGCGGACCAAAACCCTGCTCGGCGAGACCTACATCGAATTGACGCCCGGCTCCCGCGAGGGCAAGGAGCTGGCCGACGGCGGCACCCTGCCGGAGGCGAACATTGCCGAATCGGTCCAGCTCGACGAGATCTTCCGCACCTTCAACGCCGAGACCCGCGCCGCCTTCCAGCGCTGGATGCAGGAAGCGGCGGTGGCGATCGAGGGCCAGGGCCAGAACCTCTCCTACGCGCTGGGCGGCCTCGAACCGACCTTCACCGAACTCGACAAGCTGTTCCGCGTGCTCGACAGCCAGCGGCTGGCCGTCGGGCAGCTGTTCAGCAACGGCGCCACCACCTTCCGTGCCCTGCGCGGCCGCGAAGGCGAGCTGGCCGACCTGGTCCAGAGCTCGAACGCCGTCTTCCAGACCACCGCGCGCCGCAACCGCGACATCGAAGCGCTGTTCCGCGCCTTCCCGACCTTCCTCGACGAGTCGCGCCTCACCCTGCGCCGGCTCAAAGACTTCTCGCTCAACGCCGACCCGTTGATGAAGCAACTGGTGCCGGCAGCAGAAGAACTCTCGCCGACGTTGATCTCGATCGCGAAGCTGGCGCCGGAATCGAAGGCCTTCTTCGAAGGTCTCGGCCCGGTGATCAAACGCGCCCCCGCCGGCTTCGCCGCCACCCGCAAGCTCTTCCGCGACGAGTTCCCGCCGCTGTTGCGGGCGGTCGATCCCTTCCTCCGCAACCTCAACCCGGTGCTGGTCGGCCTCAAGCTCTACAAAGTGGACCTGACCGCGTTCTTCGCCAATCTCGCGGCGTCGCTGAACGGGGAACTTCCCCCCAACCCCGGGGAAGAAGAAGGCGCCAGTCAGCCCCATTACCTGCGGATCATGGGCCCGCTTACCCCGGAAACCATCTCCACCTATCCCCGCCGCTTGGCAATAAACCGGACCAGCGCATACAGCCCGCCGAAATGGGCGGAAGGCCTTGCTTCTGGGGCGCTGCCCGGCTTCGAGACCCGCCAGTGCACGACCGGAATCTCTGCAGCGCTCGACCCAAGCACGCCTGAAGACCCGGGATTCCTGGAACGGACGCCGCCCAGTCCGAACAACGAAACCGACGATCCGACCGACATCAAACGCACCCGCGAGGAAAACGCGGCGCTCCTGTTCGAACGGATTAAGTTCTACGCCTTCGCCGGCCAAGACAGCACCGCCTCGGTGCCCGCCCCGGCTTGCACCCAGCAGGCCCCCTTCACCCCGATCTACGGCAGCGGTCCGGCGACCCAGTACCAGCACACCTTCGAACAGCCTTAGCCCTAAGGCGTCGCCACTTCCCAGTCCGAGAAGTTGCCGGTGTCTGGGTCGAGCGCCTCGCGGACCTTCGTCAGCGCTTGCTCGGATGACTCGGCTTCGACGCTGACGGTGTAGGTCGGCCGACCGGCTCCGGGAATGCCGCCGATCGATGAGGGCTCGCTGGACTCGAGGGCGATACCGGCAGCCGCCAGTCGTTCGTGCTCGCTTCGGTTGAGCAGGCCTTTGAAGCGGACGCGGCAGGTGACCATGGCTCACCCTACCCGCGGGCAGGGTGAGCTGGCCGGGCGTCCTAATCGCTTTGCTGCGGCTCGAAGCGAAGGATCGAGACGCCGTCGCCGACGGTTTTCGACTCGGTCAGGGTCAGCGGCTTCTTCGCCTGCCCCTCGGGGAAAAGCCGCTTTCCCTCGCCGAGCAGGACCGGGAAGACCATCAGCCGCAGTTCGTCGACCAGGTCGTTCTCGATCAGGGTCCGGACGAGGGTGGCGCTGCCGGCGATGAGGATGACGCCGTCGACCTCGTCCCGCAGTTGGGCGACGGCCGCAGCCGGATCGCCCTCGAGCACGGTCGTGTTCTGCCACTCCGGGTCGGTGAGGGTGGAGGAGACGACGTACTTCGGCATCCCGTTCATCTTCTCCGCGAAGCCGGCCTCGTCTTCGCGCTCGGGCCAGGCGGCGGCGAAGCCTTCGTAGGTGACGCGGCCGAGCAGTTGGGCGTCGGCCTCCACCAGCTCGTCGAGCTTGAATTTGTCGCCCTCCTCGCCCCGGTCGAAGTCGAAGGCCCAGCCGCCGCGGCTATAGCTCTCGCCCCCGCCCGGCGCCTCGATCACTCCGTCGACGGAGATGAACTCGGTTACGACGATCCTTCCCATGGTGTCCTCCTTCGGTCGGCAGAACCCGGCTTTCGGATTCCCTTTACCCAGACGACGAACGAAGAAGGATGAAATCGACAGCGCCGTGTATTTCGCGGCGAAGAATTTCCAGAGCCGGCACACCTACGTCTTGTTCGGTCAAACCCTCCTCTGGAGGGTTGTGGCTGTGCCATCCCGCAAAGCCGTACGCGGCGCGGGACTACCTCCACCTAGCCGAGGACGGACGCGCCTTCGTCTTCGTGCCGAAGACGCGCTACGAAGAGGTCAACCCGCCGTGGCTACTGATGCGTGTGCTGCGGACCGAGTTGGATCCGGAGCTCCGCTATTCTGTCAGACAGAATGCTTGGCTCGAAGAGGCCCGGATCACGTTCGCTCGTTCAGCTACCAAGCACCGGATTTCGCGGGAGCGGTCGCTCTACGTCATCGAACACTGCGGCTTACAACTGGTCGATCGTTATCGGAATCCGGCGAACTCTGGTGTCGACCAGCGGGTTGTATTCATAGGCGACGATCTCGAGGGAGTTCCCCTTGAGGTCCTTGCGGTTGAACCCGACGAAGATGAATTTTTGGTGATTCACGCAATGAATCTGGGAAGTCGACTCCAGGGCTTCTATGAGGAGGCGCGGGAATGGGCAAAGTGAAGAAACAGAAGGCTGAAAAAGACGAAGAGATTCTGGCGGTAACCAGCTCGGGAACGGTGATCACTGAGGAGATCGCCGAGCAGATGGCGGAAGATTTCGAGAAGAACCCTCCCGACCTGTCCAAGTGGAGGCGCCGCTACGTCGGCCGCCCCTCCCTCGGCCCCAACGGCCCATCGCCTCGGGTCAGCTTCCGCGTTCCGCCCGACCTCTACAAAGCAGCATGGGCTCGGGCGGACAAAGAAGGGCGCTCGCTCAGTGACCTCGCGCGCGAGGCTTTCAATCGCTACATGGACACAGATTCCTAAGCGGCGGTACCGTTCTTCTTATGGAGCGCGACGCGGCGCTTGAGGCTGTGTTCATGCCGGTTACGCCGGCGAGCACGTTCGAGGAGACGGTGGAGCGCTTGGGGAGTGCGATCCGGGCGGGACTGCTGGTACCCGGCGCCAAGCTACCGCCGGAGCGGGAGCTGGCGCGGCGGCTGAAGATCTCGCGCTCGACCTTGCGGCAGGCGCTGACCGCGCTGGTCCAGAGCGGGCACCTGGTCTCGCAGCGGGGACGCAGCGGCGGCACCTTCGTCGCCGAGCAGCCGCCGTTGACCGAGCACGCCGGCGAGCCGCTCGAGCAGAGCGCCTGGGCTGTCCTCGACTACCGGGTCGCGATCGAGTCCGGGGCGGTGCTGCTGGCGGCGGAGCGGGGGAGCGAGGCGCAGTTCGACCGGCTCGAAGAGCTGGTCGCGAAGATGGCCGGTGAGCTGGAGAACTTCGGCGAGTACCGCCGCACCGACATTCGCTTCCACATCGGCATCGCCGAGGCGGCGCACTCGCCGCGCCTGGTCAGCGCGATGACCGACGTGCAGTCGCAGATGAGCGACCTGATCGCGTTGATCGCCCACCCGCCGGCGGTGCTGACTCGCTCCAACGAGCAGCACGGCCGCCTGATCAAGGCGCTGCGCAAGGGCGACGGAGCGAAGGCCGCGCGGCTGATGCGCGAGCACAGCGAGGGCACCGAGCACATCCTCGCCGGTCTGCTGCCGGCGCCGCTTGGGCTCGACCAGGCGCCCGCCTAGGTGCGGACCCGCTCGCCCTTGGAGTCGAAGAGCGGCTCCCTGGCGACCTCGCCCTCGACCCAACTGCCGAAGATCTCCACCTCGATCGCGGTCCCGGGCTCGGCCGCCTCGGAGGGCAGGTAGGCGTAGGCGATCGAGCGCTCGACGGTGTAGCCGTAGCCGCCGCTCGTCACCCGGCCGGCGATCTCGCCGCCGACCCGCACCGGCTCGTTGCCGAGCGCGATCGACCGCGGGTCGGCGAGGGTGAGGCAGCAGAGGCGCGCCCGCGGGCCGCGATCCTTCGCCTCGATCAGAGCGCCGTCGCCGAGGAAGCCACCTTTCTTGTCGAGCTTGACGCAGAACCCGACCCCGCCTTCGTAAGGAGTCTCGTCGGGGGTGATGTCGGCGCCCCAGACGCGGTAGCCCTTCTCCAGTCGCAGGCTGTCGATCGCCCGGTAGCCGCCGGCGACGATGCCGTGCGGCTGCCCCGCCTCCCACAGTGCCCGCCACAGCCCCAGCCCGTACTCCGTCGGGCAGTAGATCTCCCAGCCGAGCTCGCCGACGTAGGTGACCCGCAGCATCCGCACCGGCACGTTGCCGACCGTGGTCTCGCGCAGGCTCATGTAGGGGAAGGCCTCGTCAGCGAGGTCCTGGGGAGTCAGCGGCTGGAGGACCTCGCGCGCCCGCGGCCCCCAGATCCCGAAGCAGGCCCAGCGCGAGGTGACGTCGTGGATCCGCACCTCGTCGTAACCGGGGAGGTGACGGCGCATCCACTCGCGGTCGTGGTTGCCGAAGGCGGTGCCGGTGACGATCGAGAAGCGCCTCTCGCCCAGCCGCGCCACGGTGAAGTCGCACTCGATGCCGCCGCGGCGGTTGAGCATCTGCGTGTAGGTGATCTGGCCGACCTCGCGGCCGACCCGGTTGTCGCAGAGGGTTTCCAGGAACGACTCGGCGCCCGGCCCCTCGATCTCGAGCTTGGCGAAGGAGGTCTCGTCGAACAGGGCGACCGCCTCGCGCGCGGCGCGGTGCTCGGCGCCGATCGCCGGCGACCAGTGCTGCCCCGCCCAGCCGCGCGGCCGTAGATCCTCGTCGCCGGCGGACGCGTTCGACTCGTACCAGTTGACCCGCTCCCAGCCGGACTTCTCGCCGAAGGCGGCGCCGTGCTCGCGGTGCCAGGCGTTGGCGGGGGAGACCCGCAGCGGCCGCCCCGCCTCACGCTCGTGGTTGGGGAAGCGGATGTCGTAGTAGGTCTCGTAGGTCTCCTTGATCCGCGCGTGGGTGTAGGCGGGCGAGCGGTACTGGGCGCCGAAGCGGCGGATGTCCATGTGCCAGAGGTCGAGGCTCGGTTCGCCCTCGACGATCCACTCGGCGACGACTTTCCCGATCCCGCCGGCGCCGGCGAGCCCGTGGGCGCAGAACCCGGCGCAGGCGAAGAAGCCGCCGACCTCGGTTTCCCCCAGGCAGAACTCGTTGTCGGGGGTGAACGCCTCCGGCCCGTTGATCAGCTTGGTGACGGTGATCCGGTCCATCGCCGGCAGCCGCCGCTTCGAGTTCTCGGTGATCTCCTCGAACCGCTCCCAGTCCTCTTCCAGCAGCCGCCCGTTGAAGTCGGCGGGGATCGCCTCGACCCGGCTCGGGCCGCCGGGCAGGAAGGCCGGCTCGCTGCGCCGCTCGTAGCCGCCCATCACCAGCCCATCGCCGTCCTCGCGGTAATAGACGAGCAGATCGGGGTCGCGCAGGGTGGGGAGGTGCCCTCCCCGGCGTGCCTCGCGGACCTCCTCGTGCGGCTGGGTCACCAGGTACTGGTGGGACATCGGGATCACCGGGACGCGGACGCCGGCCATCCGGGCGATCTCGGCCGCGTACATCCCGCCCGCGTCGACCACCACCTCGGCCTCGATCTCGCCGCGCTCGGTCCGCACCCCGCGCACCCGCCCGTCGCGGACCTCGACCCCGGTCACCCGGGTGTTGGTGAAGATCCGGCAGCCACCGCGCCGGGCGCCGTCGGCGAGCGCGTAGGTCAGCTGCGCCGGGTCGATGTAGCCGTCGGTCGGCAGCCAGGCGGCGCCGAGCACCCCCTCGGTCGACATCAGGGGAAACATCTCCTGCGCCTCCTCGGCCGAGATCAGCTCCAGCGGCAGCCCAAACGTCTTCGCCCAGCCCGCCTGGCGGCGCAGCTCCTCCAGCCGCTCCTCGCTGGAGGCGAGGCGGATGCCGCCGCACTCGGTCCAGCCGGGGTCGAACTCGGACTCGTCCTTCAATCGCCGGTAGAGCTCGACCGAGTGCATCATCATCTTCGTCAGCGAGACCGAGCCGCGCAGCTGCCCGACCAGACCGGCGCTGTGGAAGGTCGAGCCGGAGGTCAGTTCGGAGCGCTCCAGCAGGACGACGTCGTCCCAGCCGAGCTCGGCGAGGTGGTAGGCGAGGGAGGTGCCGCCGACCCCACCGCCGACGATGACGCAGCGGGCGCGGTCGGGCAGCTCAGCCCGTGGCACCGCCGGCCTCTTCCAGTAGCTCCTCCAGGCGCCCGTCGGCGGCGGACTCGCGCATCCGGTCGAAGTGCTTGGCGCAGTAGTCGTCGAAGTCGAAGTCGAGGTCGGAGATCGTGCTCTGCACCGCCCCCCACATCGCCTCGCGGAAGTCGGACATGAAGCGCATCAGGCGCAGCGCCGCCAGCCGGCAGCTGCTCGCCGGCGACTCGAAGTAGGCACTCAGCAGCTCCGCCTCCTGGGTCTCGTCGAGCTCGTTGTTGACCGCGAAGTTGCCGAGGTCGAAGTAGCGGTCGCCCATCCCGGCGTACTCCCAGTCGATCAGCCGCACCCCACGCGGCGAGTGGATGAAGTTGGCCGAGAGCAGGTCGTTGTGGCAGGGCACCGGCTCGTGCTCGGGGCCGACCAGGACCGCTTCGATCCGGTGCGCGGCGGCCGTCGCCCACTCGTAGCTGCCCGGCACCTCGGCGCCGCGATCGGCCATCCGCGCCGCGTATGTCTCGACGATCCGGTAGCTGGAGAACTCGACCGGCAGCCGCTCGTCGCAGCCGTGCAGAGCGCGCAGCGCCGCCGCCGCCTCGGCCAGTGTCCCCGACTCGCGCAGCTCCTCCGGCCGCATCGGCTCGCCGACGACGAACTCGGTGACCAGGCAGGGAGGGTCGTCCAGCATTGCCACCACCGCCGGTCCGATCCCCGCCCTCGCCGCCATTTCGGCGGCCGCTTTCTCCGCCGCCCGATCGATCTCCAGCAGGTTGGTGTCCTTGCCGGGCAGGCGCACGACCACGTCGGAGCCGGCGAAGCGGACCTTGTAGTTGCGGTTGGTGATGCCGCCGGTGAGGGCGACCGGCTCGCCTTCGAGTTCGCCCAGCCGGGTCGAGATCGGGCCGAGGATGTCTGCGAGTGGCGCCATGACGTTAGAAAGGGATTCTCTACAGCCAACGCCGCGGGTCAAGGTTGACAGGGGTGAAAAGCGGTTCTAGGCTCGCTCCAACCTTATAGGTCGGTTCGCTAAACCTTTTATCCATGAGCTTGGGAAGGCTCTGGAAGGGAGAGGGTTGATGGAGAGCAACGTTTCGTCCCCCAGTCGTGACGAACAGCGACTGGCCGAGCTCGGCTACAAACAGTCGCTCAATCGCGCTTGGAGTGGGTTCTCCAATTTCGCGATCTCGTTCACGATCATCTCGATTCTCGCCGGCTGCTTCACGACCTACGGTCAGGCCTGGAACAACGGCGGCCCGATCGCGATCTCCTGGGGCTGGCCCCTGATCTCGATCCCGATCCTGATCATCGGCTTCTGCATGTCGGAGCTGGTCTCCGCCTATCCGACCGCCGGCGGCATCTACTGGTGGGCGGGACGGCTGGGCGGACCGGTCTGGGCCTGGTTCACCGGCTGGTTCAACCTGATCGGGTTGGCGGCGGTGGTCGCCTCGGTCGACTACGCCTGCGCGACCTTCCTCAACGTCGTCCTCGGCCTCTACGAAGTGAACCTGCTTGGAGTCAACTTCGGCGACGAAGTGCACATCCTGGCCGAGGTCTTCCTCTTATTCGCGCTGATCCTGCTGGTGCACACGGCGGTCAACATCCGGCGAACGCACCTGCTCTCGCTGGTCAACAGCGTCTCGGTCTGGTGGCACGTGCTCGGGGTCGCGGCGATCGTGCTGGTCCTGATCATCGTCCCCGACACCCACCAGAGCGTCGACTTCGTCTTCACCGAGCGGATCAACAACAGCGGCTTCAGCGACGGGATGTACTGGTTCTACATCCTCCCGCTCGGGTTCCTGCTGACCCAGTACACGATCACCGGGTTCGACGCCTCGGCCCACATCTCCGAGGAGACCCACGGCGCCTCGGAATCCGCGGCGAAGGGAGTGTGGAAGTCGATCTTCTACTCGGCCCTGATCGGCTGGATCGTGCTGCTGGCGATCACCTTCGCGGTCACCAACGTCGACGGAGCCAACGAAGCGCTCGGCTTCTCGCCGACCCTGCTGACCGAAGCGCTTGGCACCGGCTGGGGCAAGTTCGTCCTCATCATCTCCGTCGTCGGCCAGCTCTTCTGCGGCGCCGCCTGCTTGACCAGCGCCTCGCGCATGTGTTACGCCTTCTCCCGCGACAAAGGCTTCGGCCGCCGGGCCTCGGGAGTGATCTCGAGGGTGAACTCCGAGCGGGTGCCGATCTACGCCGTGCTGACGATGGCCGCCGCGGCGCTGATCATCACCCTGCCGGCGCTGAAGGGGAACGGGGAAAACGTGCCCTTCGCCTTCTTCGCGGTCGTCTCGATCACCGTCATCGGTCTCTACATCGCCTACGTGATCCCGATCTTCCTGCGCTGGCGGATGGGCGACGATTTCGAGCCCGGGCCGTGGAACAACGGTCGCAAGTACAGGTGGATGAACCTCTTCTCGACGATCTGGGTAGGCCTGATCACGATCATCTTCTGCCTCCCGTTCACCCCGCTGGCGGTGCCGTGGAACGACGAATTCACCTGGGAGTCGTTCAACTACGCGCCGCTGATGGTGGGCGTGGTGATCCTCTTCGCCGCGATCACCTGGTTCGCCAGCGCCCGCAAGCACTTCACCGGGCAGGTGCGGGAGATCGACCTCGAGAAAGAGATCGGCGAGGAGCCAGCGGTCGGACCTTCGGCGCCGTAACGTTCCTCCGGTGACCGTCGAGGAGCTGAAGAAGGCAGTCGCGGACGGCACGGTCGACACCGTGCTGCTCGCGATCGCCGACATGGAGGGGCGCCTGCAGGGCAAGCGGCTGACCGCGAGCCACTTCATCGGCGAGGTGCTCGAGCACGGGGCCGAGGGCTGCAACTACCTGCTCGCAGTCGACGTCGACATGGAAACGGTCGGCGGCTACGCGATGTCCTCCTGGGACACCGGCTACGGCGACTTCGAGATGGTCCCGGACCTGGAGACTCTGCGGCTGGTGCCGTGGCTGCCGGGGACGGCGATGGTGATGGCCGACATCCAGTGGAACGACGGCCGCGAAGTCGCCGCCTCGCCGCGGCAGATCCTGCGCCGCCAGCTGGCGCGCCTGGCCGAGCGCGGCTTTTCCGCCACGGCCGCGACCGAGCTGGAGTTCATCGTCTTCCGCAACACCTACGAGGAGGCCTGGAAGAAGGGCTTCCACGACCTCGAGCCGGCCAACCTCTACAACATCGATTATTCGCTGCTGGGGACGGCGCGGGTCGAGCCGCTGATCCGCCGGATCCGCAACGAGATGGCCGGGGCGGGGATGGAGGTCGAGAACTCCAAGGGCGAGTGCAACCTCGGCCAGCACGAGATCAACTTCCGCTACGACACCGCCCTGCGCAGCGCCGACAACCACGTCATCTACAAGAACGGGGCCAAGGAGATCGCCGCCCAGGAGGAGCACGCGATCACCTTCATGGCCAAGTTCAACGAGCGCGAGGGCAACTCGTGCCACATCCACTGCTCGCTGGCGGGCGAGGACGGCGCCAATGCCTTCGCCGGCGACCAGGCGCTGTTCGAGCACTTCGTCGCCGGCCAGCTCGCCTGCATGGAGGAGCTGACGCTGATGTACGCGCCGCACGTCAACAGCTACAAACGCTTCGCCGTCGGCTCCTTCGCGCCGACCGCGATCGCCTGGGGGCACGACAACCGCACCTGCTCGCTGCGGGTGGTCGGCCACGGCGAGGGGCTGCGGGTCGAGAACCGGCTGCCGGGGGCCGACGTCAATCCCTACCTGGCGCTGAGCGCGATGATCGCCGCCGGCCTGCACGGGATCGATGAGGAGCTGCCGCTGGAGGCGGCCTTCGAGGGCAACGCCTATGAGTCCGACAAGCCGCGGGTGCCGTCGAACATCTACGCCGCGCGCGACGCCTTCGCGGCGAGCGAGGTGGCGGCGGGGGCGTTCGGCTCCGAGGTCGTCGACCACTACCTGAACCGAGCGGGGGTGGAGATCGAGGCGTTCGAGGCGGCCGTCACCGACTGGGAGCGCTACCGGGGATTCGAGCGACTGTGAGCGGCTCGGCGGGGAGCGAGTCCCCGGCGATCGGAATCTGCGCCGGCGTCGAGCGGGTCAGCTGGGGGGTCTGGGACGGCTACGAGGTGGCGTTGGCACCGCGCAGCTACGTGCGCTCGGTGCAGCGCGCCGGCGGCATCGCAATCGTCCTGCCGCCAGACGAGGCGGCGGTTGCGGACCCCGACCTGCTGCTCGACCGGGTCGATGCGCTGATGCTGGCCGGCGGCGCCGACATCGACCCGTCCAGCTACGGGGCCGAGCCGCACCCGGCGACGGTGGGCACCTGGCCCGACCGCGACGCTTTCGAGCTGGCACTGACGCGGCGGACGCTGGAGCGCGACATGCCGGTGCTGGGGATCTGCCGCGGGATGCAACTGCTGAACGTCGCCCTGGGCGGGACCCTGACCCAGCACCTGCCCGAGACGCTGGGCGCGGAGACGCACCGGACCGTGGCCGGCACCTTCAGCGAGCACCACGTCCGCCTCGAGCCCGAATCGCTCGCCTGCACCGCGGCCGGGGCCGAGGCCTTCCTCGCTCTCTCTCACCATCACCAGGGAGTCGACCGCATTGGCGAAGGCCTGAAGGTGACGGGATGGTCGGCCGAGGACGACCTGCCGGAGGCGCTCGAGCTGCCCGGCAAGCACTTCGCCCTCGGCGTCATCTGGCATCCCGAGGAGGACGAGAGCAGCAGGGTGATCGCGGCGCTTGTCGAGGCCGCACGCGTGGGAGCGACCGCGTGATTCAGGTCATCGAGCCGGCGACCGAGGAGGTGATGGCCGAGGTCTCGCGGGCCGGAGTCGAGGGGGTCGACGCGGCGGTGGCACGGGCCAAGTCGGCCTTCTCCGCCTGGCGGGCGGTGGCGCCGGCCGACCGGGCGAAGCTGCTGCGCGACCTCGCCGACGCGATCGAGGCGCGGCTGGAGGAGCTGGCGCAGCTGGAGGCGCGGAACGCCGGCAAGCCGATCGGCGACGCCCGCGGCGAGATCGAGATGGTGGTCGAGACCTTCCGCTACTACGCGGGCGCCCCGGAGCGGCTGCTCGGCCAGACGATCCCGGTGGCCGGCGGCGTCGACATGACCTTCCGCGAGCCGCTTGGCGTCGTCGGCCTGATCGTCCCCTGGAACTTCCCGCTGACGATCGCCTCCTGGAAGGTGGCGCCGGCCCTCGCCGCCGGCAACTGCGTCGTCCTCAAGCCGGCGGAGCTGACGCCGCTGACCGCGCTGGAGCTGGAGGTGCTCGCCCTCGACGCTGGTATCCCGGAGGGCGTGCTGAACGTCGTCGCCGGTCCGGGCAGCGTCTGCGGCCAGCGCCTGGTCGAGCACCCCGACGTCGCCAAGGTCGCCTTTACCGGCTCGACCGAGGTCGGCCGCGGGATCGCCGCCGGCGCCGCGGCGACGATCAAGCGGGTGACGCTGGAGCTGGGCGGTAAGTCAGCCAACGTCGTCTTCGCCGACGCGGACATCAGGGCGGCGGCCGCTGCCGCGCCCGCCGCAGTTTTCGGCAACGCCGGCCAGGACTGCTGCGCGCGTTCGCGGATCCTCGTCGAGCGAGCTGCCCTCGACGACTTCCTCGCCGCGCTGCAGCCGGCGGTGGAGGGGATCGCGGTCGGCGATCCGCTGAGCGAGGCGACCGAGATGGGCCCGCTGATCTCCGCCGGCCAGCGCGAGGCCGTCGCCGGTTACGTCCCCGACGATGCGCCGGTCGCGATCCGCGGCAGCGCCCCCGACGGTCCGGGCTACTGGTTCCCGCCGACGGTGCTGGCGCCGGTGTCGAACGACGACCGCGCCGCGACCGAGGAGATCTTCGGCCCGGTCGCCTGTGTCATCCCCTTCGACTCCGAGGAGGACGCGGTGCGGCTCGCAAACGACACGATCTACGGTCTCTCGGGCTCGGTCTGGACGGGAGACGGGGGGCGGGCGCTGCGGGTGGCGCGGGCGCTGGAGACCGGCGTGATCTCGATCAACTCCAACACCTCGGTCCGCGTCTCCACCCCCTTCGGCGGTTTCAAGCAGTCCGGCGTCGGCCGCGAGCTCGGCCCCGACGCGCTCGACCACTACACCGACGTGAAGAACGTCTTCTACGCGACTGGGGGGAACTGATGGCCGGACGGTTGCAGGACAAGGTTTGCGTCGTCACCGGTAGCGCCAGCGGGATCGGCGCCGAGTCGGCGCGGCTGTTCGCCGCCGAGGGGGCGACCGTGGTCGGCGTCGACCTCGACGCCGAGCAGGCGGTCGGCGGGCTGACGATCGCCGCCGACGTCGCCGACGAGGAGCAGGTCCGAAACGCTCTTGCCGAGGCACGCGAGCAGTTCGGCCGCATCGACGTGCTGATGAACAACGCCGGCATCAACCCGACCGACGACGGCTCGGTCCTGGAGACCAGCCTCGAGTCCTGGCAACGGGTCCAGGACGTCAACCTGCGCAGCGTCTTCCTCTGCTGCAAGCACGGCATCCCCCACCTGCTCGACGCCGCCGGCGGTTCGGTGATCAACGTCGCCTCCTTCGTCGCGACGACCGGAGCCGCCGTCTCGCAGATCTCCTACACCGCTTCCAAGGGCGGCGTCCTCTCGCTTTCGCGCGAGCTCGGGGTCGAGTTCGCCGACCGCGGCGTCCGCGTCAACGCCCTCTGCCCCGGTCCGGTCAACACGCCGCTGCTGAAGGAGCTCTTCGCCAAGGACCCCGAGCGCGCCGCCAAGCGCCTCGTCCACATCCCGATGGGCCGCTTCGGCGAGCCCGAGGAGATCGCCAAGGCGGCCCTCTTCCTCGCCAGCGACGACTCCAGCTTCGTCACCGCCAGCACCTTCCTGGTAGACGGCGGCCTCTCCGCCGCCTACCTGACGCCGGTCCAGGTGGACTGAGGCGCTATTTCGTTTTCAGCGTCTTCTTCAGCGTGACCTTGTAGGTCTTGGTCGCCGCGGTGCCGCCGGTGGGCGTGAAGGTGACGCCGATCCGGGTCGGGGTCGGCAGCATCTGCTGCGGGTCGCCGGTCTTGTTGGCGAAGACCGTGGCGAGAGCGCTAGCCGACGGTTCGCAACCAGCGCAGACAAAGATCCCGCCCGAGCCGGTTGAATGCGCCGATCTTCGCTTCGGTCTCCGGTCCGAGCACCGCCGGGTCGATGCCGATCCGGACCGCGTCGGGGTCGGCCTCGTAGTCCTCGACCCAGTGGAGGGCGTCGGCGCGGCTCACCTCGGGGTGGAACTGCAGCGCCCAGGCGCGCTCGCCGATGCGGGCGCCCTGGAGGCAGACCTCGCTGCGGGCGATGGGGACGGCGCCGGGCGGCAGCGGGAACTCGTAGCTGTGCCACTGGAAGGCCTCGAAGTCCGGGGCGAGCGGGCCGAACAGCGGGTCGTCGGCGCCCTCGGGCGTCACCTCGACCCGGTGCCAGCCGATCTCCGGCCGGGACGCTCGCCCCGGCTCGGCGCCGGCCGCTTCGGCAACCAGCTGGCCGCCAAGGCAGAGGCCGAGCAGCGGCACCTCGCGCTCGAGCAGCTCCCGCAGCAGCGCCTTCTCCTCGGCCAGCCACCCGTGCCCCTCCTCTTCGTCGACGTTCATCGCCCCGCCGAGGACGAGGACCGCGTCGTAGCCCGGTGGGTCCGCCGGCGGCTCAGATTGCTCCGCCGGCACCCACTCGTCGAGCGTGCTCCCGGCGGCGCGGATCGCCTCGGCGAAGACACCCGGCCCGGCGTCAGGTTGCTGCACGATCGCGAGGACTCGCATCTACGCGAGAGTACTCAGAGGGGCTTATCCTGATGGTGGGATGCGGGGGAAGGCTGGAAACGGCTCGAGGTTCGCGGGAGCATTGGGCGTCATCGCCTTCCTGCTGACGGCTGCCGTGATGGCGGGCGCCGCTCCCCTTCCCAGGGCACCCGAGCACCTGATCCAGCACTTCAATTTCGCGATCACGCCGACCAAGCTCTCCCCGACCAAGCCGGCGCCGGTGCGATTGGAGGTCTCCGGCAAATATCGAGCCGAGGACGGGACCCATCTGCCGCCGGCGACCGAGCTGCGGTTCCTGGCCGACAGGCACCTGGCGCTCGACCTGAAGGGGGTGCCGGGATGCAAGCTGCCCACTCTCAGGCCACGTCTCCACCCAGGACAGATCGAATCCATCTGCCGTAAGTCGATCGTCGGACGCGGCGAGATCTCCGTCGAGGTCGAGTTCCCGGATCAGCCGAAGACGATGGTGCGGGGCCGCCTTGTCTTGTTCAGGGCACTCGACTCGCCGGCAGGCATCGACCTGGTCGCCCACACCTTCCTCACCGCTCCTGTGACCGCGGAGGTCGTCACCACGGTTGACATCCGCCGGGTGGACAAAGGCAGGGTCGGCTGGGAAGCGCTGCTCTCGATTCCGAAGATCGCGGGCGGCTACGGCTCGCTGGCTGACTACCGGCTGCGGATCGGAAAGCGGTTCCTGTCGGCGACCTGCGCGGACGGGAGATTTGAGCTGAGCGCCGTGACCACGACTACCGAAGGGCAGTGGGTCCCGGAAAAAATGGTCCGCCCCTGTGTGGTGGACCGGCGTGCCCGGCGGGCGACGGATGAAAGGCCGGTCCAGGTGGCCGCGGGAAATCTGGAGGCCCTCTTCAACGCGGGAATCTCCCCGCGCAAGCTCTCGAAGACCCGACCGACCCGCGCCGCGGTCACGTTCTCGGCGAGGTTCGGCACCCGCGACGGCACTCACGTCCCCGCCCTTCGGCACTTTCGGCTGCTGGCCGACAAGGACATCGAAGTCGACATGAGCGATGTCCCGGTCTGCCGGCTGAGCGAGATCAGGGGCAGGTTGAGCAGGGAAGCGGAAGCCGCCTGCGGCGATGCCTCGGTCGGCAGCGCCCAGGTCGAAACCGTGGCCGCGGTCTCCTCGCGGAGGTTGCGCCCAGATGTGGGGCCTCGGCTGCTCGCCTTCAACGGCGGGGTCAGAGATGGGGTGACGACCCTCTACCTCCACACCTATCTCGACGACCCGGTCTCGCGGGCCTTCGTCGCCACGGTGAAGGTGAAGCGGGTGCGCCTCGGTGGTTACGGGCTTCTGGCGAGTGTCACGCTCCCGCGCGTCGTCACTCCGGCGGTCTCGGTCACCTCTTTCGGTCTGAGGTTAATCAGAGGGATCCGAGTGACCTGCAGCGACGGACGCGTGAACGCCGACTTCACCGCGGTCTTCGCGAACGGGCAGCGCCTCGGCGCCCAGATCGAACGATCCTGCACGCCCCAGAGCTGAATCCGCGCCCGCGACTGAGTCGCCGTGGCCAAAGCTGACGCTTGGCAGTAGTCGGTCGAGCCAGCGCGGCAGCCACCAGGCGGCGGGACCGGCGAGCCGCAGCAGCACCGGGACCAGCAGCAGGCGGACGAGGAAGGCGTCGAGGAGGACGGCGATGCCGAGGATCGCGCCCATTTCCTTCGGCGGCAGCGGCCCGGAGAGGGCGAAGGTGAAGAAGACCGCGACCATCACCCCGCCGGCGGCGAGGATCACCCGGCCGGAGTGGGCGAGGCCGCCGACCATCGCCGCGTGGGCGCTGCCGGTCCGCTCCCAGTGCTCGCGCGCCGAGGAGAGCAGGAAGACGGTGTAGTCCATCGCGATCGCGAAGACCATCGCGAAGAAGAAGACGGGGGCCCAGGCGTCGAGGAAGCCCTGCGATTCGAAGCCGAGCAGGCCGCTGAGGTTGCCGTCCTGGAAGATCAGCGTCGCGACCCCGAAGGCGGCGGCGGTCGAGAGCAGGTTGGTGAGGACCCCGAGGGCGGCGACCAGTGGCGCTTGGAAGGCGACCAGCAGGAGCAGGAAGCCGAGGCCGAGGATGACGCCGATCACCAGCGGCGTCTTCGCCTGCAGCGCCGCCTCGAGGTCGCGGTTCTCCGCCGCGGGGCCGCCGACCTGCGCCGCCGGGGGCAGCTGCGCGCGCAGCCGGTCGACCGTGTCGTTGAAGGCGACGGTCGCGGGCGCCGCGACCGGCATCGCTTCGATCAGCGCGGTGCCGCCGGCGCCGGCCTGCGGCGGCAGCGCCGTCGCTACGCCGGGGTCGCGCTGCAGCTGGGCGGCGACCCGCCTCGCCGCGGCGCTGGGCGCCGTCACCTGCAGGAGCCCCGGCGCGCCCGGACCGAAGGCGTCGCTCAGCTGTTCGTAGCCGACCCGCGAGTGGTCTTCCTGCGGCACGACCTTGATCGAGGGCATCCCCGTCCGCGCCCCGAGGACCGGCAGCGCCAGCAGGACGAGCACCGCCAGACCGATCCCGCCGAAGAGCAGCGGCCGGCGCCAGAGCAGCTCGCCCCAGCGGGCGAAGCGGGGCGAGCGGTGCTCGCCCGAGTGCGCCCAGGGCAGCGAGAGCCTGTCGACCCGCGGCCCCAGCTTGGCCAGCACCGCCGGCAGCAGGGTCAGGGTCGCGGCGAGGACGAAGAGGACCGAGACCATGATCCCGAGCGCGACCGAGCGGAAGGCCGGGCTGGGGACGAGCAGTACCGCCGCCAGCGAGACGATCACGGTCAGGCCGGAGAAGAGGACCGCCTTGCCGGCGCTGTCCATCGTCGTCGCCACCGCCTCGGTCGGCTCCATGCCTTGGCCGAAGAGCGCCCCCCGGAACCGCATCACCACGAAGAGGGCGTAGTCGATCCCCAGCGCCAGGGCGAACATCAGGGCGAAGTTCATCGCCCAGATCGAGATCGGCGAGACCAGGGTGCCGAGGTAGAGGAGGCCGGCGGAGAGGACGAGGCCGGTGATCGTCAGCAGCAGCGGCAGCCCGGCGGCGACCAGCGAGCCGAAGGCGAGGACGAGGATCAGCAGCGTCACCGGCCAAGAGAAGAGCTCGGACTTCAGCATCGCCTCTTTGTTGGCTTCGTTGAAGTCCGACCACATCCCGGCGGCGCCCGTGAGGTTGGCTTCGACCCCCGGGGCGGCGACGGCGGCGACTTCCGACTTCAGCTCGCCGGCGGCGGCGACCATCGCGTTGGCATCCTTCGCCGCGGTGGCGCGGACCACCGCAGTATGGCCGTCGCGGGAGATCGAGACGCCGGGTTGCGGCGGGACCACCTTGGCGACCGCGGCGTCGGCGCCGAGGGTGCGTTCGACCGCGACGACGGTGCTCTGGAAGCGCGGGCTGTCGGCCGCCAGCCGCGGCGAGTGGACCGCGACCTGCAGCCCGTAGGCACCGGCGCCGCCGAATTCGGCGTCGACCTGCTTGCGCACCGCGACCGACTCCGAGCCGGTTGCTTCCCAGCCAGCGCCGGAGAGCGCGGTCTCGACCCGCGGGGCGAGAAGGCCGAGGGCGACCGCGAGCACCGCCCAGGCTGCGAAGACCCTGCCGCGGTGCTCGGCGGCAAGCCTCCCCAGCCGGCCGATCGGTCCGAGTGGGCCTCTCGCTACGGTGTCGCCAGTCATCGGATTCTCCAATCTACCCGTTTACATCTACACAACTTAACAGTTGTACAAGGTACAATAACACGGAGATGGCAACCGCGTCGAAAAAGAAGGTCCTCAGCCCGCTCAATCCGCAGGCCGCGGAGCTGATCGCCCGGCGCTTCCGCGCCCTTGCCGACCCGACCCGGCTGCGGATCCTCGACCACCTCCGCAACCACGAGGAGGCCTCGGTGGGGGAGATCACCGAGGCGCTCGGCGCCTCGCAGCAGAACGTCTCCAAGCACCTCTCGGCCCTGCTCGCCGAGGGCTTCGTCGCCCGCCGCAAGCGCGGCACCAGCTCGCTCTACCGGATCGCCGACCCCGGAGTCCACGAACTCTGCGACGGCGTCACCGCCGGAATCGAGACCCAGCTAACCGAGCTCGAGGCGGTCTTCGGCAGCTAGGCGGTCGCCAGGACCCGGCCGACGGCGCGCTCGATCTCGGCGAGGTCCGTCAGCAGGGAGGAGAGGGAGACGCCGCGATCGCGTGCCCGCGCGGCCAGGCGGTCGCGGGTCTCGCGCGGAACTGATAAAGGCCGCTATTTCGAGGGCGATTCGAAGCCCATCAGGCCGAAGGTGGCTCGCATGTTGGTTTTCCCCTTGCGGCTTTCGGCGTCGGCGCCGATCTGGATCAGGCCCTTGAGGCACTGTTCCAGCAGGGAGCTCGCTTCGCGCCAGCCCTGCTCATCCAGGTTGATGGTGACGTTGCTGAGGTGGCGGTCGACCCGGGCGTCGAAAGTGCCCGCCTCGAAGGCCCGCCTGACCGCTTCGTTGAGGATCTCGAGGCCGGCGACGCTGACCCCGCTGCGGGCGTCCTTCGGCAGCTTCTCCCAGAAGTCCTCGCTCAGGTAGGGCTTGATCGTGCCCCGGTAGAAATGCTCGGTGGCGCCGCGCACCTGCCGCGACTTGACCAGCTCGATCAGCTCCATCTCGCGCAGGACCCGCACGTGGTAGGCGACGTAACCGACCGCCTCGTTCTGTTCGGCGGCCAGTTCGCTCGGGCTCGCCATCCGTTCGTTCAAGACGGTCAGCGCCCGGGCCCGCACCGGGTGCGCCAGCGCTTTCATGATCGTCGCGTCGCTTCCGGTCAGCGACGGGTTCTGTTCGATCTCCCGTCGCCCATTCTCATCCCATTTGATGGTCAATGGTCTCTCTCCTTTAGGCGTCGCCTAGTGCCATTGATCAAGCATCTTCGACTCAATGGATACCCAAGAGTCGTGCGGTTTGTCAAGAGGGACCCCGACAAGACCCGCGCATTGTCGGCTCCACATAATGATCCCCGATGGGCGAGATCCAGATCTTCATCGCGGCGTTGCTGGTCTCGGTGGCGCTGCTGAACGCGGTTGCCAACTGGTTCCAGGTGCCCTATCCGATCGTGCTGGTGCTCGGCGGCCTCGCCCTCGGTTTGGTCCCCGGGATCCCCGAGGTCACCCTCGAGCCGGACCTGGTCCTGCTCATCTTCCTGCCGCCGTTGCTCTACTCGAACGCCTTCTTCTCCGACCTCAACGCGCTGCGTACCGATGCCCGGGCGATCACCATGTTGTCGACCGGCCTGGTCTTCACCACCGCCCTCGTCGTCGGTGCGGCCGCCCATTTCGCTTTCGATCTGCCCTGGGCGGTATCGATCGCCCTCGGTGCGATCGTCGCCCCGACCGATCCGGTCGCCGCCACCGCGACCCTGAGCCGGCTCGGCGTTCCCCGCCGGCTGGTCAACGTCCTCGAGGGGGAGAGCCTGGTCAACGACGCGACCGCGCTGGTGATCTACAAGGTCGCGGTTGCCGCTGCGATCGGTACCGGCTTCTCGGCCGCCGAGGCGGGTGGCCGTTTCCTCCTCGCCGCCGGTGGCGGGATCGCGATTGGGCTGCTCGTCGGCTACCTGGTCGCGGCGATTCGCCGCCGCGTCGACGACCCGACGACCCAGGTGACGATCTCCCTCTTCACCGGCTACGCGGCCTTCCTGCCGGCCGACGAGATCGGCGCCTCGGGTGTCCTGGCGGCGGTCACCTGCGGCATCTTCATCGGCTGGCGCGCGCCGGAACTGATCTCACCGGCGACTCGCCTGCAGTCCTACTCGGTCTGGGAAATCCTCGTCTTCCTGCTCAACGCCGCCCTCTTCGTCCTCATCGGCCTGCAGCTGCCGGTAATCGTCGACAGTCTGCAGAGCTCCGGGATCGGCGTCGCCGAGGCGCTTCTCGACGCCACGCTCGTCTGCCTGCTGGTGATCGTCGTCCGCTTCGCCTGGGTGTTCGGCAGCACCGCGATCATCCGCCTCCTCGACCGCCGCCCGCAGCAGCGCGACCGCCGGGCGCCCGCCCGCGCCAGGACCCTGGTCGCCTGGTCGGGGATGCGCGGCGCGGTCTCGCTGGCGGCGGCGCTGGCGCTGCCGCTCACCACCGACGCGGGCGAAGCGCTGCCGGGCCGCGACCTGATCCTCTTCCTCACCTTTGCCGTCATCCTCGTCACCCTGGTCGGCCAGGGCCTCACCCTGCCGGCGCTGATCCGCCGCCTCGGCATCCAGGACGACGGCTCCGAGGAGGAACGTGAGGAGGTGCAGGCCCGGCTCCGCGCCGCGGCCGCCGCGCTCGAGCGGCTCGACGAGCTGGCGGTCGAGGAGTGGACCCAGGAAGAGACGATCACCCGGGTTCGCGGCCTCTACGAGTTCCGCCGCCGCCGCTTCAAGGTCCGCGCCGGGAAGATCGACGACGAGGACGGGATCGAGGACCGCTCGCTCGCCTACCAGCGCCTCATGCACGAGCTCTTCGCCGCCCAGCGCGGCGCCCTGGTCGAGCTCCGCGACCGCGGCGAGATCTCGGCCGAGGTGATGCGCCGGATCGAGCGCGAGCTCGACCTCGAGGAGGAGCGGTTGGAGATCTGAGCCCGGTCCCTCAGGACGTCGGCGCCGGGACCTGGGAGGCCATCTGCGTGTAGCCGGCGGCGCTGGGGTGGATGCCGGTGTCGCCGTTGATCACCCACGGTTCGCCGCCGCCGGCCGGCCCCGAGCAGAAGGAGAGGATGTGGCTCTCGAGCTCGTCCTGGGTTCCGGTCGACTGCACGCTGGGCCCGTCGACGGGATAGACGCGGCAGGTGTGGCGGGACGGGTAGACCGGCGAGATGTCGACGCCGACGTTGAAGTGGGGCGGGGTGACGACCCGCAGCCGGCTGCTGCCCGTTTCCGCCGCGACCGAGGCGATTTCCAGGTTCAGCAAGTTGCCCATCGCGGCGATCTCGGTCGCGCTGTAGGCCAGCGCGCTCCAGGGGACGGAGAGGTGGTACTGCATGAGGAAGATCGTCGCTTGGGTGTTGGCGAGGAGGTCGGCGTAGACGCTGCGCAGGTTCTGCCGCAATCCGACCTTGGCGAATTCTTCCCGCACGCAGGCTTCGAATTCCGGCAGTTCCGATTCGATCGCGCACTCCATGTTCTGCAAGCCGAAGAGGACGTTCGAGAGCAGCGGGTTGGCACCCAGGGTGAGCAGGATGTAGTCGGGGTCTTCGGACTCGATCTTTTCCGTCAGGGAGTGGAATTCGCCCCCCGGCGCCCAGTTCTTCGGTTCCGAGCCGCTGATCGCGAAGTTCTTGTAGTTGGTGACGCCGTACTCGCTCGCCCACTGCGCCGCCCAGGAGACTTTGCTCGCAAGCCCGTAATCGGGCGCGTACTTGACCGGGCCTTCTTCGGATTCTTCGTTCAGCGAGTTCGACGAGCAGGCGTCGTTGAACTGCTTCGCCGCCGGGCGGCAGTCGAGCAGGTCTTCGAACGGCATCTTCTTGCCGCTGGAGAAGTAGCCAAAGCCGGCGGTGACCGAGTCGCCGAGGGCGCGGACGACGAGCCCGCTCGGGGCGCCAACGGTGACCCGCGCGTACTGCCGCGTCCCCCTGCCGAAGAGCTTGATCTGGTCGCTGCCGCGAAACCGCTCCGGCGCCGTGTAGATCAACCGCCCGCCCCGGATCCGGACCGAGCCGCGGGTCGCGCTGAGTGAGACCAGCCAGTCCGGGTCCTTATTGCAGACCGGCAGCGGCAGCGAGACCCGCGCCCCCCGCTTCACCCGCAGGTGGGGAATGCTGCTGCAGACCGTCTTTCGGGGCGCTCCGGCTGGCGGTCTGCTGGTCGAGAAGTCGACCGAGCGCAGCTCGGGCTTGCCGTTCTCATCGACGTCGAGGGCGCCGCTGGCGATCACCTGGACCCAGGCTCCCTCCCGCAGCCTCCGACTCAAGTTCTCGTTCAGGCCGATTTTGTGGACGAATTCGAAGTGACGGTGCCGGTCTGGCCGCTGGATCTCGCCGGCGCTCAGTCGTTCGTGCAGGACCCAGGAGCGAATCCTCCGTTCGCGGCGGCCCTCGACGAGGGAGATCCGGGTCTTGACGACCCGGCCCGCTAGGTGGATGGGGTAGTCGACCGGGGCGAGGATCGAGGCGAGACCGTTGGCGGAGGTGCCGATCGCGGCGCGGCCCACGTCGACGCCCGTCGGCTGCTCGACCCGGGCCCGGCGAGCATTCGTGGCCGGGGCGAGCGGCTTGCCCTGCTGGTAGAGCCAGCGCTGGAAAAATCGGTCGAGGCCGAGCCCCGAGAGCTGCTCGGCGAGGGCCTTGAACTCGCCGATGTTGGCGCTGCCGTATTCGTGGACCGCCAGCCAGCGGCGCAGCAAACGCAGCATCGTCTGCGTGCCGATCTTCTGCCGCAGCGCCTCCAGGGCCATGCCGCCGCGCACGTAGGTCGAGCTGGCGAAGAGGTTCTTCGGGCTGCCGGGTCGCGCCGGCGGTGGGTTCCAGAAGTGCTTGTTCGAAGCCGGCACCCGGTAGAGGCGGCGGAAGATGGCCTGTGCGCTGCGGCGCCCGTGGCGCTCTGCGTAGTACCACTCGCTCCAGGTCGCGAACCCCTCGTTGAGCCAGATCTGCGGCCAGCGCTGCAGCCCGACGGAGTCGCCGAACCACTGGTGCGCGGTCTCGTGGACGACCGTGGTCAGGTCGGGGACGAAGGCGTAGATCGGCCGGCTCTGGGTCTCCAGCGCGTAGCCGAGTTCCGGTGCGAAGTCGACCGCCGAGCCGGCGGAGTTGAAGGGGTAGGCGCCGTAGATGCCGGAGAGGAAGCGGACGACCTCTGGCAGCTTTGCCAGCGGCTTTTTCGCCCCTGCCAGACGCGGGTCGATCAGCGTCCAGCTCGGCAGGTTGCCGATCCGGCTCTTGACGACCTCGCCGCGGCCGACGTTGAGCAGGGCGAGGTAGGGGCTCATCGGCGCCGGTTCGAACCAGTTGTGCTGGACGCTGCCGGACTTGTTGACGCTGCGCAGCCGTCGCCCGTTGGCGACCGCTTTCAGCCCATCGGTCACGGTGACGTGGAACTCGAAGCTCGCCTTGTCGGCGGGGACGTTGTTGCAGGGGATCCAGGCCGCCGTCCCCTGGGGCTCGCCGACCGCGATCACCCCGTCGCCGGTGCGGTACCAGCCCTCTTCGCTGCCGTCGGGATCGGTGATCTTCGGCGGAATGCCGCTGTAGCGGACGACCGTGGTGAAGTTCGCCCCCTTGGTAATCGCCGCCGCAGGGGTGACGATCAGCTTGCCCGGCCGGCGGCCGAATCGCGCCGGCTCGCCGTCGACTTCGACCGCGCTGACGCGGGGGCCGAAGAAGTCGAAGGAGAAGCGCTTCAGCGACCTGGTCGCGGCAGCTTCGATCCTGGTCACGGCCTTGACCCGGCCGCTCTTCGGCTTGAAGGCGATGTTTACGTCGTAGGCGAGCGCGTCGTAGCCCTCGTTGCCGGCGCGGGGGAAGAACGGTTCGCCGGCGGGCTTGGCGGCGAGCGCCAGGCTTGCGCTCACCAGCAAGGCGAGGCAGACGAGGGCGAGGCTGAGCCGGGTGGCGCGCAAGAATCGATCCTATGCCGAAGCGCAAGCGGGAACTGGAGGAGTACGAGCGCAAGCGGGACTTCGCGAAGACCGCCGAGCCGAGATCGAAAGGGCGGGGGAAGGAAAAAGGCAAGCCGCGCTTCGTCGTCCAGGAACACAGCGCCCGCCGCCTGCACTGGGACCTGCGGCTCGAGCACGACGGCGTCGCCGCCTCCTGGGCGATCCCCAATGGCATCCCCGAGGACCCGGCCGAGAATCGCAAGGCGGTCCGCACCGAGGACCACCCCCTCGAGTACCTGGAGTGGGAGGGGGAGATCCCGGCCGGTGAGTACGGCGCCGGGACGATGAAGATCTGGGACAGCGGCACCTACGAGCTGGAGAAGTGGGAGCCGCAGAAAGTGATGGTCCAGTTCGAAGGCGAGCGGTTGCGCGGCCGCTACGCGCTCTTCCGCGCCGGCAAAGCGGCGAAGGACTGGATGATCCACCGGATCGACCCGCCCGAGCGCGAGCGCGACCCGTTCCCCGAGAACGTGGTGCCGATGCTGGCGCGGCTCTCGACCCTGCCCAAAGACGACTCCGGCTGGGGGGTCGAGGTGAAGTGGGACGGGGTGCGGGCGCTCGCCTACTGCCAGCCCGGCCGGGTGAAGCTGCAGACCCGCAACCTCAACGATGTCACCGCCCAGTACCCCGAGGTCAAAGGCATCGCCCGTCAGCTCGGCTCCTTCGACGCCGTCCTGGACGGCGAGCTGGTCGCCTTCGAGGAGGATGGCCGCCCCAGCTTCGAGCGGCTGCAGCAGCGCATCCACCAGACCGACCAGAGCGTCGTGCGGCGACGGATGAAGACCCACCCCGTCGTCTACATGGTCTTCGACATCCTCTACTTCAACGGCTACGACTTCACCGGCCTCCCCTACGAGCGCCGCCGCGAGCTGCTCGAGGAGCTGAAGCTGGAGGGCGAGAGCTGGCAGACCCCGGGCTACTCGGTGGGCCAGGCCGAGCAGTTGCTGGCGGCGAGCCGCGAGCAGGGCCTGGAGGGAATGGTCCTGAAGCGGCTCGACAGCGCTTACGCGCCCGGCAAGCGCAACGGCAACTGGCTGAAGGTGAAGAACACCCTGCGCCAGGAGCTGGTGATCGGCGGCTGGACCCCGGGGGAAGGGCGGCGCAAACAGCACCTCGGGGCGCTGCTGGTCGGCTACTACGAGGGGGACGGCGAGGAGCGCGTGCTGCGCTACGGCGGCAAAGTCGGGACTGGGTTCAAGGCCAGCGACCTGACCGAATTGAACCGGCGCCTGGCGTCGCTGGAGCGCGGGGACAGCCCCTTCGGCGCCGGCCCGAAGCCGCCGAAAGGCGCCCACTTCGCCGCACCGGAGCTGGTCGCCGAGTTCGAGTTCCGCGAGCTGACCAAGGAGGGGATCCTCCGCCACGCCGCCTACAAGGGCCTGCGCGAGGACAAGCCCGCAACGGAGGTCGAGCTCGAGCGGCCGCTCTGACGCTTCGTTAGAAACCCGGTCGCTTCGGGCACTGGAAGGGCATGGAGAGCGGAGCGATCAGGCGCGACTACGAGCCCGAGGGCGCGGCCCCGAAGACCGGCCTCTTCGCCACCCTGAAGCGGACGCTGACCGAGTTCCAGGAGGACAACCTCAGCGACTGGGCGGCGGCGCTCACCTATTACGGGCTGCTGGCGCTGTTCCCGGCGTTGATCGCGATGCTCTCCCTGATCGGGATCTTCGGCGACCCCAAAACCACCACCGACACGCTGACGGAAATCATCACCGAACTCGGGCCCGCCTCGGCGGCGGAAACCTTCGAAGGCCCGATCGACTCGATCGCCGAAAACCAAAGCGCGGCGGGGTTCGCCTTCGTCATCGGCCTGGCGGCGGCGCTGTGGTCGGCCTCGGGCTACGTCGGTGCCTTTACCCGCGCCTCCAACATCATCTACGAGACCCCCGAGGGCCGCCCCTTCTGGAAGCTGCGGCCGCTGCAGATCGCGGTCACCCTGGCGATGATCCTGATGATGGCGCTGCTCGCCGTCGGGCTCGTCCTCACCGGGCCGGTGGTCGAGGCGATCGCCGGGCCGGTCGGCCTCAGCGGCACCGCGGTCGACATCTGGAACGTCGCCAAGTGGCCGGTGATGGCGGCGATCTTCGTTCTCATGGTCGACCTTCTCTATTACGCCAGCCCGAATGTGAAGCTGCGCGGGTTCAAGTGGGTCACCCCCGGTGCCGTGCTGGCGCTCGTGGTCTGGGCTATCGCCTCGGCGCTGTTCGCCTTCTACGTCGCCAACTTCGGCTCCTACGACAAGACCTACGGCACCCTCGGCGGCCTGATCGTGCTGCTGCTCTGGTTCTGGATCACCAACCTGGCGATCCTCTTCGGCCACCAGATGAACGCCGAGCGCGAGCGCAGCGCCGAGATCGAGGAAGGTGTGCCGCGGGCCGAGAAGGAGATCCAGCTCGAGCCGCGCGACGAGCCGAAGGACCAGAAGACCACTTGACCAAGGAGGCAGTTATCCGATGAAGTTCATCTTCGCCCCGATCAGCATCGTCCTCGGTCTGATCGCCGGGTTGCTCGGCAAGAAGATCTTCGAACAGGTCTGGGGGCTGATCGACGAAGTCGAGCCGCCTAAGCCCGAGCACCGCGAATTCTCCTGGCCGAAGCTGATCGGCGCACTGGTGCTCGAGGGGGCGATCTTCCGCCTCGTCAAAGGCCTGGTCGACCACGGCAGCCGCACCTCGTTCGCGAAGCTCACCGGCAGCTGGCCCGGCGAGGAGGCCCCGGAACCGGAGTGAGATCCCGCTTCCCTGGGTAGGTATTGACTGCACCAGTCGTCCAATCGGAATCGACAACGGAGGAGCAGATGAACACCAGGGCAGACAGAGGGGACCGGGGGGGCATCGGCGGGATCTCGTTAGGCGGGATTCTCGTGATCATCGGGATCGTGGTGGCACTCCTCTGGAGCGTCGTGCTGGGGATCATCATCATCCTGATCGGGCTGATCGCCTTCGGCGGATTCGCCAAGGGCAAGTGGTACTAGCGACTTAGCCGAGCCGCCCCATCGCGAGGTGCACTGCCGGTATGGTCCCGGGCCTTGCCGGGTGCACCGTCGCGAACCGCTCGCATCGCCTGGATCGCCACCGCGGTTCTCGTCGTCTTCATCCTCTGGGTCGCGGCCGCCTCTTCCAACACCGGCATCGCCTTCTTCTACTCGGTGCCGGTCGGGCTCACGGCTTGGTGGTTCGGACCGCGGATCGCGCTGGCAGTCGCGGCCGTCTGCCTGGCCCTCTACGCGGTCGGTCACGCGATCGAGCCCGTCTCCGAATTCGGGCTCGCGCTCGCGATTCGCGCCGCCTTCCTGCTTCTCGTCGTGGCGGTCGTCACCTGGATCGCGCGGCGGCTGCGGGTGCTGGAGCACTCGGCCGAGGAACTGGAGGCGATCCGGGCGGCGCTGGCTCCGGCTGACCTGCCGGATCTGCCCGGGGTCGACGCCGCCGCCGCCTTCGTCCCCTCCGAACTGGGGGTCTCCGGCGACTTCTACCTGCTGACCAACGGGCCCGACGGCTCGACGATCGCGATCGTCGGCGACGTCGTCGGGCACGGCCCCGCGGCGGCACAGCTGGCGACCTTCATCCGCGCCCGCTTCGCTGCCTACGCGGCCAACACCAGCGATCCGGCCGAGCTGCTGGCGATGGTCAACACAGCGCTCGCCGAGCGGCCGGGGAGGCGTTCGGAGCTGGTCAGCGCGGTCTGCATCCGCCTTCGCCCCGGCGAGGACAGCGTCTGCTGGGCCCGCGCCGGCCACCCGCTGCCGCTGCGCATGCCGCAGCTGGTCGAGCTCTCGGCCCGCGGCGGCACCTTCCTGCTCGGCGCCGAGCCGGTTCTGGAGCTGGAGAACACCGAAAGCCTGATCGAGGCCGGCGAGGGCCTCGTCGTCTACACCGACGGCGCCACCGACGTCCGGCGTGGTCGCGAGATGCTCGGCCTCGAAGGCTTGACGAGGGTGCTGGCGCCGCTCAGCGGCCTCACCGCGCGGGTGGTTGCCGAAGAGGCCGAGCGCACGATCCTCGGCTGGGCCGACCGGCCGATCCGCGACGACCTCTGTCTCGTCGTCCTGCGGCCGGAGCAGGCCTGACCCGCCGCGGCCGATGATCTTTGCCGTCACCAACCGGGTCCCGGAGTCCGCGGTGGAAATGCTGCGAGAAGCGGGGGAGGTGCGGATCGACGAGCGCGAGAAGGCGATCCCGCGCGCCGAGCTGTTGGAGCTGGTGCGTGGCACCGAGGCGCTTCTCACCCTCTTGCACGATCCGGTCGACGAGGAGCTCCTCGAGGCCGCGGGGCCCCAACTGCGCTGCGTCGCCAACGTCGCGGTCGGCTACGACAACGTCGACGTCGCCGCGGCGGAAAGGCGAGGGGTGGTGGTGACCAATACGCCGGGGGTGCTCGACGACGCCACCGCCGACCTGACCATGGCGCTGATCCTGGCGGCGACGCGGCGGCTGGTCGAGGGCGATCGCATGGTCCGCTCGGGCCAGCCCTGGAGCTGGGGGATGGGGTTCATGCTCGGCAGCTCGCTGCAGGGCAAGCGGCTGGGGATCGTCGGTCTCGGCGGGATCGGCACCCGGGTGGCCGAACGCGCCCGTGCCTTCGGGATGGAGATCGCCTACCACTCGCGCCATCCCTCGCCGGCGGAGGCCGAGCTGGAGGCGGAGCGCCTGCCGCTGGCGGACCTGCTGGCCAGCTCCGACGTCATCAGCCTGCACTGCCCGCTGACCCCCGAGACGCACCACCTGATCGGGGCCGAGCAGCTGACGGCGATGAAGCCGAGCGCGGTCCTCGTCAACGCCGCCCGCGGGCCGATCGTCGACGAGCTGGCGCTCGCCCAGGCGCTGGCCGACCGCCGGATCGCCGCCGCCGGGATCGACGTCTTCGAGCGCGAGCCCGAGGTCGAGCCCGGCCTGCTGCTGCTCGAGAACGCGGTCCTGACCCCGCACCTCGGCTCGGCCACGGTCGAGACCCGCACCGCGATGGCCGAGTTGGCGGCCCGCAACGCGATCTCTGTACTCAGAGGCCAAGGGCCATTGACCCCGGTCACGGCACAATGACTTGGTGAGCGCGGTCACCGCAAAACGCACGATCCGTCACCGGATCCGGGGCGAGGAACTGACTGGCGCCTCGTCCCGGACCGCGCCTGTTTGGAACCCCGCCACGGGGGTGCAGCAGGCCGAGGTGCTGTTGGCCGAGCCAGCCGACGTCGACGCCGCCGTCGACGCCGCGCGCGACGCTTTCGCCGAGTGGTCCGAAGCCTCGCTCAGCCGCCGCGCCAAGGTGATGTTCGCCATCCGCCAGCTGCTGCACGCCAACGTCGAGCGGCTGGCGCGGGTCGTCTCCTCCGAGCACGGCAAGGTCCTGGAGGACGCCAAGGGCGAGGTCCTGCGCGGGCTCGAGGTGGTCGAGTTCGCCTGCGGCATCCCGCACCTCTTGAAGGGCGAGTACTCCGATCAGGTCTCGAGCACCGTCGACGCTTACTCCTTCCGCCAGCCGCTCGGGGTATGCGCCGGCATCACCCCGTTCAACTTCCCGGCGATGGTGCCGATGTGGATGCACCCGGTCGCGATCGCCTGCGGCAACACCTTCGTCCTCAAGCCCTCCGAGCGCGACCCCTCGGCCTCCAACCTGGTTGCCGAGCTCTACGCGGAGGCCGGTCTCCCCGATGGCGTCTTCAACGTCGTCCACGGCGACAAGGTCGCGGTCGACGCCCTGCTCGACCACCCCGACGTGGCGGCGATCTCCTTCGTCGGCTCGACCCCGATTGCCTCCTACGTCCACTCCCGCGCCAGCGAGAACCGCAAGCGGGTGCAGGCACTGGGCGGGGCCAAGAACCACGCAGTGGTGATGCCGAGTGCCGACCTCGACTACGCCGCCGACCAACTCGCCGCGGCCGGCTTCGGCTCGGCCGGGCAGCGCTGCATGGCGATCTCGGTCGCGGTCACGGTCGGCGACTCGGGCGACGCGGTGGTCGAAGAGGTTGCTAAGCGGGCGCGGGAGATCAAGGTCGGCCCCGGGCTCGATCCCGACTCGGAGATGGGGCCGGTGGTGACGCCCGAGGCCCGCGACCGGATCGCCGGCTACATCGGCCAGGGGGCCGAGGCCGGGGCCAGCGTCACCGTCGACGGCCGCGAGCTGGAGGTCGAGGGCGGCGGCTTCTGGGTCGGCCCAACCGTGATCGACCAAGTCGAGCCGGGGATGTCGGTCTATGACGAGGAGATCTTCGGCCCGGTCCTCTCGGTCGTCCGCAGCGGCAGCCTCGAGGAGGCGATCGCGCTGATCAACGCCAACTCCTACGCCAACGGCGCGGCGATCTTCACCGGCTCCGGCTACGAGGCCCGCCGCTTCCAGCGCCAGGTCGAGGTGGGGATGATCGGCATCAACGTCCCGATCCCGGTGCCGATGGCCTTCTACTCCTTCGGTGGTTGGAAGGACTCGATCTTCGCCGACCACCACATCCACGGCCCCGAGGGAGTCCGCTTCTACACCCGCGGCAAGGCGATCACCAGCCGCTGGCCGGCAACCGAGGCCGACAGCTTCGGCGGCATGAACTTCCCGACCTCCTCTTAAGCTGCAACGCGTGAGGCTGCTGGAGACCGAGGTCCTGCACGAGGGCAAGCACGTCGACTTCGTCGCCAAGCGCTACCGGCGCGAGGACGGGACCGAGGTCGAGCGGGAGGTCGTCGAGCACCCGGGCTCGGTCGCGGTGCTAGCCCACGACGAGGAGTTCGCCTACCTGGTGGCGCAGCCGCGCGAGGCGGTCGAGGAGGACGAGCTGCTGGAGATCCCGGCCGGGACGCTCGACGTCGAGGGCGAGGACGAGCTCGAATGCGCGAAGCGGGAGCTGGCCGAGGAGGCGGAGCTGCGGGCCGAGAACTGGAGCGTGCTCCACGTCATCTATCCCAGCCCCGGCTTCCTCACCGAGAAGGTGACGATCTTCGAGGCGACCGCCCTCTCACCCGCCACCGGCGAGCGTGACGACGACGAGGAGATCGAGATCGTCCGCCTCGACCTCTCCGAGATCGAGCAGGCCCTGCCGGATATCCGCGACGCCACGACCGTGATCGCGCTGCTGTACCTGAAAGAGCGCCTCGGTTAGTCGCCCAGGCCGAAGTCCCCGCGCTTCTCGGCAGGGACTAGGTCCAGGTACTCGGGGTGGCGCTCGATGTAGCCCTTGACGAAAGGGCAGAAGGGGAGGACGGCGAGGCCGCGCGAGCGGACGTCGTCGAGCGCAAACGAGATCAGCTGGCCCCCGAGGCCCTGGCCTTCGAAGCGATCGTCTACCTCGGTGTGGATGAAGGCCAAAGCCTCCGGGCGGAGGCGGTACTGGCTAAAGCCGGCGAGCTCGCCATCGACCCGGATCTCGTAGCGACCCTCCCCCGGGTTGTCGGCTACCGCGATCATCGATGGCGACGAGGATGACCGCGCACCTGGCGGTCGCGCTCCGCCATCTCCCGCATTCGGCGGTGGGACTCGGCTGCGTTGGCGAGGGTTAGGCTTGCTAGGAATCTCATTTCGGCCTCCTCTCGAAGTGTTCGACACCGGCTATCTGGACTTGCCGGTGTACACAACACTAGCTAACATTGTTAGATGGTGTCAACCCGACTTAATAAATCGGACCAGGCAGCGGCCGATCTCCTCATCGCCTTCGTCAACACCAGGGACCTCGAGGAGGGGGCCGACGAGATTGGCGACCCCGGGAGCCTGCGGAACTGGGTCGAGGAGCAGACCGGCGAATACCTGCCTGCCCCCGACGAGGAGGCGCATGCGCGGGTCTTGGCGCTGCGCGAATCGCTTCGCGCCTTCCTGCGGGCCAACAACGGCGGCGAGGCGGGCGCGCGGGAGCTGGCGGCGCTGCGCGAGGCCGCCGAGCACAGCCGCTACCGCACTACCATCGGCGCCGACGGCCGCCTGCAGCTCGTCCCCGCCCGCGCCGACCTCAGCGGCTTCAAAGCCCGCCTCCTGCTGGCGATCGAGTGCCTCCAGGCCCGAGGCGCCTGGCCCCGCCTCAAGGCCTGCACTGACGACGGCTGCCAGTGGGCCTTCTTCGACAGCACGCGCAACCGCTCCCGCACCTGGTGCTCGATGGAGGAGTGCGGCAACCGCGAGAAGACGCGGCGGTATCGCGAGCGGCGCGGCGCCGCCTAGGGCTCGCCGCCCGGTTCCTGCTCGGGAGGAGCCGGCTCGAAGGAGACGAGGTGCACCCGGACCGGGAAGCCATCGGAAGCCGACTCTCCTTCTTCCAGCCGCCGTCTGGCGCGCCGCTGAATCGATTGGCACTCCTCGAGCGAGAGGTTCAGTGCATCGTGGAGCTCCCGCCAGCCCTGCTCGTCGATCCAGAGGGGCAGGCGGACGAGAAAGCGCTCGGGGTGGAGATCGAAGCTGCCGGCGGCGACGGCGTCGTCGATCTCCACCCGCATCGCCGCGTTGATCTCCGCCGACAGGGCTTCGCGCTCGGACTGGCTGCGCCGCTCCCACTCCGCGGTGCTCCAGACGGGCCAGCGGGACTGGTACACGGGCGGACCGCCCGCCGCGGCTCCCGGTGCCGGCTCGATCACGCCGGCCTCTTTAAGCCTGCCGACCTGGGCCTCGATCTCCTCCCGAGGCAGGGCGGCTTTCTCGGCAAGACCCTCGACCGAGAGCGGTTCCTGGCTCAACAGGCTTAGCACTCGTACCGTATGCGGATTGGTCGCCGAAACCCGCAGCGATTGGGCGAGATCGGGTGCCTGTCGCCGGTAGCTCTTGCCTTCCGCCGCTGCCGTCGCCTGCTCCGCGCCCAGCAGGGGCCCCAGGGCGATGTAGGTGCAGATCGGCGCGAGGCCGAGCAGGGCGCCGGGACCGGCCTCGGCAATCCGCCTGCGAGCCAGCCAGAGAAGGCCACCCAGCACCGCTTCTGACAGCAGCACGCGGGAAACGGAAAGCTGGCTGGGAGCGGCTCGAGTCAGCATCGCTTCCAGCGGCCGCAATGCTTCCGAGCGACGACGCAGTGCCGCTGCGCCCCCTTCGTAGGTCCCGGTGAGCAAGAGGTGGGCGAGGTTAGGGCGGGATGCGAGGAGCCCGAGCAGGGCGGTGACCGCGGCCCTGATTCCCTCCGCTGGGCTGGCCTCGCGTCGATAGGCCGGCAGCGCCGCGGCCACGGCTTGGGCGCCGGCGCTGTCGATCGCCGCCAGCAGCAGCTCGTCCCTTCCGGCGAAGTTGGCGTACAGCGTCCGCACCGACATGCCAGCCCGCTTGGCCACCTGCTCCATCGTCGTCTCGGCGTACGGCTGGTGGGTCAGCAGCGCTTCAAAGGCCCGCAGCGCCCGCTCGGCGTGGTCGCTCGCTTCCAGTTCCTCCGGTCTCACCTCCGGTGCTCGCGCGGCGGAGCGGAGCGGCCGCGCCGGCGGCTCGTAGCCGAGGAACAGGGTCGCCAGCTGCTGAGCACTCGCTGGGATCTGCTTCACCCGCCCGCCGATCAGGCGGGACCTGAACGTCTCGAGGATCGCGCCGACCGCGACCGACGCCAGCTCCGGCGGCATCTCGGACCACCGCGGAGACGCTGCCAGCCGCTCGCGGATCAGCCTCTCGATCCGGGCCGCAGCCTCTTCGACCAGGCCGGTCGTTTGGGGTCCAGCCGCGTAGGCCTCGACGAGGCACATCCTCGCCGCCGCCGGTTGCGCCTCGACCAGCGAGGCGATCGTCTGCAGCCGGAGCTTGGAGTCCTCCTCCCAGTCGTCCTCGGGCGGTGCTTCGAGGACCAGGTCGATGGTCGACTGGGTGAGGGAGTCGACGGCCGCCGCGAAGCACGACTGCTTGTCGGCGAAGAGGTCGTAGAAGCTGCGCAGCGAGACGCCGGAGACCTCGACCAGGTCGGCGACCCGGGTGTTCGCGTAACCGCGCTCGGCTACGCTGGCGACCATTGCCCCGAACAGGCGCTGCCGCTGGTTCTCGGCAGCGGCCTCGCGGTCGTTCGAGGGGCCGGGAGTGAGCATTCGCTCCCGTAGCGCTTCCGAATCCCCCCAGGGCGTGACGACCATCGGCGAGACATTAGATGCAGCCGACGAAAGAGCGGGGCGTCTGACGACGCCCCGCTCCGAGACACGAACTTCTAGCTCGGGGCTATTTGTTCGCGCCGACGACCACGACCGAGGTCGGGCTGGTCAGATCCGTCACCGTCGAAGCGGTGGCAATCCCAGAGCCTTCCGCGGACCAGGTGAGGGTTTCGGTTTTGCCCGCGCTGGCGCAGGTGCCGCCGTCGTTGCTCCAGGTCAGAGCGCTGGCGGAATGGGCGTGGTAGCTCGACTTGAGCAGTTTCGGGGTGGCCGCACCGTTGCTCCAGACCCCGTACAGCCCAGGGTTGGTCGAGGAGAGCTTGCAATTCGGCAGCGAGCTGAATTTCATCGTCAACGTTGCGGCGGCACCGCCCAGGTGAACCAGGTAGTTGATCCCGCCGAAGTTCCAGGTGCCTCCCAAAGTCAGGGTGGTCCCAGAGGTGCAGGTCCCGACGGTCGGCGTCGAGATCGGAAACACGGTTTCCGTTTCGTTCGCCGGAGACGCCGGGATCGTCCCGCTTATTTTGGTGATCGTGCAGGAACCGAGCGAGGTTCCGAGCTTGGGCGAGTTGCCCGAGATTTCGAACTGGTGAGCCGCCGGGGACATGCTCGCCATCGAGCTCGCCGGTACGGCAAGCGCGAGGAGCGCCCCCAGGACGGTGAGGACTGCGAACTTCCGCTTCATTTGTACTGCCTTTCTGGTGGTACCGCCGCTGTTGCGACGGACTGGACTTGCTCCGCCCGAGCGGGCGGGCCTTGCGCCCTAATCACGGGCGGCAAGCTCTTCGGCGCAGCCGGCCGCGGCCAGCGCGCGCTGGGGTGGGGGCAAGGCCGTCGCATAGAACGCGGCGACGAGCCTGGGGTAGCCGGGCGACTGCTCGACGGCGGGGGGCGGCTTGGTCACCAATTCGACGAAGCGCCCGTGCGCGCCGGCCTGTTCAGCCGCCGCCTTGAAGTGGAGGGCGGCTTCCGCCGGCTGCATCCCCTCGCAGGCGGCACGTCCCCTGGCCCGCCAGGCACGCGCCTGCTCAGTGGGCGGACGTGAGGCAGGCCCACGGCCAGAGGAAGTCGTTGACGTCGACCCTCTCGACTGGCTCGAGTCGGTGTCGTCAGCGCCGCCACCACAGCCCGCGAGCGCGAGCAGCGCGAGCAGAAACACGATGCACAAGCCCTGCCTCATCCATTCCCTCCCGGTCCAAATACGCGAGTGCTCTACTCAAAAACAGTTTCCCTCTCCGGTGGAAGAGCAGAACAGACAGACGCTGCCTTGTCAAGTCTCAGGGCAGGGAAATTGGACTTAGGTACGGGGCGCTTCACAAAAGCGCCCCACTTTCTTCAGCAGAGCGGGTTACTGGCTCACATTCGACCAATAAAACCTTGACATGGAAATGCTCTCATCTCTATCTTGGACAGAGCGTCGCGTTTGTTCGCGAGCCACGGGGACCAGGGAACGGGGACTTGATGAGGACTAAGAAGCCGGAAGTGGCGTCAGCGACACCCGTCGCCCCAGGCGACTCGAATCGCGTCTTCGCTGCCGACGAACGGCCGCAGGAAAAGCTCGACCAGGTCGGGGAGCAGCGCCGGCAGCTCCCCGCTCTTGCCGGCATTGACCTTCATCGCCGCGAGCCGCGAGAGGCCCCCCGCGAGGGCCTCGACCCGCGTCTCCGCGGCGATCCCCGCCGCAGTTCTCTTCGGAGCCTTGGAGACGAGCGTTTCCACCAGCTCGCGCATCGCCAGGTGGTGCCTTGCGGCGACCTCGTCGCCGACGCTGGCCGGCGAGACGAGGAAGAAAGAGGCAAGCTTCGGGTGGGAGGCGAGGCTCTCGAGCAGCGCCTCCAGCCCGGCGCGGACCGAGACCGGCCACTCTTCCTCGGCGGCCGCGGCGAGCGCCTGGTCTCGCAGATACTCGAAGCTCGCCTCATACGCCGCCCGGTAGCAGTCCTCTTTGTTCGAGAAGGTCTCGTAGAAGGTGCGGCGCGAGACTTTTGCCGGCTTGGTCACCTTGGCGACCGTCGCCTTCCCGTAGCCCAGTTCGGCGACCGTCTCGATCATGCTGCTGATCAACCTCGCCCGCTGGTTTTCGACCACCAGCTCGCGCGGCAGACCGTGCCGCCCCCGCGGCAGGCCCTGCGGCTCGGTCTTTCTCTTCGTTGCCATTCAGTCGCTCGGGGGCGGGATCGTCAGCTCCCTTCGCGCGGCCTCCTCGCCGAGGTAGGGACGCACCGCCAGGTACATCATCTCGGGAACGGCGGCGACCGGGTCGCGCTCCTCCCCGCGTTCGAGGCTGAAGCGCCCGAGTGCCTGGGTTATCGAGCCCACCACGCTCTCCGCCGCCAGCGCGGGCACCGCCTCGGGATCCGGGGCGAAATCGCGCCCGGCCTCGACCATCGCGATGAACTTGCCGAAGAACTGGTCCCGCAGGGCGCCGGTCATCTCGCCGGCCCAGAGCATGTCCAGCATGCCGAAGCGGATCTCCTTCGGGTTGTCGGCGACGTACCGGGCCATCGCGTAGGCGCCGGCGCGGAGCGAGTCCGGCCAGCGCTCCTCGCTGTCGAAGGCCGCCTGGACGACCCGCAGATTCTTGGCCATGACTCCTTCGATCGCGGCGACGGCGCAGGCCTGCTTCGAGGGGAAGGTCCGCTCGAAGTCCTCCCTGCTGCCCCCCGCGCGGGCGACGATCTCATCCACCGTCACCGACTGGTAGTCGCTCTCGAAGGAGAGCTCGATCAGCGCCTCGGTGTAGGCGGTCCGCTCCGCCACCTGCCCGTCGCTCATCCTTTACGCGCGCGGCCCCGCAGGGTCCCCTTGGCGAGCGCCTTGGCCTTGGCGTCGCCGAGGTACGGGGAGAGGGCAATTTGAATCGACTGCCCCAGCAGCGCCTCGGTGTCCGCCAGCTCGCCCTTGACGACCAGCTGCTGATGGACGAGCCAGACGACGCCGCCCAGCACCGCCTCCTCGAGGGTCTTCGAAAGCTGCGCCGCCTCCTCGCTCAGCGCCCGGCCCTCCCGCAGCTTCGGCACCGCCCGGTCGAAGACCTGCTCGTAACGGGCGTAGGCGTCGGGGCCGGCCGCCTGGACCTCGATCAGGGCGACCCGGGCCCGCTTCGGGTCGGCGGCGGCCAGGTCCAGCAGGCAGGCCAGCGCCGCGGCCATTTGCTGGGGCCACTCCTCCTCGCCCGCCACCGCCTGGTTGAGTTCCTCCGTCGCCTCTTCGACGATCCGGTCGAAGGCCGCCAGGAAGCACTCCTCCTTGCCCGCGTAGAGGTCGTAAAAGGCGACGTAGCCCACCCGGGCGGCCTTGACGATGTGGTCGACCGAAGTGTTGCGGTAGCCGCGCTTGGCGACCAGGTCGACGGTCGCCTCGAACAGCCGCTCACGCTGATGGGTGGCGACCACGTCGGGGGACAACCCGTGCCGACCCAGCGGGATGACAGGTGCCTCGTCCGGGCCTCGCTTCATTGGCCCAAGATAGCCGGCCCGAAGAGTTGGGGCAACGTTTCCTTACAGAGGGCTATAGTTTTCGCCGCTAGTCGCGCGCTCCGGGGACGGGATCTGGCAATCCCGGTCGGGCGACTCACCGATATGGAAGAACAGGGACCGCAGGCCGGCAAAGGAACGGGCGCTGACGCGAACACGCGCCGGCGCACCGAGCGGGCGATGCTGGAGCTGAGCGGCCAGATCGGCTTCCGGGCGATCGACCTCGAGGCACTGCTGGTCCGCGGCGGCGCCAGCGCCGAGCAGTTCGACTCCTGGTTCGACGATCTCGAGGCCTGCTTCACAGCCGCATACGAGTTCGAAGCCGACGCGTTGTGCGACGCGATGCTCGCCGCGAGCAGCGGTGCGGGCGACTGGCGCGAGGGGACCGAGGCGGCCCTGACCGTGCTGCTGCGCTTCACCGCCGCGCGGCCCGACGTCGCCCGGGCCCTGGTCCGCGAGGTGCACGTGGTCGGCGCCGCCGCCCTCGCCAAGCACGAGGAGGTGCTCGAGCGTCTGGCCGCGGCGATCGGAGAGCAATGCCAGCCGCCGCCGGCCGACGTTTCGCTGCCCTGGGCCCCGAGCTTCATCGTCGGCGCGGTGGAGGGGGTCGTCTCCGGTCACCTCGATCGCGGCGAGGAGGCGGAGCTGCTCGACGCCGCGCCGGAACTGATGGACCTGATCGCCACCTTCTTCGTCGGTGGCGGGAACTAGGCAGCCTTTTGAAGACGTATGCCATCCGTCCAAAAACCGGCCTTGACTTTCCAGAGGGAATACGTTTATATTCACGCCGTTCGCCAGGGAGGCGACACAGGGATCCGGTTCGACAGGCAGGGAAGCCACCCGCCCTCGCGCCGTTTCGGGAACGGGCACCAGGGGCCCACAGCAAGAAGGAGAGCTTTGTGAGAAGCCACGCGAAGGCAGTATCAGCAGCGACCACCGACGGCATGGGCATCGCCCGGAACGTCCTGTCCTGGTTGCTCCTGGCTGCGCTCGCGTGCGCGGCTTTGGCAGTGTCCGCGTCCCCCGCGGCTGCCGCCACGGCCGGTACCTCCTACGGCTACCAGGGCGATATCGGCACGGCTGACACCGGCACTTACGGGTTTGCGGTGTCGTTCAACTCGGTCGCGGTCAGCAACGACGACGGCAGGGTCTTCATCGCCCGCCCTGGCGATGGGGGATCTGGAACGGTCGACGTCGTCGAACCGGATGGGACGTCTGTAACCCGCCCGACGACGAACACCCCGCCGGCGAATGTCGCCGTCAGCCCGGACGGCAGCACCCTGTTTACGGTCAATGAATTTTGGACCTTCGGGGCACCGCAACTCGAAAAATACACGAGCGACGGGGCTTCCCCGCCCACCTACACCGTGGACTCGAGTTGGGCTCCAAGCATCCTGCTCGGTGGGGTGGGAGGTATCGCGGTGGACCCGTCCACCGGCGACCTGATCGTAGGTGGAAGCGGTGGCATTTATCGCTTCGATGCCGACTCCGGAGAGCTTCTGTCGTCCTTCGACGGCTCGACCGCCGAACGGGGAGGGATCAACCCTCGGTCGGTTGCCGTCGCCCCCAACGGGGACATTTACGTCATCGCCGGTCCGGGTCGTGTCGAGCACATGGGCGGGGACGGCAGCTGGAAAGGGGAACTGAAAGTACCGGTGTCGGGAAATTGGGGCGCTGGTATCGCGGTCAACCCACAGACTGGCGACGTCGCGGTCGAGCTGCCACAGGGTGCTGAAAGGGTGGTCAAGATCTACTCGGCCGCCAACGACCTCAAAGACACGATTCGGTTGCCGGCCGCACGGGCCGAAGGTATCGGTGGGCTGGCATTCTCTCCTGACGGCACCAAGCTATATCTGGGCCTCATCAATGGGGGGGTCCACGTGTTGGCCCTCGGCACGCAGCCTGGAGTCGATCCGCCGGTGGCCTCGGCAATCACCACCACCGGCGCGCACCTGACGGCCGCTGTCGCCACCGGCGGCGAGCCAACCGCCGCCCGGATCGAATACTGCCTGCTCTCGGATCCCTGTGGGGAATACCTGGGATCGGAAGGGGAAAGCCCCTGGCACGTGATTGCCGAAGAAACGGGCTTGTCAGATCCACAGGACACCGCCGAAGCCGACGCCAGCGGCCTCGAATCGAACACCGAGTACCTCCTGCGGGTCACTGCTGTCAACGAAGCGGACAACGCGGAGCGAATCTCGGCCACCGCAACGTTCAAAACGGCTTTGGCCCCCCCGGATGTGCAGACCGGGCAGGCAGGTTCGATCACCGACAGCACGGCCCAGCTCTCCGGCACGATCGGCACCTTCGGCGGCCAGACCACCTACCACTTCGAGTACGGGCTGACGACGGGCTACGGGAGCGACGCTCCGGCCGGACCGGAGGCGATCGCCGGCAACGAACGTTCGCCGCGGACGTTCACCCAGACCCTCAAAGGCCTACAGCCGGGAACCACCTACCACTATCGCCTGGTAGCCACCAATGCCGCGGGTACCAGCCTCGGCGAAGACCGCACCTTCGCCACCCTCGGTGTGGACGAGGCGGCACCGCAACGTGGTTACGAGATGGTGACCCCTCCGGTGAAGAACGGCCTTTCGATCTTCAACAGCTATGGCTACCAAGGATCGGCTGACGGCTCGGCGATTGCCTTCACGGCCTCGTCGCCGTCCTCAGAGGCCTCGGGTTCCTCTCAGGCTTCCCGATACCTGTCGCGGCGCGGCCCGAGCGGCTGGAACGACCCGCTGCCGCTCGACCCGCCGATCAACCCGATTCGGGCGATTACGTTCGGGACCACGCAAGCAGTGTCCGACGACTTCGAGCACACGCTCGTGGTCAGTCAGAAGGCGCTTACGCCGGACGCAGTCGAGGACGCGGGTAACTTCTACGTCAACGACGTGGACACCGGCGCCTACCACCTCGTCGGCACCACGACGCAGCCCGGTGCGTTCGCCCAGTTGGTCGGCCCGCTCAGCCTCACCTCCTTCATCGCAGGGGCGCCGGACTTCAGCTGGGTGGTCCTGATCTCCCGCTATCCACTGCTGCCGGGCGCACCACAGGTCGCGATGTACAAATGGTCGAAGACGGGCGGGCTCTCCTTGGTCTCGCTGTTGCCGGGCGATGCCGTTCCCACCGGGAACGCCTGGTTCCAGTCAGCCATCCAGACCACGAATCCGCTTGTATCGGACGATGGCGAAACGTTCGCCTTCTCTCTGACCAGCGGTGAGAAAGGCGTCTACAGGCGCGCAGGTGGACAGACGGAGGCGATCTCGGTCTCCCAGGCGAGCGGTGGCCCGGCTGGTGCTCAGCCGGGGATAGCAGACGGAATGAGCCGCGATGGGCGCTTTGTCATCTTTCACTCCCCCGCCCAGCTCACCGACAGCGCCCCCGAAATAGGGCAAAAGATCTACCGGTACGACGCAATTTACGGAGAGCTCGAGTATCTCGGCCCCCTAAGCGGGAGCAACGACCTCACCGAAGCCGTCGTGGGCATCGGCGATGACGGTAGAACCGTCTACTTCAACAGCAACGGCGAGCTCGTTGCCTGGCGCGATGGTCAGCTAGACACCGTCTTCCCCGAAACCATCGAGGCTGGAAGGTACGGCTACCCGAGTCCTAACGGACACTTTTTCCTCTTCTCCGCAGGTGACGGCCAGGCCCACCTCTATGACGCTGTCTCCGGAGAGGAGAGCTGCGTCTCGTGTCGGCCAGGCGGCTCCAGCGATGGAAGTGTGCCGGTTCCAGACCGGCCCTACAGCAACCGCCTCTCGCAAGTAGTCACTGATGACGGCCACGCTTACTTCATGTCGAGCACGCCGCTGGTCAGCGCGGATCGCAACGGTAGCAAGGACGTCTATGAGTACTTTGACGGCCGACTGACGCTGATCAGTCCGGGAGATGGAGATTTCGAGGTGAATCTGGCCGACATCTCGACCGATGGCAGCACCGTGTTCTTCACCACGGCTGAGGGGATCGTCAAGCAGGACACCGACGGGGCCTATGACCTCTACGCCGCCCGTATCGGCGGCGGCTTCCCCGAACCGCCTCCGCCGCCAGCTGAGTGCAGTGGCGAAGCGTGTCGCAGTGCGGGAAGCGTCCCGCTGACGGCCCCGAGCCTCGGCAGCTCGGCTGCCAAGAACCCACGTGGCTCCAAGGCGAAGAAGCTCCACTGCCGCAATGGGACCCACAAGGTCCGCAAAAACGGCAAGACGCGCTGCGTGAAGAACAAGCACCAGAGCAAGAAACGAGACACCAAGAACAACCGGGGGGCTGGCCGATGATCGCGCACCACAACTGGAGGACCCGCACGATTGCGAGCGCGATCGCTCTCGCGACCGCTCTTCTGACGCTGGGGCTTGCCGCCTCGGCTCGAGCCGATCTCAGCTTTGATGCCGTCGAGTTCGACCTCGACGAAAACGGGGCATTCTCAAGGCAGGCAGGATCGCACCCTGACTTCACGACCAGCTTCTCGTTCCCGGTGAACCCCGACGCGGTCGTCGAAGGCAAACCGAATCCCGGGCCGGACGAGATGGTTCACTCCCTCGATGTCGACCTGCCTCCGGGCATGGTCGGCAACCCGACCGGGATCGCCATCTGCGATCCAAAAGATTTCGCCAGACCAGCTTCGGGCGTCGCGCTCTGCCCGCTTGCCTCCCAGGTCGGCACGGCCTTGGTTACCTTTGCCGCCGACACCGGACTAAGCACCGTTTATGTCGGAGTCTTCAATCTCGACCACGGCCCGGATGTGCCGGCTCGGTTCGGCTTTAACGCCTTCGGGACCCTCGCGATCATCGACGCGCGGGTACGTCCCGGCGACCACGGCATCTCGAGCGGGAGCGTCGCAATCCCGCAGGCGCTGATGATTCAGGCGGTCGACCTGAAGTTCTGGGGCGTTCCCTCCGATCCCTCGCACGATCTCGAACGTGGGGGGTTCGTCAACCCGGCAAATGGACCGATTTCGCTCTCTGACGTCCCGCGCGTCCCGTTCCTGAGCGCACCGACGTCTTGCCCGACGACGCCGTCCTCGTTTACGGTCCGGGGCGATTCGTGGGAGAACATCGGCGCCCTCGACACCCGCACCACCACCACCGACAGCGACGGCACCCCGTTCGTCTTCGGTGGCTGCGATGGGCTGCCCTTCAGCCCTTCGGTTGACGTCGCGCCGTCCACTGGCGCCGCTGGCGCGCCGACTGGGCTCAACGTCGAGCTGGAAGTGCCGCAGTCTGAAGAGCCCAACGGCCTCGCAACCTCCCACGTCCGCGACGTGGAGATGACCCTGCCGGAGGGGATGTCTGTCTCCTCCTCCTCGGCTGCCGGCCTCGGCGCCTGCTCTCTTTCTGAGATCGGCTTGGGCTCGAACGCCGCCCCGAGCTGTCCCGCCAGCTCGAAGATCGGCACGGTGCGGATCGACACGCCCTTGCTCGACGAAGAGCTGCAGGGCGACGTGATCCTGGCGAAGCAGAACGACAACCCGTTCAACTCGCTGCTGGCGATGTACATCGCCGTCAAGGGCCCGGGCTTCTACCTGAAGCTGCCGGGGAAGGTCACGCCGGACCCGAACACGGGGCAGCTGACGGTGACCTTCGCCAACAATCCGCAGCTGCCGTTCGAACGGCTGCGGCTGAACCTGATCGACGGGCCGCGGGCGCCGCTCGCCAACCCGAGCAGCTGCGGCACCTACACGGTGAAGACCACGCTGACCCCATGGTCGGGGACCCCGCCGGTCGAGCTGAACACGCCGATCACGGTCAACCAGGGCTGCAACACCGGCGGCTTCGACCCGAAGCTGAACGCCGGCACGGTCGACCCGACCGGGGGCGCCTTCAGCCCCTTCGTCCTCCAGGTCACCCGCAACGACGGCGAAGGCGACCTCGCCAGGCTGAACGCGACCCTGCCGCCCGGCCTGCTCGCCAAGCTGAAGGGCGTCGCCCTCTGCGGCGACGCGCAGGCCGCCACCGGCGAGTGCCCGGCCTCCAGCAAGGTCGGCCAGGTCACCGTCGGCGCGGGCTCGGGCCCGCTCCCGGTCTACGTCCCCGAAGCCGGCAAGGCCCCGACCGCGGCCTACCTCGCCGGTCCATATAAGGGCGCTCCGTATTCGATGGTCGTCAAGGTCCCGGCCCAGGCCGGCCCCTTCGACCTCGGCACGGTCGCTGTCCGCAACGCTCTCAACATCGACCCGACCACTGCCCAGGTGACCGCGGTCTCCGATCCGCTGCCGCAGATCCTGCAGGGGATCCCGATCGCCTACCGCGACGTCCGCGTCGAAGTCAACCGGCCGGACTTCACGATCAACCCGACCAGCTGCAAGCAGATGGCGGTGACGAGCGTGCTGACCTCGGCGACGGGGCAGACCGCAACTCCCTCGAGCCCCTTCCAGGCCGCGGGCTGCGGTGAGCTCGACTTCGGTCCCTCGCTGAAGCTGGCGTTCAAGGGCAAGATGAACCGCACCGGCAACCCGGCGGTCAACGCCGTGCTGAAGGCCGGCAAGGGCGAAGCCAACATCGCCAAGACCACGGTGATGCTGCCGAAGTCCCAGTTCATCGACAACGCTCACATCAACAACCCCTGCACCCGGGTCCAGTTCAACGCCAACGCCTGCCCGGCGACCTCGGTCCTCGGTCAGGCCACCGCCTACACCCCCCTCCTGGACAAACCGCTGAGCGGCCCGGTCTACTTCCGCTCCAACGGTGGCGACAGGGAACTGCCCGACCTGGTCGCCGACCTCAACGGCCAGATCCACGTCACCCTGGTCGGCTTCATCGACTCGGTCCCGATCGGCAAGGAAAGCTCGATGGTGCGGACCCGGTTCCAGAACGTCCCCGACGCCCCGGTCTCCAAGTTCGTCTTGAAGCTGAAGGGCGGCGCCAAGGGCCTGATCGAGAACAGCCGCGACCTCTGCTCCTTCACCCCCAAGGCCAAGGTGCGGATGACCGGTCAGAACGGCAAGCCGAACAACTTCGCCGCCAAGATCAAGACCAGTTGCGGGAAGGGCAAGAAGAAGTAGGCCTTCCCAGACCGTCTTCGGGCGTTCCCCACGCCCGTAGGCACAGCGCCCTCGGCTCACCCTGGCCCTGAGGCGCCCAGCAGCACCCAAGCGGCCCCGCGCTCCTCCCCGAGCTCGGGGTCGCTGCGCGTTTGGGCGAGGGGTGACGGCTAGGCGGAGCCCTGGTTCGCGGCCGCTAGCCAGTCGCGCTCCTTGCCACGCATAACCGGCGTGGCGAGGAGGCTGCCGGCGTGGCGCTGGAGGGAGCGCAGCGGGGAGCTGTCGGGCGGCAGCAGCTTGGCCAGCTGCCGGTACTCGCGCGAAACGGCCGGGGCACGGAAGACGGTGGCGATCTCGGTCAGGAGGTCGGCGGGATCGCCGACCGTGGTGCGGGCGATCTCCTCGCCCTCGACGCGGATCACCAGCTCGGCCGGGTAGCTGCGGGCCGGGGGCGGTTGTAGGGGGCCGGCCATCGCCTCGGCGATCGCCTCGCGCAGGTGGGCGTGGGCGGCGGCGGGGGCGACGGAACGGGCGCGGGCTCGGCCGAGCCCTTCCTTGGTGACGACCTTGCGGGCGCTGCCGAGCTCGCCCTCCTCGGTCTCCTCGAGCAGCCAGCGGTCGCCGCCGGCGACGAGGATCGGGATCCCCTCCGCGGCCAGCGCCTGGGCGTAGGTCTGGGTCTCGCTCAGCTGCTCGCCGTCGAGGAGGACCTCCATCTCCCAGATGAAGGTGTGGGAGCAGAAGCCGCGCGGGCTCGGGGTGCGGGCGTGGTGGCCGACCATCACCACCGCGTCGAGCGGGCCGCCGTGGGCCTTCGCGATCGAGGGCTCAGCCTCGTTCAGGGCCAGGTCGGCGATCGGCCGCACCAACACGCCGGCCGGCATCCGCTCGCGTTCGATGTTGGTCCCGACCATGTGCCAGTCGCCGACGCTGATCGTCCCGGCGCCACCGGCCCGCAGCGCCTCGACCGCGGCCAGCACTTCGTCGGTCAGCAGCCGCCGCCCGCGCGCGTAGCGGCGCGGGTGGGAGGGAAGGCAGTCGCCATAGTGCTCGATCCCGGCGATCCCCTCCATGTCGGCGGCGATGAGGACGTTCACGGGCGGGAGCCTATTCCGCCTTCGCAGAGTGGGGAACTTGCCTGGCCAGGCTTCCCAAAGTGGTACCAAAAACAGCTGATTTCTCAGCTAGCGTCGGGCCAAATCGGGGAAACGCCCGTTTCCCTCAACCAGTCAAAGGAGGATCGACATGACCTCGATCGAATTGGGGCTGCTCGGCCTGGTCGCGTTGCTGGCGCTGGCGCTCGCCGGCCCGGCATCGGCCTCGGCGGAAGCCGTGTGGCAGCACGAAGGGGTGCCCCTAGCGGGACACGCCGAAATGGGACTCGAAGGCAGCCAGATCTTCGTCACCGAAGCCGGCGGGATGATCTGTCAGTCCGAAGCGACGCTGACAGCCGAACCCGGCAGCACAGGTGTGGTGACGGAACTGACGACGACGAAATGCCAGGGCCTGTTCGGCGAACTCGCCGGCTGCACGGCGACCGGCGGCGAACAGCTCGCCGGGCCCTGGGACGTCCACGTCACGACATCCGACCTGGTCGTGACAAAAGCCGCGCTGGTGCGGACCTTCAACGAAGGCTGCCCGGTGAAACGGATCGAATCGAGCATCCCCGAATTGACAACAACCCTGGTGGAACCGGGGGCGATCGGTGAAATCGAATGGTCTGGGGAAGGCAGCGCCAGCATCGACGGCGGCCCCGCGGGCGAATACCAGGAGTTCGGCTCCTGGTTCGTGACGCCAGCCGGCACATACGGCATCGGCTGACGCCCGATCCTGAAAGTGAGCGGCGACCCCTCCGCCCGGAAGGGTCGCCGCTCTCATGGATCCTCTAGACCCGTCTGACTAGAGGCCCAGCTTGTGGAGGTGGGAGAGGTCCCAGGCCGCGACCTGCTTGCCGACTTTGGCGGCGGTCTCGTCGGAGAAGCGGTAGTGGACCCCCTCCCAGACGCGGCCGTCGATCGTCTCCTGGGTGATCTGCGACCAGCGGGTGTAGGTGTGGACCGAGCCCGGGGCGCTGACGCTGGTGGCGTCGAGCGGCTCCGGGGTCCGTGGCCCGGTCAACCAGGTCAGGACGCCCTCGGCGGCACCGGCGTAGCCGGCGTGCCCGCTCGGGTACTCGGGGTGGCGCGGGGTCGCCAGCAGCGGCGTCCAGGTCGGGTCTGGGTCGACGCTGCCGGTGCGGATCGCCGTCACCGGCCGCCAGAACACGTAGACGTACTTGGCCTCGTGGATCGCGATCTGGGCGTCGACCGAGACCACGTGGAAGGCCGCCACCGCCCGCGCGTACCACTCGAGCGAGTGGCGGCTGTCCTCCAGTACCGCCCGCAACGCTTGGCCGTAGAGGGCGTAGGAGTCCTGGACGATGAATTTGGCGGTGTCGGTCTGGGCCGGCGTGCGGACGCTGCTGGTGTCCTGGCCGTAGGACCGCACCTCGGCCAGATCCGTGAGGAACTCCGGCGAGTCGATCGCCGGCGGCGGGCCAGGGCGGAACTGGTCGTTGCTCGCCAGCAGGAAGGCGCGGCCGTCCTTCTGGCCGAAGCGGACCGCGGGGCCGAAGCTCGGCGGCGTCGGCTGCCAGACGCCCGGTGCGGCCGGTGGCGGGGTGAACGGTTTTTCGACCGAGGCGGTGTCGAGGCCGTCGCCGGCGCGCTCGGCGAGGACCGCGCTCGCCTCCTCCTGCCCGGCCTCGATGCCGCGCCGCTTCTGGCGGTTGTCGGGGATCGTCACCAGGGAGGCGGCGAGGGCCGAGTCCAACTGCGGCTGCTGGCTCGGGACCTGGGCGAGGAGCGTGTCGTGCAGGGCGGTCGCGAAGGCCGCCCGCTGGAAGTGCGGCGAGGAGCCGTCCTGGGTGGCGCGGGCGGCGGCGAGCCAGCTGACCGCCCAGGCGCGGGTCTGGGTGACCGGCTGCGGGTAGCCGGCGGCGGCGACGGTGGTCTGGGTGACGTCGAACCACTCGAGGGCGAGCGCCTGGTCGGAGTTGGCTCGCGAGTGGTCGCGGTGCGCGTCCGCGTTGCCGTTGTTCAGCAGAACCAGCCCGAGGGCGAAGGCCGCCAGCAAGGCCAGCAGCGCGTGCCGCCTTTGCTGTCGGGGAGCGGTGGAGAGGTAATTCATCTGATCGTGCCTCCTTGATGCTTGGGGAACTGGGAGGCCTGATCCCGTTGCCGGCCGAGACGAGGCGGTCGGCATAATACATAAAGCTGATCAACTAACTCAAGAATAGAGCGTGGACCGGAGAATCTGGCGCCCCAGCTAGGATCCCGCCCCTCTTGTCCGGGAGCCGAGCTTGATCTGGGTCGAAGTCTTCGCGGTGTTCGTCGTCTGCCACCTGGTCGGCGACTTCATCCTGCAAACCGACTGGCAGGCGCGGAATAAGTACGGCGGGCTGGGGAGCGATCCCGAGCGACGGCGGGCGCTGTGGTCCCACGTCATCGTCTACACCCTCTGCTTCGTCCCGGCCTTCGTCTGGATCGGGATCGAGGCAGGGTGGAGCCGGGCGGTCATCGCCGCCCTCCTGATCTACATCGAGCATCTGACCCAGGACGACGGCCGCGCGCTCGACGCTTACATGCGCCGGATCAAGGGACTGCCGCAGGGGGGCAACCCGGGCCTACGGGTCGCGGTCGACCAGGCCTTTCATCTCGTTTTCCTCTTCGGCGTGGCTCTGTACGTCGCCGGCTAGCGGGTTCAGTTCCCCGCCCAGGGTCCAGACGGTGATCTTGTGGGTGCGGCCGCGGACCTCTCGCTCGCCGATCAGCTCCAGGTCCTCGCGCTCTTCCCGCAGCGCCTGCTTGGTCGAGTCGGCGATGAACAGCTGGTGACCCGAGCCTTTGGTCATCCCCTCCAGGCGCGCCGCGGTATTCGTCGTGTCGCCGATCGCCGTGTACTCGATCCGCCGCTGGGAGCCGACCTGGCCTGACATCACCGTGCCGCTGTTGAGGCCGATCCCCATCGCGAAGCCCTCGCCGTGCCCCTCGCGCTGCATCCACTCGTTGAACCGCGAGAGGCGCAGCTGCAGCATCTCGCAGGCCGCCGCGACCGCCCGGTCGGCGTGGTTGGGCTGCTCCAGGGGGGCGCCGAAGACGGCCATGATCCCGTCGCCCATGTAGGCGACGAGGGTGCCGCCGTGGTCCATGATCGCGTCGCTCATCTCCTCCAGGTAGTGGTTGAGGACGTCGATCACCGTGTCCGGCTCCCGGCTCTCGCTGAAGCTGGTGAAGCCGCGCAGGTCGCTGAAGAGGACGGTGCACTCGCGCCGCACGCCGCCGAAGCGCAGGTCGCCGTCGCTGCGCTCCAGCACCTGGGCGACGACCGCCTCGGGGACGAAGCGGGCGAAGGTGTCGCGCACCCGCTGGCGCTCGAAGGCGGTCAGCACGTAGTTGACCGCGATCGCGCCGAGGGCGGAGAGGACCAGGGCCAGCAGCGGGTAGACGACCGGCAGTACGGTGCCGAGGCCGAAGCAGAGCTGGGTCAGGCCGGCGTAGGCGAACGCCAGGCCGAGCGCCACCAGCAGCGCGGTCAGCGGCTTCAGCCGCAGGGTCACCGCCGCCGGGACCGCGGCGAGCAGCAGGATCAACAGCAGGTCGAGGGCGATCCCCGAGGAGCTGAGCGGGAAGCCGTGCTCGGCGGTCCAGGCGGCGCTGGCCTGGATTTCGGGACCGGACATCAGCTCGTCGCCGCTGGTCGAGGTCGGGTGGACGTCCTGCAGCGAGGGGGCGGTGGCGCCGACGATCACCGTCTTGCCGCGGAAGACCGAGTCCGGCACCTGGCCGCGGAGGACGCGCGAGTAGGGAACCTCGAGGAAGGTCCCGGGCGGGCCGCGGTAGTCGATCCAGGCTTCGCCGTCCCCTTCCATCTCATCGGGGTCGATCGCTTCGCCGGACTGGGCTTCGGCGATCGCGACTGGGAAGGTGACCAGGCCACTCTCCTCGTAGTGCATCTTGCGGATCGTGCCGCCGGGGTCGGCGCGGACGACCGTGTTGCCGGCGGTGGCGCGGAGTTCGCGAACCACGCTTTCGTCGCCGAAGATCCGCGATTCGCCCTTGGCGTTGACTTCGGTGGTCGAGAGGACCAGGCCGGGCGAGCGGCCGACCGCTTCGATCAGGGCGTTGTCGTCGCGCGGCTTGCTCGGCTCGGTGAACTGGATGTCGATCCCGATCGCCTTGGCGCCGGCCTCGCGCAGGCGGTCGATCACCTTGGCGTGCAGCCGGCGCGGGAAGGGCCACTGCTGGTTCAGGTCGCTGAAGGTGACGTCGTCGACGCCGACGACGACGATGTCGTCGGGTCGCTCCTGGGTGCCGCGGACGCTGAAGCGGGCGTCGACGCTCTGCAGCTCCAGCGCCCGCATCAGGTCGGTCGAGTAGGCGACGACCGCCAGCGCCGCGGCGACGGCGATCACCGCCAGCATCGCCAGTTCGCGGCGGCGGCGGGGGGAGCCGGCGGCGCTCACGGCGCGGCCAGGTAGCTCTTGCCTTTGCCCAGCGGGAAGGTTTCGTTGGTGCCGAAGTCGCGGATCGTGACCACGCCCCGGTTGACCTTGAAGTAGGTGCCGTTGCAGCGGTCTTCGGTCAGCCAGATCGTGCCGCGGACGGTCGCCGAGCCGTTGTTGCCTTCGGTGCGGAAGTTGCCCTTGCCGCTACCCCAGAGCTTGCGGCTCTTCTTGCCGCCGCGCTCGAGGCGGCCGGCGACCCGGCCGCTGCCCGCCGCTTTGCCGCAGTTCAGGGCCCCGCGCAGTTTCAGCACGACCAGGCCGCTGCCCTCCTGCTGCTGGACTAGGAAGACGCCGCCGAAGAAGACCGCGGTCTGGGTCTCGCCTTTGCGGTTGACCGAGGTGAGGACGACCTTGCCGCGGGTCGCGTCGACGATCGAGCCGACCGGGATCGTCTGGCCCGCTTCCAGTTTCACTTTTTTGCCGCCCGGGGTGGTGACGAAGACGGTTCCCGCTTTCGGCGCGACGACGACTTTCTCGCCGTTTTCGGGGGTGGGGGGCGGAGCGAGGAAGGCGATCGGCGGCTGGCCGGGATTCTGTTTAGGACCCGGGTCGGGCGGTTTCGGCGTCACCGCCGGCGCTTTCAGGCATTCGGAGAATTCGCCGGTGGCGCCGTCTGATTGACGGGTCGCGGTCGCGGTGATGATCGTGCCCTCGGGCTGGACCGGCAGGTTGGCGGTGAACTCGCCGCCGCCGGTCGGGGTGGTCGTCGCGGTGGCGGAGCCGAGGTAGCTTTCGCCCTCGCCGGCGAAGATCCCCGGTTCCGGTTCGTCGCAGGCTTCGTTCGCGTAGAGGTCGACGGTGAAGGTCGCGGTGCCCTCGTTGGCGACCGTGCCGTCGACCACCGTCGCGCCGCCCTCGGTCGAGGAGGCCGATTCGAGCGTCGGCGACGGTGGGGCGCCGATCAGCCGGAAGAAGATTCCCGGCCCCTCGTTTTCGTAGATCGAGTTGCCGCGGATCGTCACCGAGAACGATTCCGAGATCACTCCGCCGCCACCGGCGAAGATGCTCGAGAGTTTGTTGTAGGCGATCACGTTGCCTTCGCCGCCGCTGACCTTGCCGACCGTGGTGTCGGTCCCGGTCGCGTAGACGCCGCCGGCCGGGAGGCTCGGGTTGGGGGTGGTGCCGTTGGGCACTTCGGTGTTGCCGACCCCGACCCCGATCAGGTTGCCGGCGACCGTCGTCCCTTCGGCGTCGTCCCAGACACCCATCATTTCGTTGCCGCTGATCACGTTGCCGCCGCTGGCGCAGTTTTCGCCGCCGATCTCCGATCCCACGCTCTCGGGTGCGATCCAGATACCGACGCCGTTGGGTTCCGCGACCGTGCCGGAGAGGTCGGTACCGACGAAGCTGTTGCAGATCCGGTTGCCGCTGCCTTTGAAGTCGATGCCGTCGAAGAAGCCGCCGAGCGCCACCCCTTCGACCACCGAGTTCTCGGTCAGCAGTTCGAGCCCGGTGGAGCCGCCGGTGTCGTGGATTTCCACCCCGGGGTCGCCGTTGGTGTCGGTGCCGTCGATCGTCACCGGATCGGTGACCTGGGGCAGCGCCGTGTCGACCGCCACTTCTTCGACTTCGAATTGGATCGTGTCTTTGACGCCGGTGCTGGCGTTCGACTGGTTGATCGCATCCCAGAGGTCGCATTCGCCGAATTCGCTCTCGCAGCCGACGTCGGGGACGACGTTGCCGGTCTCGTTGACGACGTAGGTTGCCGCCGCCGCGACCGCGGGCGTGGCGAGGACCGCGACGAGCGTCATGAGGAAGAGAGCGAGTCGGGTCCGGATCGAAAGGATCGGGAACCTTATTCACAAACCGCGCGTCTCCACAAGAGGCACTATCTTGCGGCGGACGATGAGTAGAGCTCTGGGCCAGCTGCAGATCGTCGTCCGGGCGCTGATCATCGACTTCGAGAATCGCGACCTGGGACTGCTCGGCAGCGCCCGCATCGCCCTCTCGTTCGCCAGTTGGAGCTTCACCATCGCCCTCGGCGTCTACGGGTTCGAGGCGCACGGGATCGCCGGCGCCGGCATCGTCGCCCTGGTGCGGCTGCTGCCCGGGGCAATCGCCTCGCCCTTCTCCGGCCTGCTCGCCGACCGTTACTCGCGCCGCCAGGTGCTGCTGGTCAGCGCCGCGGCGATGGCGGCGATCCTCGCCGGGGCGGCGATCGCCGCCGGTGCCGGTGCCCCGACCGGCGTGGTCTTCATCTTCCCGGCGCTGTTCGCGATTGCCGCCAGCGGCTACGCCCCGGCCGAGGCGGCGATGTTCCCGCTGCTGGCCCGGACCCCGCAGGAGCTCTCGGCCAGCAACGTCAACCACGCGGCGATGGAAAACGCCGGCTTCATCGTCGCCGCGATCTCCACCGGCGTGCTGCTGACCGCGACCTCGCCGGGGACCGTGTTCGCGGTTGCCGCCGTGTCCACCGTGCTCGCGGTCGTCCTGATCGCCTTCGTCCGCCGTGACCGCCGCCCGCAGTACGAAGACGAGGAGCTCTCAAGCGTCGCCCGTGAGCTCAGTCTCGGGGCGCGGGCGCTGGTCTTCCACCCGGCGCTGCGGCTCTCCTCGCTGACCCTGGTCCTGCTGCTCCTCTACGAGGGCTTCGCCGACGTGATCCTGATCGCGCTGGCGCTGGAGCTGTTGCACCTGGAGGAGGGCGCGGTCGGCTTCCTCAACGCCGCCTGGGGGATCGGCGCCCTGGTCGGCGGCGCGGCGCTGGCGCTGATGCTGAATCGCGGCCGCCTGGTCGCGGCGATCGCCGGCGGCAGCCTGCTGCTCGGCCTGGCGACGGTCCTGCCCGGCGTCTTCCCCGAGGAGGCGACCTCGTACCTGGCCTGGTTCGGGATCGGGATCGGCTTCACCTTCGTCGAGGTGGCGGGCAAGACGCTGATGTACCGGCTCGCCTCCGACGAGACGATGGGGCGAGTGATCAGCGCCCTGGAAGCCGGCCGCCTGCTGGCGATGGCGCTCGGCTCGCTGGGGGCGATCCTGCTGGTCGAATGGCTGCACCCCGACGGCGCCCTGATCGTCCTCGGCGCGCTGATGCCGGTCTTCGTCGTCGTCTGCTGGGCGCGGCTGCGCGCCTTCGAGGTCGGCGCTCCGGTCGCCGAGGGCCCGTACCACCTGCTGCGCGAGAACTCGATCTTCGCGCCGCTGCCGATCGCCACCGTCGAGCGCCTCAGCCACGACCTCGAGCCGGTCGAGTTCGGCGCCGGCGAAGAGGTGATCGTCCAGGGCGAGCACGGTGACCGCTTCTTCGTCATCGAGACTGGCAAAGTCGAGGTCTTCGAAAACGGCGAGTTCCGTCGGCACGAGGGGCCGGGGGAATCGTTCGGCGAGATCGCCCTGCTGCACGACGTGCCGCGCACCGCGACCGTCCGCACCGTCGAGCCGACGCGGCTGCTGGCGCTGGAGCGCGAGCAGTTCCTCACCGCGGTGACCGGCCACCGGCGCAGCCACCAGCTCGCCGGCGACGTCGTCGACGACCGCTGGGCCAGCCGCGAAATGTCGACGCCGCCGGCGGAGTGAGCGTGCGGGCGGCGCTGGCACTGCTCCCCGCCGCGCTCCTCGCCCTGGTCCTGGCGAGCCCGGCCGCGGCGCTGACCGCGGATGAGATGTACGAAGCGGACGCGGTCGTCGTCATCGACCTGCAGCTGCCGCCCGCCTCGGTCGCGGCGCTGGAAGCCGAACCGGAGGAGTACGTCGAAGGGACCTTCTCGCTGGCGCCGACCGACGGCACCCCGGGAGGGGTCGGCGAATTCACCGCGCCGCTGACGGCCGGGATCCGGCTCAAGGGCGACAGCACCTTCCGCGACCTCGGCGGCAAGGCGGCCTTCAAAGTCAAGTTCAACGAGTTCGTCAAAGGCCAGAGATTCCTCGGCCTGAAGAACCTGACGCTGAACAACATGGTCCAGGACCCCTCGATGGTCCACGAGGCGCTCGCCTACGCGGCCTTCCGCGCCGCCGGGGTGCCGGCGCCGCGGACCGGCTACGCCGACGTGCGGGTCAACGGGGAGGAGTTCGGCGTCCACCTCAACCTGGAGACGCTCGACGACGTTTTCCTCGAGCGTCTCTTCGGCTCCTTCGAGGAACCGCCGCAGCACCTCTATGAGGGCGCCTTCGAAGTCGACGTCCTGCCCGGCGAGGCGGGCGAGTTCGAGGTCGACGAGGGGGAAGAGGGAAGCCGCTCCGACCTGGAAGCGCTGATCGAAGCGGTGGCCGCGACCTCGCCCGGGTTCTCCGACCGGGTCGCCGGGCTTGCCGACCTCGAAGAGATGACCCGGATGTGGGCGGTCGAGCGCTACGTCGGCCACTGGGACGGCTACAGCACCCAGCCGCACAACTACTACCTCTACAGCGACCCGCTCGGCGAGTTCCAGATGCTGCCCTGGAGTACCGACCAGACCTGGGCGCTGCCCCAGCTTGGCTTCGGTCCGCCCGGGGCGGCGCTATTCGAATCCTGTTTCGCTGATTCGGCCTGCCGCTCTCTATATATAGACGCGCTGCGCGGGGCCAGGGATGCTGTCACCGGGCTCGACCCGGGCACCGAGGCGCAGCAGCTGGCGGCTCTCCTCGCGCCCTGGCAGCAGCTCGAAGAGGCACCGCGCAAGCCCTTCGGCCCTGCTGAAATCGCAGCGGCGGTCGACGGCGTGGGGCAGTTCGCTGCCAAACGGCCACCGGCGCTGGCGAAATTCCTGGGTGAAGAAGAACCACCTTCGGACGGAAACGGCAGTTCCTCCTCCGCTCCGCTGGCCGGGGGCCAGCCGCCGGGCCTATCCCGCCGGCTCAGCATCGACCGCAGCAGGTTGGGACGCGGGCTGCTGCTCCTGCGGATCGATGCCCCGGGGCCGGCCACCATCCGCCTTGCCGCCCACATCGCCACCGCCCGGGGAAAGGCCGGCGCCTGCAGTACTGCGCGCACCGCGGTCAGAGCGGGGCCGCTGACGTTTCGCTGCAGCCTGTCGCCGCTCGTCCGCCGCCATCTCTCCGCCCGCTGGCTGCAGTTGAAGGTTCGGATCGTCCTAGAGCTGCCAACTGGGGCCGTCGCAACGGCAAATCGAGCCATTCGGCTACCGCAGATCGGGGAAAAATAAGAAAACACGCGCGATTCTATGTAAACGATGCGGTATTCATTCACAATCATGTGCGTACGTGACGGGAACCCTCAATGAGACGATCAGAGCGGGAGCGCGGGTCCTTGGATTGTTTGAAGGCCCGCTGCATGCGCATGTCCTAAGGGCCCATGCGGAGGGCCCGTGCCGGTTCCCGGATCTGCAGGATCGTGTCGGCTGGCAGCCGGAGGCCACGTTGCGGGGCGCGATCAGAAACCTGGAGGAGTGCGGAGGCCTGGTCAAAAAGCGAGTCGAAGGGCAGGGCAACGCAGTCTCTACCTCGCTGGGACCGGCAGGCAGGGAGCTGCTGAGCGTCGCCGACGCGCTGGAGTCCTGGCTATACGAGTGTCCGCGTAAGCCGATCGAGCTCGACACCAATAACGCGAAGGTGGCGGTCAAAGCGCTCGCCGGCGGGTGGAACTCGAGCCTGATGCGAGAGCTTGGCGCGGGCCCCAGGACCCTCACCGAACTGAGCACCGAGCTCCCCGAGCTCAGCTACTCCTCGCTCGAGCGCCGCCTGGGATGGATGCGAACCACCGGTCAGATCGAAGCTCTTCCCAAGGAGCCGGCGGGTACGCCGTACGTGGCCACGGATTGGCTCCGCCGTGCGATCACGCCGCTGGCGATGGCCAGCCGCTGCGAACGCCGACACATGACCCCGAGCTCGCCGATCACAGATGTCGAGGTGGAGACCGGCTTCCTCCTCGGGTTGCCGATGGCTCGGCTCCCGGACGGGTCGTCGGGCACCTGCATGGTTGGCATGCAGACCGATGGAGATCCCAACCAGGACCCGCCTCTCGCCGGCGTCACGGTCGAGGTCCTCGAGGGCAGGCCGGTCACCTGGAGCGCCAGCCTCGAGGCCGCCCCGCCCACCTGGGTGGTTGGCTCGGCGGAGGCCTGGCTCGACGCAATGATCGGCGGTCGCTTCGAGGTCTTGCGGATCGGCGGAGCGGACCCCGATCTCGCCGCCGACCTGATCAGCGGCTTGCGCTTCGCTCTCTTCATCGACTGGTGAACCCCGCGGGCTCACGTCCGCGCAAATCTGTCCCACGCCGATTTCCAGGCACTTAGGCGCGTTTGACAGACAGTCCAATTCGCCAAAAAACACAGAGCTTGACCGCTCAGCCAATCCTAAGTACCAATCCCTGGGAAAGAAAAAGGCCCCGGCGAGCAAACTCGTCGAGGCCAGAACCAAAGCCCGACCCGGCCAGTCCTGTCAGACACCCGGGAGGGCGCAAGGAGAAGAATATCTCATGTTTAAGAAACTGACTCTGATGGCCCTGTCGGTGGCCGCGCTCGTCGCGTTCGCCGTCCCGGCCGCGGCTCAGGCAGAAGGCCCGCTGATCACAAACTCATCTGGTGAAGCGGCTGAAACAGTCGAAGCGACAAGCAGTAACACCATCTCGACTACGAGCTCTGGCGTCAAACTCGAATGCACCACAGTCAACCTGCACCTCGAACTCCCCGAAAACGCAAACACAACAGCCAAAGGCAGTGGAACCGGCACGGCTGTCGGCAATCCCGGCGGTCCGACGCATGTCGGTACATGCAGGACGAGCAGTGGGCTGGGCGTTGACATCACAGCGGTCAACGTGAGTGAAATCCACCTCACAAAGCACAGTGGCGTAACCACAGGCACCGCCAAATTCTCGTACACATATGACCTGTACGCGGGCTCGATGCTGGTTGCCGAGTGCACGTTCGGTGGCAGTGCGACCGTGAAAGCGACGGGTACAAGCAGCCTGAATATCAGCGGCACCCTGACCAAAACGGGCGGCAGCGCGAGTTGTCCGACCGAAGGGACCATTGCTGGTGACTTCGCGTTGGACGACGAATTCGGTGGCGTAGCTCACATCGACTGACTCTCGCTGAATCTGAAGGGTAGAGCCGGAACCGCTGGAGCGGCTCCGGCTCTATCGATGTGTGGGTTGCTTCTGCATTGGTGAAACGAGAGTTGTGCAATCTAGACGAGTGTGTTTCTGGGAAATGGGCAGCGAGTTCTTGACACGTACCAAGCCGGTCCCTACGGTCCGCCTCCTCAACAGGGGGAAGCCGCAGGCCGGGAAGTCACGCGGGCTGCTGACCAAAGGCCAAGGGGGAGGTATGTGCGTGAGGGGACGAGAGATGACGCCAGCAGGCAGCGTGCTCTGCACGGTTGCGTGCGCACTGATGGTTGCATTGGCTTGCTTGTTCTTGGCCGCTTCAGCGCAAGCCGGACCGAGGGCCCTACTGGCCACCATCGGAGCAAGTGGAAGCGAAGGTGGGAAATTCAGCACTTCTCGTGGAGTCGCCGTGAACCGAACCACCGGAGACGTCTACGTCGCGGACGGCATCAACAGCAGAATCCAGCAGTTCACCGCCTCGGGGGAATTCATCCGGGCATGGGGGACGGATGTCGTTACGGGAGGGGAAACCGGGTTCGAGATCTGCACGGTGTCCACGAGCTGTAAGGCGGGAACCACGGCGGGCGGAATCGCTGGCCAGGTCGCCCAGCCGATGGGAATCGCTGTGGATCAGGAAACTGGCTACCTCTACGTCACCGGCAATACGAACCGCCGCGTTGATGTGTTCACCAGCTCTGGAGCGTTTGCCGGAGCATTTGGCTGGGGCGTGGACACCGGGGCGGCGGCGCTCGAGGTCTGCACCACGGCGAGCACCTGCCAGGTCGGCGTCGCCGGCGCCGGAGCGGGCCAGTTTCCGACCAATCTGATCGCGAGCTCACCCTCGATCGATCCGACGGCGCCCGCCGGCACGATCTTCGTCCCAGAACAGGGCAACGCTCGCGTGTCGAAGTTCTTCACGACGGTCAGCGGCGGGGTGCTCACGTCAGCATCTTTCGTCAAGGCCTTCGGCTGGGATGTTGCGCCTGGGGCTGTCAGCGAGGAGCAGGAAGTCCGCGTTCAGGCCAGCGCCGGGCAGTTCAAACTCAACTTCGAAGCCGAAGCGACGACTGATCTCTCCTTCGATGCCGTGGCGGCGGACGTCCAGGCTGCCCTCAACGCCCTCCCGTCAATCGGTTCTGGCGGGGGCACTGTCTCGGTTTCCGGTGGTCCTGGAGATCCCGACGGCTCCAGTCCTTACGTCATCCGGTTCGACGGAGGCCCATTGGCTGGAACGAACGTCACCGAATTAGGTGTCTCGAACGGGACCGTGCCGCTGTCGGGAGGAAGTGGCGCATCCGTCCTGAACCGGGCCGAAGGTGGGACGAGCACCGGCCTCGAGTCCTGCACCACCGCTTCGGGCTGCAAAGTGGGAGCGGTCGGAGGGGGATCCGGGCAGTTCACTGGCGCGGCTCCCGCTGCGAGCGCCGGCAGTCCGAGCAGCGCTGCCGTCGACTCGACCGGGTCCATCTACGTCGTCAGCGGCCCGTACAACAACCCGGCGAACGACTGCACCACCGCGGCGCCCTGCCGGATCCAGAAGTTCAATCCAGCGACGACCGCCGCGACCGACTTTGGTCCCTCCACCGGCCCCGGGCAGATCACTAACACGACCTCATTGAGTGCAGGCGAAGTCGTCGCACTGGACGTCGCCATTGATCCGGCGACCGGCCATGTCTTCGTCAACAAGAAGACGGGTTCGACCACCTATCGCGTCTTCGAGTACGACAACAGTGGAGCGTTCGTGGAATCTCATCCACCCGGCGACTTGACCAGTACCAACTTGATCATCACCCACGGACTCGCGGTGGGCACGGAAGAACGGCTCTATTCGGGACTGACCGGCACCTCCGTCTACCTGCTCGGCCCGGTACCGGATCCAATCCCGACAATGGAAGACATCAGTGATGTGGGACAAACGACGGCCACTCTGGAAGGCACGGTGGACATTCCAGCGCCCGGAGCACCGGCATTCATCACGAAATATCACTTTGAGTATTCGGCGAATGGAAGCACCTGGCTGAAAGCCCCGGCCCAGGACCAACCGGTAGGAGACGGCTCTCCCGGACCACATCCGGTAAGCGTTGAGGTGACCGGACTGGAGCCGAACACCTTCTACGTGGCGCGGCTTGTCGCCAGCACGGGGAATGCGCCCGTCGTGAGCGGCACCAGCGGATTCACGACTGGGCAGGTGGCCCCGAGCGGCGGCCTCACCTATGCAGAGGAAGTCACTCAATCCGCAGCAAGACTGGGCGCCCGAATCGATCCTCAGGGGCTTAAAACCAGTTACCACTTCGAGTGGACCACTCAAAGCGCTTGGGAAGAAACCGGCACGTACGCCAATCGCGCGCCCGCCTTCGATCGCCAGATTGGCGGCAACGAGCCGGTGATCGTTCAAGAGACCATCCAGGGTCTGGAGCCGGAGACCGCTTACCGCTTCCGGGTCGTGGCCGGGAACGCCGCCGGCCAGATGGTCGGCGAGCCCCAGGGCTTCGAAACCCTCAACGCTTGCGGCTTCACCGGTGGGCGATGCCTGGAGATGGTCTCCCCCGCCAATAAGGGACCCGTAGGGGCTGCGGGAGACCTAGTGGTGGCTGGGCAAGAATTGCAGTTCCAAGCTGCCTTCCAAGGTTCCTCTATCGCCTATGTCGTTGGTTACGGACTTAAAGATGCAACGGCGAGTGGCGAAGTCGTGTACCAGTCGAATAGACAGCCGGCAGGTTGGGCTACTTCGCAGTTGAGCGGACCAGCCATCCTTCCTTCCGTTGATGTCTCTGGCAGCGTGCCATCGAAGATCGGTGCCCTTGCGAGGAACTTGAATTGCGGGGTGATTCTCAGCATGGAACTGCTGACCCCGAATGCACCCGTAGGAACGCGGAACGCTGGGGCTGCCAATTTGTACCGGCGCAATGCCGACGGCAGTTATTCGGTGATAACCGAGCTAGAACCGCTGAATGCAGACGGTCTGGTGCCGCTTGACCGTTTCGATGTGATCGGTATGCAGGAAGACGGTGTGAATGACTGTGGAACGGTCATGTTCCGCACCGACTTCCAGTACCCAGGCGTTCCGGGCGCCGGCGCCCAGCGGCTGTACGAATGGGATGGAGGAAACCTTTACAACGCAGGCGTGGTGCCCGGTTCCGGTGGACTCGAGGTAGCCGAAGTCATCCCGGGAGCTTCGGATCAAGGGGGGCCATTTCCCGGAGGCCAGCAGCTGTCAAACGCCTGGGGGACTGTTTCCGAGGACGGCTCGCGAACCTACTTCACCGCTATCTCGCGACTCGGTGGAGATATCGGTCAGCAGGCCGTGTTCATGCGGGAACGCACCCGTGGAATCGGAGACCTGAGTGCGGGCTCGGCTGCGGTCGCAAACGCATCCCCTTCGGCCGGGAACTTCCATGCCGGACAGGAGATAGCTGGGCCGGGTGTCGCGCCGGGGACGACCATCGCGTCGGTCGGGACGGGAACGCTCGAGCTGTCGCAGCCCGCCACCGCCACTCTCGCCGCGGCCGAACTGCGAGCGGTGCGGGTCATCGACGTGTCTCAGTCCCAGAACCCGGGCATGCCCAACGAAAGCCGGTCCCAGTACGAGACGGCCTCGGCCGACGGAAGCGTGGTCCTGTTCACGGCGCGTGCCGGACTGACCGAATCGGGAACTCCCCCGAGCTCGACCAGCTGTGTGATCGGCGACAGCGAAGCCCCGAACGGGCCGGGCTGCTCGCTCTATCGGTACTCGATCGACGACGGCACTTTGAGTGAGCTCTCGGTGCCCGCGGCCGAAACCGACAATGCCAACGGCGCCAGCGTGGCCGGCGTGCTTGGTGCTTCCGCCGACGGCAGCAGGGTCTACTTTGCTGCCCGTGGCCAGCTGCTACCGGACGAGGCAGCCTCCGAAGCCGAGAACCTGGCCGATGGCGCATACAACGTCTACCTATCGGATGACGGTCAGCTCTCCTACGTGGGACGCCTCGGAGGCAACGCCGGGGTGGTCCGCAATGCTCTGCTCTCTTCCAGCGGCCAGTTCTGGAGCTCAAGAGTCTCCCCGGATGGCCGCTACCTGCTGTTCCCATCCCAGACTCCCTTCACCGAACTCGGCCAGGCCGACAACGGGACGCGGCGGGAGGCATATCTCTATGACTCCGATTCCCAGAGCGTTACGTGCATCTCGTGTCGAAAGGATGATCAGCCATCCCAGGCGCCCGAAGACGCTGAACCGCTGACCAGTGGCGGTTGGGACGTCGAAAACGCTCTAAAGCCTCCGACGACGCTGGCGGTCAGTGAGGAGGGGAAGGCCAGAGCGTTCTTCGTCTCTTACAACCGTCTCGCGACCGGCGCTACCGAAGGGCGTCCCAACCTCTACATGTGGGAGAACGGGCAGACCAGCTTCCTCGGTAGCTCGGCGCCCAGTGCAGTGAAAGAACTGCGCTTCGCGGGCGCCAGCGCCACCGGGGACGACGTCTACTTCACCACGGTGGACAGGCTCACCTGGCAGGACACCGACTCGAAGCTCGACGTTTACGACGTTCGCGTCGGCGGCGGGTTCGATCCGCCTCTGCCGCCGCCCGCGCCGTGCGACCCGCTGGGAGAAGGGGCCTGTCAGGGCTCGACTGGCACCGGACCGTCGCCGGGTCCGGTTCCGGGAAGCGCCACCTTCGTTGGCCCGGAAAGGGTTGAAGAGCCGAGCAAGAAGGGCAAGCCGGCCAAGAAGAAGGGCAAGAAAAAGAAGGGCAAGAAGCAGAAAAAGAAAGGCAAGGGAAAGCGCGGGAACAGGACCGCCGCGTCCCAGGGGGGTAACAAATGACTTTCCGTAAGTCCTTGCGGGCACTGGTTCTGTCGCTGGCCCTCGCCGCGGCGCTGATCGCGGTTGCCGCGCCGGTCGCGATGGCGGCGGCGCCAGCCTGGCGGATCCTGGGGGCGGTTGGTCCCACCAACCTGCCATCTCTCTCGAACGAGATCCAAGAGGTGACGGTCGATGCCGCGGGCGGAACTTTCACCCTCGGTTTCGGTGCTGCCGAAACCTCCGCTCTGGCGTTCGGCTCCAAACCCGCTGATGTCGAGGAAGCCCTAAATGAACTCTCCACGGTTGGCGGTAGCGGCGGTCTCGTCGAAGTCAGCGGCGGCCCAACCGAAGCCGAACCGACGCATCCCTATTTCGTCCGCTTCCGCGAAGCGCTCGGAGGGACGGACGTAGCCGCGCTCTCGGGCGATTCCACCAACCTCGTCGGTGGGGCGGAATCGGTGAGCGTCTCAGAGGTGACCCCTGGGGGAGACCCTGGCGAAGGAACCCTCGCGGTGTATGTGACGAACGTCGGTGGAGCGGCTACGACCGGCTCGACCACCCTCTCGATCGGGCCGCTGCCGGCGGGAATCACGACCGCCGGCGACGCCGCCGGACCCGGATGGACCTGCTCGCCGGGCGGGGTGGGCAACATCTCGGTCAGCTGCACCCATGCCGATTCCGTCGGTGCTCTGAAGACTCCGGAACCGGTCAATCTGCCGCTGCAGGTCGACGCGTCTGCCGCGCCTGAGTCAATGGTCAAAGTCGAAGTCTCGGGTGGAGGCGCCGCGCTCGATCCGTCCTCGCGCAACGTCTACGAAGTACCGATCGCGGTGTCCGAGGTGGACGCGAAAGCGGGAATCCAGGCGCTCTGGGCCGAAGCCTGGGACGCCGAGGGCCAGACCTCAGTGCTGGCCGGCGCCCACCCCAACGCCGCTGGGACCATGTTCCTGGTCAACACCGTTCGCGTCCCGTCTGGCCACATCAAGCCGGCGGGGGATCCGCGCGACGTCATCGTCGACCTGCCGCCGGGATTCGTCGGCAATCCGTTGGTGACCGATCGCTGCCCGAACACGGAAGTCGGCGGTTGCGGACTCGAATCTTTCGTCGGCGAAGCGATGCCGTTCGTCCAGAGCTTCGGCGCCGGTAAAGTCGGCAGTGAGCTACGGGTCTCCAACGACGAACCGCCGACCGGCTATGCGGCGCAATTCACCTTCCGCATCATCGACACCCTGGCCTCCGTACTGGCGTCGGTTCGCAGTGACGAAGACTTCGGCGTCAGGCTGCTGGCACCGAACATCCCGGGGGCCTACAGCGTCTACGGATCGATCGTGATGCTGGAAGGCAGCCCTCCGGGAGCCGGCGGGCTGCCGTTCCTGACCAACCCGACCTCGTGCGCCGAGCAGGCTGCGCGGCCGCCGATCACCAAGTTCGTCTCGAACAGCTGGCAGGTCCCCGACCTCTTCGACGAACAGATCGCCGACATCGCCCCGGTCACCGGATGCGCAGGGCTTGAATTCAAACCCGGCTTCTCGTTCCAGCCGTCGAAAGACCAGGCCGCAACCGGAACCGCGGCGACTGCGCATCTGCACGTCGACCAGGAAGGTCTCTTCGACGCGGCCAAACGGACGACCCCGCACCTGAAGCGCTCGACGGTGACGCTGCCCGTCGGCCTGACCCTCAACCCGTCGGCGGCGGCTGGTCTCGAGGCCTGCAGCACCGAGCAGATCGGCTACCTGGGCGGCGGCTTCCCGATGCCGAACCCGACCCGGTTCGACATGGATCCGGTGACTTGTCCCGATGCTTCGAAGATCGGCACCGCCGAGATCGAGACGCCGCTGCTGGAGGACCCCTTGGCCGGCACCGTCTATCTGGCGGCGCAGAACGACAACCCGTTCGGCTCGCTGCTGGCGATGTACCTCGTCATCGAAGACGAGAAGACCGGCACCGTGGTGAAGCTCCCGGGCGAGGTCAAGCCGAACTCCGAGACCGGGCAACTGACGGCGGTCTTCGACAACAACCCGCAGGTTCCGTTCACCGACCTGACGCTGAACTTCCGCGGCGGCGGCCCGCGTTCGACCCTGGCGACCCCGGACGTCTGCGGCACCTACACCACCAACGGCGAGTTCACGCCGTGGTCGGCGCCGGAATCGGGACCGGCCGCGAAAACGGCCGATGAGTTCACCGTCTCCTCCGGTCCGGGCGGGAAGGCTTGCGCCAACTCCAAAGCGGCGCGACCGTTCACTCCGCCGGCAACGGCCGGAACCGTCGGCGTGCAGGCGGGTGGTTTCAGCCCCTTCGTCCTCCATATCGATCGGGTCGATGGCGAACAGGAGCTGAAGCGGATCGACATCGCCCTTCCGCCGGGTCTCACCGGCAAGCTGGCCGGGATTCCCTACTGCCCCGAGATGGCGATCGAGGCGGCGAAGTCGAAGGCCGGCAAAGTTGAGCAGGGCCTGCCGAGCTGCCCGCTCGCCAGCCGGATCGGAAAAGTGACCGCCACGGCCGGCGTCGGCAGCGAGCCGATCAGCGTCGACGGCACGGCCTACCTTGCCGGTCCGTACGAGAAAGCGCCGCTGAGCGTGGTGGTGATCACGCCGGCGGTCGCGGGTCCGTTCGACCTCGGCAACGTCGTGATCCGGACGCCGCTCTACGTCGATCCCCAGACTGCAAGGCTGAGGGCGGTCAGCGACCAGATCCCCCACATCCTGCAGGGACTGCCGCTGCAGCTGCGTTCGCTCTCGATCGAGATGGATCGCGACAACTTCACCCTCAACCCGACGAACTGCGAACGGATGTCGGTCGGTGTCGCGACCACCGGCGCGGGTGGAGACCCGCAGAACCCAGGCGATGACGTTGTCTTCAATCAGTCCGTCCCGTTCCAGGTCGCTGGCTGCGGCAACCTGGGGTTCAGCCCCAAGCTCCAGCTGAAGTTGAAAGGGCCGACCAAGCGCTCCGGCAACCCCGGCTTCAGGGCCGTGCTGACGCAGCCGCCGGGCGAGGCGAACATCAGCCGCACCGTGGTGATCCTGCCGCGGACCGCGTTCATCGACAACTCGCACATCAACAATCCATGTACGCGAGTCGAATTCGCGGCAAACGCCTGTCCGCCGAAATCGATCCTCGGGACGGCGCGGGCGTGGTCACCTCTCCTCGACGCCCCGCTCGAAGGCAACGTTTACTTCCGTTCGAACGGTGGCGAGCGGGAATTGCCGGACATCGTCGCCACCCTCAAAGGGCAGGTTGAGATCGAGCTCGTCGGCTATGTCGACGCGGTGCCCAACAAAGGTGGAACCTCGAGGGTGCGTAACACCTTTGCGGTGGTGCCCGACGCGCCTGTCTCGAGATTCGAACTCGATCTCAAGGGAGGCAAGGTCGGCCTGATTGAAAACAGCGACGATCTCTGCCGCTCGAATCAGCGCGCGACCATCAAGATGGTCGCCCAAAACGGCCGCAAGCTGACCACCAAGCCCCTGATCAAGAATGACTGCCGCAAGAAGAAAGGCGGCAAGGGCAATCAGGGGCGTGGCGGCAAAGCCCGACGCTGACGCTCAGGAGACGGGATCAGGCGGCCCGCTCGAGGCCGTCGTCCCGTCGCCGCAGCTCGATCAGCTGCCCGCCCTTGATCTCCACCGGCTCGAACTCGGCGACCGAGACGACCACATAGCTGTAGCCGCACTCGCAGACCTCGCGGTCGGCGTCGTCGAGGCTCTCGACCACGACCTCGGTCTCCTCGGCACAGCTGGAACACACAACGGTCACTTGGAACATGTCCCGATGGTGCCGACCCGTCCGGACGCCAGAGGCTTCCTGCAAGGGAAATCTCACGTTCCAGTCCTGCGCGGCGTCTTAGATATATGGACGTGAAGCGCTGGACCGTCTACGAGAGCCCGATCGGGCCGCTGACCGTGGCGATGGGGCCGAACGGCCTCACCGACCTCAACTTCCCGGGCCGCATCCCCCCGCGCAGCGACGCGGAGAAGGACCCCCTGCCCGAGGTCAGCGCCCAGCTCGACGCCTACTTCGCCGGCGAGCTGCGCGAGTTCGACCTACCGCTCGACCCGCAGGGAACTCCACTGCAGAAGGCGGTCTGGCGGGCGCTGCTCGACATTCCCTACGGTCAGACCGCCAGCTACGGCGAGCAAGCGGCAAAAATCGACCCCACCCTGTTCGAGACCGACGTCGAGTCCTGGCAGCGCGCCCGGGTCGTCGGCGCCGCCAACGGCCGCAACCCGATCTCGATCGTCATCCCCTGCCACCGGGTGATCGGCGCCGACGGCTCCCTCACCGGCTATGGCGGCGGCCTCGAGCGCAAGCAGGCCCTGCTCGACCTCGAGAGCAATCGCCAGCTGGCGATCCTCTAGTCCCGGAAGGCTGGAATCTCCCTCGACTCCGTGCGATAGTCGACGGGGGACTTGGGAATGCTGAGCGAACAGAAAGAGACTGCTGTGCCGCGACCGCGGGCGCTCGAGTCCGCGACGATGGCCGAGGCCTTCCAAGTGACCGTCGCCGAGCACGGGGCGCGGACCGCGCTGCGGACCAAGGACGACGAGTTCAGCGCCACCTGGGCCGAGTACGGGGAGCGGGTGCGAGCGGTGGCGGCTGGCCTCGCGGCCCTCGGCGTCGGCCGCGGCGACACGGTGGGGATCATGCTCACCAACCGGCCCGAGTTCCACTTCGCCGACACCGCGGCGATGCACCTCGGGGCGACGCCCTTCTCGCTGTACAACACCTCGACCGCCGAGCAGATCGAGTACCTGGTGACCGACGCCGGCAACTCCGTGCTGGTCACCGAGCAGGCCTTTCTCGACACCGTCCTCGCGGTACGCGACAGCGCCGAGGCGCTCGAGCACGTGATCGTGGTCGACGGCGAGCCGCGCGAGGGCGCGATCTCCCTCACCGAGCTGGAAGGGCGGGGCGAGGAGGGCTTCGACTTCGAGGCGGCCTGGCGCGCGGTCGGGCCCGACGACCTGGCCACGGTCATCTACACCTCCGGCACCACCGGGCCGCCCAAGGGCGTGCAGCTCTCCCACGACAACATCCTTTCGGCCTTTCGCTCCTTCGACGAAATCTTCCGCCTGCCCAGCGAGGGCGGCCTGATCTCCTGGCTGCCGATGGCCCACATCGCCGAGCGCAACGCCACCCACTACGGGCCGATCGGGTCCGGCGTCGCCACCACCTGCTGCCCCGACCCGCGCCAGGTCGTCGCCTACCTGGCCGAAGTGCGCCCGGTCTGGTTCTTCGCGGTGCCGCGGGTCTGGGAAAAACTGAAGGCGGCGATGGAGATCGGGATCGGGGCCGAGCCCGACGAGAACCGCCGCCAGGCGATCGAGTGGGCGCTGGAGGTTGGGCAACGGATGGTCGCGGCCGAACAGGCTGGCGAGGAGCCCTCGGCCGAGCTCGCCGCCGAGCACGCCAAAGCCGAGCAGGTGCTGGGAGCGCTGCGCGAGCGGATCGGCTTCGACCAGCTGAGCTGGGCGCACGTCGGCGCCGCCCCCTGCCCGCAGGAGACGATCGAGTTCTTCCACGCGATCGGGGTCCCGCTGGCCGAGCTCTGGGGCCTCTCCGAGAGCACCGGCGCCGGTACCTGCAACCCGCCCGAGCGGATCAAGATCGGCACCGTCGGCCCGGCCGCGCCCGGGGCCGAGCTGAAGATCGCCGAGGACGGCGAGGTGCTGCTGCGCAGCGGCGCGGTGATGCCCGGCTACCGCAACGCGCCGGAGAAGACCGCCGAGGCCCTCGACGACGAGGGCTGGCTACATACCGGCGACGTCGGCGAGATCGATGAGGATGGCTACCTGCGGATCGTCGACCGCAAGAAGGAGCTGATCATCAACTCGGCCGGCAAGAACATGTCGCCGGCCAACATCGAGGCGAAGCTGAAGGCGGCGAGCCCGCTGATCGGCCAGGTCTGCGCCGTCGGCGACGACCGCCCCTACAACGTCGCCCTGATCGTCCTCGACCCCGACTTCGCTCCCGTCTTCGCCCAGCAGCACGGCATCGAGGACACCTCACCCGAGGCCCTCGCCGCCGCGCCCGCGATCCTCGAGGAGGTCGCGGCGGGGGTCGAGCGCGGCAACGCCGGCCTCTCCCGGGTCGAGCAGGTGAAGAAGTTCAAGCTCCTCCCCACCGACTGGCAGCCCGGCGGCGACGAGCTGACCCCGACGATGAAGCTCAAACGCCGCCCGATCGCCCACAAGTACGAAGCCGAGATCGAGGCGCTGTACTCGGACTGAGAGGAAGGAGGGCGCCCTTCCGCAACTCTCCGTCCGCCGGTTTGTTTCAAAGAAAATCGGGTTTCTGAATAACAGAGGCTCGTTTCTCGTTCGAACAACCAGTGGAGGCAGAGATGAATGTTCTTGGCAGGGGAAGGCGACCGTTTAGCGCGTTGGTCGCATCGATTGCGGCCTTGGCCGTCCTCGTGGCCGGCGGCACGGCATTGGCGGGGGACAAACCTGTGACGGTGGAAGCGGGGAACCTCGTATTCACCTTCAACGGCGGCTTCTCGCCGAAGGCGCTGCCGAAGAGCAAGCTGGCGCCGATCACCCTCACCGCGTCGGGGAAGATCGCGACCAAAGACGGCACCCATCCGCCGGCGCTGAAGGAAGCGATCGTCGAAACCGACAAGAACGGCGCCGTCTTCGTCAAGGGGCTGCCGGTCTGCAAATCGGGTCAGCTGCAGTCGCGCACCACCGGCGACGCGAAGGCTGCCTGCCCGAAGGCGATCATCGGCTCCGGCAAGACCTCGGTCGAGGTGCAATTCGCGGAATCGAAACCGATTCCGGTCAACTCGGCTCTGACGGTGTTCAACGGCGGTCAGAAGGGCGGTACCACCACCTTCTACATCCACGCCTTCTTCACGGCGCCCGTTTCCGGGGCGATCGTCACCACGGTGAAAATCAAGAAGATCCACAACGGCCGCTACGGGCTCAAATCGGTAGCGACGATCCCGAAAATCGCCAACGGCGACGGGTCGGTCAAGTCGTTCGACCTGAAGATCGGCAAGACCTACACCTACAAGGGCAAGAAGGTCAGCGTGCTCTCGGCCAAATGCACCGACGGCAAGCTCCAGGCCTTCGCCAGCTCGATCTTCGCCGACGGCACCAAAGCCTCCGCCGGAATCGTCCGCACCTGCAGTTCCAAGGGCTGACGAACCAAAGGCAAGGGGCGTGAGCAGGGCGGTCCGGGTCGCATATCCCCCCGACCGCCCTGTCCATGCAGTCCGACCTCTCGAGCTGATCGTCAAACCAGCGGAAAACAAGCCTTAGCAAGTCTTGACTAATCGAACTGCCGTTGCTACTACTGCTGCGGGCGGGGACATCGAACCGGGAGAGATCGATGCACCTGCGAATTCTGTCCAGCGGCCTACTGGCTCTCGCCGCTGCGGTTGCGATGGTGTTCGCCGCCAGCGCTTCTGCAACCGTTGTCACCACCAGCACAGGTGGCGCCCCGGCGACACCGACGATCCATGTGGTCAACGAGGGGGGTCACGTCGTGCTCGCCACCCCGATTGCCAGCATCGCATGCTCCTCGACAATCGATGCCAAAGTCGAAAACCACGGCGCGGCCGTAACAGCCAGCGGCAGCCTCACCACCCTGAACTTCACGGGCTGCACAAACAGCTGGCACGTGACATCCGCCACCACCGGCAACTTCGAAATCCATCACTCCAGCGGTGCCGTCATATCTTCTGGCGCCAAAGTCGACACCACACGCCTCGGCGTCACATGCATCTTCGAAACCAACAACACCAAAATCGGCACTCTTACAAGCGGCAATCCGGCGACATTGCACCTCGAAGCCAGCCTTCCGGTCGGTTCGGGCAGCAGCGGCCTCTGCGGCACCAAAGCCGCCAAATGGGAAGGAAGCTACGTCACCACATCGGCGCTGTACGTCGAAGCCGGATCCTCACCCACCTCGACCTCCCTGTCCACCTCGCTCAAAGGCGGCGGCAAAGAAGGCGCGGCAATCACGGTCAACGAGGGGACCAAAGTCAAAGACACCGCGACCTTGAGCGGGACCAACTCCTCGAAAGCCACCGGCACGGTCAACTACAAGGTCTTCGCCGACAAAGAATGCAAAGAACTGGTGGGGTCGGCGGGAGAAGTGAGCGTCAGCGGCGGGACCGTTCCGGCCTCGAGCGAAATCGAACTGACCGCGGGGGCGGTCTACTACTGGCAGGCCGAATACTCCGGCGACGCCAACAACCTGGGCTCGGTTAGTCCTTGCAGCAACGAGGTCCTGACGGTAAAAGCGGCGGTGACCGTCTCGACCAAACTCGTCGGGGAAGGCGAAGAAGGGCCGGAAGGCAAAGAAATCACCGTCCCGGCGGGCGCTGAAGTCCTCGACACCGCGACCCTGAGTGGGACCAACTCCTCGAAAGCGACCGGGACGATCACCTATTCGATCTACGCGGACAGCAAATGCGAAGAACTGGTCGCCGGAGCCGGGGGAGGGGAAGTCACGGGAGGGAACGCGGCCTCCTCCGAAGCGGTGGAACTCGCAGAAGGAACCTATTACTGGCGGGCCTCCTACAGCGGCGGGCCGCTGCACCAGGCCGCCGAAAGCCCCTGCGACGAGGTCCTCGAAGTGATCTCCCCGACCACCCTGGCGACCACCCTTTCCGGGGAGGGAGAGGTAGGCGAAGTGATCGAAGTGTCGATGGACGCCGCCGTCACCGACAGCGCCACGCTGAGCGGTCCGAAAGCCTCCGAAGCGACCGGCACCGTCGAATATTCCGTCTACGCCGACGACGAATGCACCGAACTCGTCGCCTCCGCCGGCGAAGTCGAAGTCGAAGGCGCCGCAGTGCCGTCCTCCGAACCAATCGAACTCGAAGAACCCGGGTACTACTTCTGGCGCGCCGTCTACTCAGGCGACGGCGTCAACTACCCGGCAAGTGGTCGCTGTGGCGACGAGATCCAGGTCGTGCTGCCGCGGGTCACCACGGAGCTGACCGCCGGCGCAAGGACGGGCGAACAGCTGGAGGTCGCCACCGGGACCGCGGTCACGGACCGGGCGACCCTGCACGGCGCGAACGTCGCCGAAGCGACCGGCACCCTCGAGTACTTCGTTTATGCCGACGACGAATGCACCGAACTCGTCGCCTCCGCCGGCGAAGTCGCCGTCGCGGGCGCGACCGTCCCCTCGTCCGAACCAGTCGAACTGGAAGAACCCGGCGTCTACTACTGGCAGGCCGACTACTCGGGCGGCGGGGGAAACCCGGCGGCGCTCAGCCCCTGCGGCATCGAGATCCTTGCGGTGGTCAGCCCGACCTCGATCTCGACGACGCTGACCGGCGGCGAAAAAGAAGGCCCTGTGATCGAAGTCGAAGAGGGCACCCCGATCAGCGACCAGGCAACGCTCAGCGGCGCCAATGCGGCGACGGCCGGGGGGACGGTCACCTACTCGGTCTACGCGGACAGCGAATGCACGGAACTGGCCGCGAGCGCCGGCAGCGCGACGGTGTCGAGTGGGACCGTGGGACCGTCGGAAGAACTGACGCTGCCTCCCGGCACCTACTACTGGGTCGCCGAGTACTACGGCGACGGCGTCAACCAGGGTTCGATCGGATCCTGCGGAGGAGAGGTCGCGACGGTGACGGCTCCGATCACAGGCTATCTCTCCGGCGAAGGGCTGAACGGAGGAAGCGAATCGGGCGAGGAAATCCAGGTTCCGGTCGAAACCCCGGTCACCTACCACGTAACCCTGCACACCAAATACGCCTCCGAAGCGACCGGCACGGTCAAATACAAGGTGTTTGCCGACGACGAATGCACCGAACTCGTCGCCTCCGCCGGCGAAGTCGAAGTCGAAGGCGCCACAGTGCCGACCTCCGAACCGATCGAATTCGAAGAACCCGGCGTCTATTACTGGGAAGCGGAGTATTCGGGCGACGGGAAAAATCCCCCCGCGACCTCCAAATGCGTGGCAAAGGACCAAGCGTTAGGTCCCGAATGGACATACGCGGCGCTCGGAGACTCATATTCGTCCGGCGAGGGCGTGGGCAAATACTACGCACCAACCCACCAGTCGAGCCTGGGGGGCAAACGCAACCTGAACGAATGCCATCGAACTCCGGCGGCATGGCCGGCACTGATCGCTGGGGCAGCCTTCGGTTCCGCCCACGTCGAAAAAGCGAAAGTCTTTCAGCGGAATCCCCAGCGCTTCATCTTCCGGGCCTGCAGCGGCGCGGTGGCGAGCAACATCTGGAGCGGCGGAAAAAACGCTGACATAGAAGGCCAGTACGACGAGCTCTCTACCCCCCCTGCTCTCAATTGGATTCAAAAACCAGCGCAGGCCACATGGCTCAGTCCAAAAGACAAAGAGCAGAACAAAAACATCGGAATCGTCGGTTTGACGATTGGCGGCAATGATGCCGGCTTCGGATCGATCGTCGGCAGCTGCATATACCTGAAACCGATCGAAGATCCGTATGACCCCAAACCATGTCAGAAAGCCATTGCCGAAAAGGAAAAACTGTTCGGAAATATCGAAGCATGGCTGCTGGTCGTGTTGGCGGAGATCCGAAACCGGGCGCCAAAAGCGACAATCCGGGTCTTCCTCTATCCGAAGGTGCTGAAAAAAACCACAGGTGAGATCGAGCTCGGGCTGTTGGGGAAGATCCGGGTCAGTGATGTTGTGCCTCTCGGCTCGAAACAGCCGACCGCCGTCGATTCGCTGCTGCTATTTACCGAGAGGCTGAACAATGCGATCTCCGAAGCGGTAAGGAAAACCGGCGACCCCAAGGTCGTAGCCGATACCAGCTTGGTCAATTCGCTGAACGGCCATGTGTTCGGTGACAAAGAACCGTGGATGGGGGGCCTGACTCTGCCCCTGCGGGAAAGCATCCACCCGAACGAATGCGGACACAAAGCAATGGGGAAGGTGGCGTTGGAAGCGATGATCAACAACCCGCTCGGGGTAATCGAACTCTGCAAATAGAGCCGGCGTAAACTACGCGCCGTATGGCTCGTCCTCGTCCTCGGGCATCTCGAAGACCAGCTGCACGCTTCGCACCTCGAACCCCTCCTCGCCCGAATCCTCCAGGCGCTTCCCGCTGCGCGCCTGGATCTCGATCGAGGAGTGGAAGATCTGGTCGTGGAGGACGGTCAGTTCGCGCCACCCCTCCTCGTCGAGGTTCAGCGGCATGCGGACGATCCATCTGTCCAGGCGCTTCTCGAAGCTGCCGGCCTCGCGCGCCTGCTCGACCTCGCCGGTGATTTTGCTCCAGACGTGCGAGGTAAATGCTTTCCGTTCCTCCTCCGTCTGCATCGCGCTCTGCTGGGTGCTGATCGACTGCAACGGATGCAGGCGATCGCGTGAGCTGTAGCGCGGTTCGCCGCCCGCCGCGTCTGAGATCACGTCGAGGACGCCGGCCGTCGCCATCTCGCCGAGGTAGCGGCGAACGACCCCGACGTCGTCCCCGACCTCGGTGGCGACTTCAGCGGGAGTAGCCGTCTTCTCGCCGGGCTGCGAAGAGATGTCCGAGAGGAAGGACAGGGCCGCCTGGATGTTCGTCGTGATCGGGGTCTGCAGGGGATAGGACCCGGTGCCGGACGCCGCGGTCGGACCGCCGCCAGGGCTCGCGCGCCTCGATTTCCCGGCGCCGTTGGCCGCCGCGCACGCCCCCTCGGCGCCGACGAAGGGGAAGAGGGTCAGGTAGGTGCAGACCGGGGCCAGCTGGGGGAGGGACTCGGCGCCGGAGTCATGCACAGTTTTGTAAAGCAGGCTGTGGAAGGCACCGCGGATCGACTCGTAGACGACCGGCGGCATCTGGTGCCAGGCCGAGGTGTTGTTGGCGACCAGGACGTCGAACGGCTGCAGGCCCCGGTCGCGCCGCTCGATCGCCGCGCTCCCAGCCGCGTAGACCTCGACCGAGATCAGCCTGGCCAGCGCCGGCCGGGAGGCAAGGAAGTTCAGCATCCCCCCGTAGGCCGCCCGGATCCCGTCGGTCCAGTCGTCGTGCCGGGCGAAGGCCGGTGCCATCGCCGCGATCGTCTGCGCGCAGGCGGTGTCGATCGCCGCCAGCATCGCGTCCTCCTTGCCATCGAAGTGGGCGTAGAAAGTGGAGGCCGACATCTGTCCCCGCTTCAGGACCTCGTCGATCGTCGCGTCCATGTAGCCGTTCTCGGCGACGACGACGGAGAAGGCGCGCAGTGCCCGCTCGGCATGGCTGTGGGCGGCGATCGTCTCGGGTTCGGCCTTCGGCAACCGCCCGACCAGGCGCAGCGGTTCCGGCGGCGGCCGGAAAGATCCGATCAGCCCCCACAGCTGGTCGGTGAGGGCGGGAAGCTCGGCCTCGGTTCCGAGCCGCAGTCGCGTCCGCGCGATCTCCTGCTGCGCCCCGATGTGGGCGGTGACCAGCTCCGCCGGCATCCCCGCCCGCTCGGGCGACTGCTTCAGGGTTTGCAGGGTGAGCCATTCGAAGGCGGCCACCGCCTGTTCGACCGGCGCCGTTCCCTCCGGGCCGGAGGCGTATGCCTCGAGCAGCGCCATTCGCGCCGCGGCCGGCTGCGCCGCGACCATTTCCGCGAAAGCATCGAAGCCGCGTCGCGCCTGCTGCTCCCAGCTGGCATCGGGGTCGATCTCGCCGGCGACCGCGGCGGCGTAGGTCATCGCCCGCTCGATGATCGCTTTCAGAGCCGCGACGAAGCAGGACTGCTTGTCGCCGAAGAGGTCGTAGAAGGTCCTGCTCGAGACCCCCGAGATCTTCACCAGGTCGTTGACCGTGGTCCCCGCGTAGCCGCGCTCGGAGACGCTCGCCACCATCGCCCCGAAGAGCCGCTCGTGCTGGTTGCCGATCACGTCCTCGCGGGGAACACCGGGACCGGGTCGCAGGCGGCGATCCCGAAGCGAATCCGAATCTCCCCATGGCGTGGCAACCATCCGTCTGCGGACCCTAGTGATCTTCATTCGCGGCTGCGGTCATCCAGAAACAAAATAGTTCATTGTCTATCTCTGAATCAATAAAACCCGCTATCTAGTGCCAGATCAAGCGCTTTTAGCCGCATTTTCTCTCCCATTCCAGAGAATTTAACTGCCGTGATTTCTTGACACGAGTAGGCGTATCTGTGTATCTTGCCGCTCGACGCGAGGGGTCCGAGGGAACTTCGGCCTCGCGTCAGGGGAAAGAAAACGAGCCACGGGCTGCAGGGGGCAGCGAGTAGGGGCTCATGGGAAGAAGGAGATCTGTCGCGTGAGCAGGCTCAGCGCCTTTCTCGAGACTCGGCACCGCCGCTCCTTCGATCGACAAACAGGAGAGGTAGCTCACCGATGATCGACCGCATTCACCAGAAGCTCGGCACCGCCGGCCTCGTCATTGCCATCGTCGCCCTGGTCGCCGCCCTCGGCGGAACCGCCATTGCCGCCAGCGGCGCGCTGACCGGCAAGCAGAAGAAGGAAGTCGAAAAGATCGCCAAGAAGTACGCGGGCAAACCGGGCGCTGCCGGCGCAGCCGGCCCGGCCGGACCCGCCGGTCCGAAGGGCGACTCAGGCCCCAAGGGCGACACCGGCGCCCAGGGCAAAGAAGGTCCCCAGGGCAAACAGGGGATCCAGGGCGTCCAGGGCAAACCCGGCGAAACCGGCTTCACCGACACCCTGCCGCCGGGCAAAACCGAGACGGGAGCCTGGAACCTCTTCCTCACCTCGACGACGGAATCCTCCCCTGGCTCGGAGACCACCATCTCCTTCCCGATCCCGCTGGAAGAAAAGAGCGAAAAAGCCTTTCTCTTCAACGCCGAAGAAACCCAGTTCGAAGAATTCGGCAAAGACGAAGGCCAGAGCTGCGTGGTCGGGGAACCCGAATGCGTTCCAACCGGTTGCGAAGGAACTATCGAAGACCCGACGGCGGCACCCGGCGTCCTCTGCATCTACACCACCGAAGAACTCGCCGAAGAACACACCTCGGGCAGGCTGAGGGCGCGTCAGCTCATTGGCGGAGCGCTTGGCTACAGCAAATCGGGAGCCCTATTGAACGGGATCTTCATTCAGGGCACCACCGAAAACCCGGCCATCTACGAGGCCCACGGCAGCTGGGCGGTGGAGGCTCCCCCGGCTCCATAAGAAGGCGAGCACCCGCTCCGGCGACCGGCCGGAGCGGGTGGCCATCGCTTCGAGACGCAGTTCTCCTGCCTTCATCACGACCGACCGAGACGAGGACACATGACGCCAGCATCTGCCAGAAAAAACTTCACCCGCCTCTCGGTCGGCCTGCTGGTCGCGGCGTCGCTCCTCGGAGTTCTCTTTGCGACCGCTGCCCCGGCAGCGACCTACGAAACGGTCGACACCTTCGCCGGCATCCTCACTCCGAAGCCGGAAGGCGAGGAATGGCCGCAGGAAGTCCAGCTCGGCGGCGTCCAGGGGATGGCGATCAATCGCACCGGTGCCGGCGGCGTGCCCAAAGGAACGCTGTATGCGGCGGTCCCGAACGGCCATGTCGGCTCGGAAGCCGGGGGGGCCGAACTGCGGCCGGCCGTGGCCCGCTACGCGCCTGACGGAACCTTCGAGGAAACCTTCGGCGACCCCAATTACAAAGTGGCCACCCCAGCTCGCTGCGGCCCGCTCGCCCCCGGGGCTCCCGTGTGCGGCAGTCGCCCGAACGGTGGCGGCACGGGGCAGGACGTCGATGTCGACCAGAGCACGGGCAACGTCTATTTCCTCAGTGAGGCGTCGGGAGCGGATGGGCTGGCGGTAACGGTTTTCAATCCAGACGCGGAAGTGATCGCCAGGTTCGGAGTCCTGGGCACCGCCTTCGAAACGGTCGAGGAAAGTCCCGACAAAATCCATGATGCGGGCGCGATTGCGGTCAACGACGACGGCGAAGTCTTCGTTTCCGACTACGTCTTGAACAGCGGCGTCTTAAAGCGCCTGATGGTCTTCAAACCCGAAGCCCCGGGTGACTACGAACACTACGTCTACACCGGCCGGGCGAATGACATCGGCAGCACTACCGGACCAATATCTGCAAGCAACCCGATCGTCGACGCCGCCGGCGCCATCTACGCCGCCGCCGACAATTTCATCGTCAAGTACGACCTCTCGGTCTCCCGCGACAAACCCGTCTGCAGCTTCAACATCGGGACCGGAATCGGCGGCTACACCGTCAACCCCGTTACTGGCGAAGTTTTCTACTACAACTACGCGAATCGCAAACTCCACCTGCTGAACCCCTGCAACGCCCAGGGCAAATTCACCGAGACCGAACCGGCGTTCAAAGCGGTTCCGGAACGCGACCAACTCACCGCCCTCGCCTTCAATCCGGACCTTTCCTGGAGCGAAGGCAGCCCGCCCGGCGTCCTCTACGGCGCGGCACCCAACGGTAGTTCCAGTAGCGGGGGTGACGAAAAACAGAGCTCGCTCGGCTACGTCTTCTCCCGGCCACCCAACCTGGTACCCGTCGTCGAGTCCGAGAACGTGGTCAATGTCAGGACGACCAGCGCGACGCTGCAGGCTCAGGTCAACCCGAAGGGTTCGCTGACCAGCTACTCCTTCCAGTACATCTCTCTGGCCGACTGGGAAGCAAACGACCCATCTGAACGCTTTGCCGGGGCAAAAGAAGCTCCGATCGGTGGAGCGGATCTCGGCAGCGGACAGAACGCCCTGCTGGCCTCGGCGCCCATCTCGGGGCTGGCCCCCGGCGGCACCTATCACTACCGGGTCGTCGCCACCAGCGCCCAGGGCACCGCCGCCGGCGCCGACCAGATCTTCCGCACCTTCCCGGTGGTGGCGGCGAACCTCCCGGACGGCCGGGTCTACGAGCAGGTCTCGCCGGTGCGGAAGAACGGCGGCCAGGTGATCACCCCGGAGCCCACCCGAGCCACCTGCGGCTCCGAATGCAAGCCCGGCCTGGTCGTGCCGATTCCATTCCCGATACAGGTCTCTCCCGACGGCGACTCGATCGCCTACGCCAGCCAGCCCTTCCGGCTGAACGAAGGGCCCACCGAGTTCGACCAGAACATCGCCCGGCGGACTGCGTCGGGCTGGCAGTCCACCGGGATCGGCACTCCGTCGAGCGGAAGCTCGGGCAGGCCATTCGCCTCCTTCGCGCTCGACCCGAATCTGGACCAGGCAATCCTCCGCCTCAACAACCAACTTCTGGCTCCAGAAGCCCCGGCGGGCTACGAGAACCTCGTTGCCCAGTCGAACGGCGACCCCCTGGCGCTGGATCCCTTGCTGAAGACCACGCCGCCCAACCGGGATGCCGAAGGGACCTTCAACGGGTTCACCCTCGACTACGCCGGCGCGTCCGCCGACCTCTCGCGTGTCTTCTTCGCGGCCAACGACGCTCTCACCGAAGCAACCGACGTGGCGCCGGCGGCCCTGGACGGCGGCGCGGACAAAGACAACCTCTATGAATGGTCGGCAGGCGAGCTGCGCCTCGTCAACGTTGCGCCGGGCAACGCGTCGGCCGCCCCGGGCGCCGGCTTCGGCGGCGAAAAGGAAGTCCCATCCCGATCCTCCGCTGTCATCGACAACGCGATCTCAAACGATGGCTCACGTGTGTTCTGGCATGACGCCGGAGGGCAGTTGTATGTCCGCGAAAACGCGGAAACGACCCGGGCGATACCCGCTCCCGGCCAGTTCCTCAACGCCAGCGCCGACGGCTCGAAGATCCTGCTGACGAGCGGCACCGTCTATGACCTCGACGGTGAAACGACGGCCGACCTCACCGCTGGGAAAGGAGGCTTCCTCGGGCTCGTCGGGCAGAGCGACGACCTCTCGCGACTCTATTTCGTCAGCACCTCGGTTCTGGACGAAGCTCCCAACGCGGGAGGCGACGAAGCCGAAGCCGGCAAGGACAACCTCTATGCCTGGCAGGAGGGATCGACCCGCTTCGTCGGCACCCTGCTTCCGGATGACAGTAACCCCAACTTCGGAATCGCCGAGGGCGCCAGGGACTGGGTTCCTGCCGTGGTCAACCGCACCGCGCAGGCGAGTCCGAACGGGCACGTGCTGACGTTCCTCTCGGAAGCGCCACTGACCGCGGCCGGCAACAGCGGCTTGTGCCCTCACGGCATCGACATTCAGCCGAACCCCTGCCAGGAGGTATACGTCTACGACTCGGACCGCGATTCGCTCACCTGCGCCTCCTGCAATTCGGTCGGTGCGCTTGCGCTCGGGCGGTCGAACCTGACCAAACGTGACGCGGCGGGGGCGTCACCGTTCGGAGGCGGCTATCTGAATCCCCTCCGCCTGGTGACCGACAACGGACGCGTCTTCTTCGACACCCGTGACTCGCTCTCGCCGCTCGACACCAACGAACGGGTCGAAGACGTCTACCAGTACGAGCCGGATGGCGTCGGCGACTGCACCGAGGCCGACGGCTGCGTGGCGCTGATCTCGAGCGGGCGCGGAGCCACGGATTCGAACTTCATCGCCGCCGACGCAACCGGGAAGAACGTCTTCTTCACCACCCGCGACCAGCTGGTCCTCAAGGACAAGGACGACCTGATGGACCTCTACGTCGCCAGGGAAGGAGGCGGGTTCGCGGCGGAAACCGAAATCGATCCGGGCGAGTGCCAGGGAGAAGGGTGTCAACCGCCCTACTCGCCACCGAACGACCCCACCCCGGCGTCGCTGAACTTCTCCGGCGCCGGCAACGTAGGCGAAAACCAGCCCGGCAAACACAAGAAGAAGCACCCGAAGAAGAAACACAAGAAAAAGAAGCACGCCAAGAAGGGCAAGGGCGGCAAGCACAACCGTGGAGGCGGAAAATGATCTCGGCCAAGAACAACCTCGCCGTCCTCGTCGCGCTCTTCTGCCTGGCGCTGCCGGCGGTCGCGCGGGCGGATGAAGGCGAGTTCGGGTTCGTCCCGGGATCGGTCTCGGTCACGCCGCTGCGCAGCGACGGCTCGGTCGAGAACCAGGCCGGCGCCCACCCGGACAAATTCGTCGTCAATTTCGACGTCAACGTCGAAGAATCGACCCAGCAGGCGATCGGCGGCCACATACGTGACGTGCTGGTCCGTCTGCCCCCCGGCTTCTTCGGCAACCCGAGTTCGATTCCGACCTGCGCGCGTAGCGAGTTCGAAGGCACCTCGCCCAATTGCTCTGGGGACACCCAGGTGGGCATCCTCAGGGCAAACGTGCCGGGGTTCGGGGAACCCGCGAACGCCCTCTTCAACCTCGTGCCGCCTCCGGGCCTGCCCGCGACGCTGGGCTTCTCCCTGTTTCAGTTCTCGCCGTTTCAGGAAGCTTCGGTCGACAGCGAAAACGGCTACGGGCTGGTTGTCGCCGCGCCGAACGTCCCGCTTCAAATCACCCACGTCACCGAGACGATCTGGGGGACGCCGTCGGACCCCGTCAACGATCCCGACCGTGTCTGTCCCGTGCCCGGCCAGGGACACGACTTCGGCTGCCCGGCCTCCTCGCCCCGCCCGGCCTACCTGACTCTGCCGACCTCCTGCGGGCAGTTCAACACCACGATCAGCATCAGCTCCAAAGACGCGCCCGGCCAGTACGTGACCGAAACCGTGCCGATTCGGAACAGCGCCGGTGACCCGGAACCGCTTGTCGGCTGCGACGCAGTGCCGTTCACGCCGACGATCGCCTCCCAGCCGACCACCAGGCTGGCCTCGAATCCCAGCGGGCTCGACTTCGAGCTGAACCTTCCGAACCAGGGCCTCAAGAGCCCCGGGGGGATCGCCGAATCGCAGCCGCGGAAGACCGTCGTCACTCTCCCCGAGGGCGTCACGATCAACCCCTCGCTGGCGGACGGGATCGGCGCCTGCAGCCCGTCCCAGTACGCGGCGGAGAAGGTCGACTCCGGGCCGGGCGCCGGCTGCCCCGAAACGTCGAAGCTCGGCACCGTGATCGCCAAGACGCCGCTGCTCGACGAACCGATCGAAGGCGCCGTCTACCTCGCCACGCCCTTCGACAACCCGTTCGGAACCCTCGGCGCGCTCTACCTGGTCGCGCGGGCGCCCGAACGCGGCATCCTCGTCAAGCAGGCGGGCAAGGTCGAGTTCGATCAGGAGACCGGTCAGATCACGACCACCTTCGACGACCTGCCGCCGCTCCCATACAGCTCCTTCAAGCTGCACTTCCGCGAAGGGGCGCGGGCGCCGCTCGTAACCCCCACCGCCTGCGGCGAATACAAGACGGTCGCGCGGATGACCCCGTTCTCGGCGGCGAACGACTCCGAGGCCTTCACCACCACTGGCAGCTTCCAGATCGAGCGCGGCGCCGACGGCGGCGCCTGCCCGAGCGGGGGCACTCCGCCATTCAGCCCGGATCTGATGGCCGGCACCCTGAACAACTCGGCCGGGCGCTACTCGCCGTTCAACCTGGGGCTCACCCGGACCGATTCCGAGCAGGAGTTCAGCCGCTTCTCGATCAAGCTGCCGCCCGGCCTGGTCGGAAAGCTGGCTGGGATCCCGTTCTGCCCGGACGCGGCGATCGAAGCGGCGCGCAGCCGCGAACGCAGCAATGGCGGCGGCGAGGAGCTGGCGGCGCCCTCCTGCCCCGCGGCCTCTCAGGTCGGGCGCACCCTGGTCGGCGCTGGGGTCGGTCCCAGCCTCACCTACGTGCCAGGCAGCGTCTACCTCGCCGGGCCCTACAACGGCGCGGCCCTCTCGATCGTCGCGATCACCGCCGCCAAGGTCGGGCCGTTCGACCTCGGCACGGTGGTGATCCGGGAGGCCCTGCGGGTCAACCCCGAAACCGCGGAGGTGTTCGTCGACGCTGCCGGCTCGGACCCGATCCCGCACATCATCGACGGCATCCCGGTCCACGCCCGCGACATCCGCGTCTACACGGATCGGCCGGAATTCACTCTCAACCCGACCTCGTGCGCGCGCACCGCGACCGCCTCGACGGTGCTCGGCTCCGGCTCGGACTTCGGCAGCGAAGCCGACGACCAGCCATTCACCGTCACTAGTCCCTTCCAGGCAGCGGACTGCGCCTCGCTGAACTTCAAGCCGAAGCTGGTGATCTCGCTCAAGGGCGGCACCAAGCGCAACTCGCACCCCGCGCTGAAAGCGGTGGTCACCTATCCCAAGGGCCTCAACGCCAACATCGAGAGAGCTCAGGTGACGCTGCCGCACTCGGAGTTCCTCGAGAACGCCCACATCAAAACCATCTGCACCCGGGTGCAGTTCAGGGAAGGCAGGGTCCCGGGTGAAAAATGCCCGGCGGCCTCGATCTACGGCAAAGCCCGCGCTACCACGCCGCTGCTCGACGAACCGCTCTCCGGGCCGGTCTACCTGCGCTCGTCGAATCACACCCTGCCCGATCTGGTGGTCGCGCTCAACTCGGGCAAGATCAACATCGACCTGGTGGGCCGGATCGACTCCGTCAAAGGACAGATCCGCAACACCTTCGAAGCGCTGCCCGACGCCCCGGTCAGCAAGTTCGTGCTGGAAATGCAGGGCGGTAAGAAGGGCCTGCTGGTCAACTCCACCGACCTCTGTCGCAAGCCCCGTAGAGCGAAGGTCGCATTCCGGGGTCAGAACGGGATCTCGCGCGGTTCGAACCCGGTGGTCAAGGCCCAGTGCGGCTCGCGCAGCAAAAGCTCAGCATCCAGGCTGACCCCCTAAGGCTGGCGATCGTCGATCACCTCAGCTGCCGCCCGGCCACCGCCGGTGCGGTAGCCGAGGTGATCGGGGATTCCAGGGAAAAGGTTCAATACCGCTTGCGCCAGATGCGCAAGGCCGGCCTGGTCGACGTCGCGGGGACGGTTCGCAGGAGTCGTGTGCGGGAAACCCTCTACCGGGTCGACCCCGAGAAACTCATGCTCAGCGACTCCGAGCTGGTGGAGCTTTCGCCGGTTCGTCTCGAAGAAGCTCACGTTCGCGTGCTTCGTGTGCTGTACGAGGAGTCGATCCGGGCCGCCCGCGCCGGGATCTTCTCGCGGCGCCCCGATCACCGTCTGGTGCGCCTCCCGGTCACCCTCGACGAGCGGGGTTGGAGTGCAGCGGTGGATGTCCAAAACGAAGTGTTGAGCGAAATGTTTGCGATTCGAAAGGGGGCACTGGGACGTCTCGACGGCCGCGAGGCGATCGCGTCCCAGGTCACGATCCTCTGCTTTCCGCGCTGCGATGACGCGGAGGAACTGTCCGGCGCCACTCCGCGCCGCAGGTCGACGGCTGCGAAGGATCTCGGCTCCTCGCGTCTCGAGCAGGAAGCTCTAGCCGCGACCGATCCCACCAGGATGAGGATCATCACCCGCCTCACCCTGGCGCCCGCCAGCGCCGCTGAGCTCTCCGATCGCCTCGGCATGCCGCTGTCCCGGGTCCGGTATGAGATCGGGCGTCTGGCGGAGGCCGGCCTCGTCCGCGTTGACCTCGAGCGCCCCCGGCGAGGGACGGTCGAGCGGGTCTACTTCGCCGAGAGCCGCAGGGAGACCTACGATCACGGCGGCCGGATCCGCGAGGAGCTGGCTGCTCGAAAAAGGGCGGATGTGGATGTGATCAACGCGCTCTTCCGCGAAGCCGTCGAGGCGACCCGGGCGGGACTCTTCGAGACTCGAGCAGAGAGCGTGATCGCGCGGGTTCCGATGACCCTCGACGAGCAGGGGGCGACCGAGATCGCGCGGGTCATAAGCGGCGCCCTTGACCGCCTTTTCGCCCTGAGGGAGGAGAGTCACCTGCGTCTGAGGGCGGCCAGCACTTTGGCGATTCAGGCCACCTTGAGCCTGATGCTTTTCGAGGCTACGGGACCTAACGTCACTTGAAAGCTTCTGACTATCGAGCGAAGCGCCGGACCGCTACACGCTGGCTCGAAACGGCAGTTTTGCCTTCGCCCTCCCGAGCCGCATGGGCAAGCGAAGAATCCCGGATCGGTGCCAATCGCGAAGCCCCCGACGCGATGGCCACGTTGACAGCTGTCACCTGCCAAAGCGAGCCTGCCGGTGCTCAGACGGTGCGGCTGGCTGCGAGGGGACACCAGGTCGCAAGTTGGATCCGGGGTGCCACCCGCTGGGCGCTGTCAGTCAAACCGATACATGGAGGCACAAGATATGTGGCAACGATCCAGAGGATCGAAGTTGAAGTACCCGGTCGTGGTCGTCGTCGTGGCCCTCGGGCTCTTGACGGTTTCCGCCGCGGTCGCATCTGCGGCGACGCAGCACTGGTACACGGAAGGCTTTGTCAAAGGCAAACTCGTCCCAGTCGGCTCAACCGCAACTCCGGTCACGGCCACCGCGACCAGCACGTTCCACATCACCTACGCGGTTTCGGGCTATACCGATGACATCGAATGTCAGACGGCGGGGATCGGAAGCTCTGTCCGTAATCCGGCCGACGGAAGCGCTGGAGTCCTTCAAAGCACGTTCGCTTTCTCGGGTTGCAAAAGCCTGAAACACCCGACCTGCATCGTTAAAAACGAACAAGTGAACACGCCAACTCTGTTGGGATTGGCCGAAGAAGGCGCACTCGGAAAGGCGGTCACCTACGGGTCGCCGGCCCAGATCGCGACGCTGAACCTGCAAGGGGCTCAGTGCCTGTTCGGAGGCGGCGCGTTCGAACTCACTGGCAAAGTCACTTCGGTTTTGGTTCCGGGTTCTGAAAGCGAATACGAATTCGTCAAAACGACCCCGAGCCAGCTGAAACTCGGTGGGAGCGCGGCGTACCTCACCGGGCGCTACAAAATCAGCAAGGAAGGCCGACCGGTCATCATGGCGCC
>DASTSW010000013.1:0-14434 GCA_035760445.1 Solirubrobacterales bacterium | reverse complement strand
ACTAAGCGGCGAGGGCGAACTCATGGTCCGCACGTATTGGTTTGTGCTGGGGTTTAACGAGGCCTCCAGCAACCTCGACCTGCAACCGTTCGCACGAGTCGACCACGTCGAAGCCTGTCGCCCCCGTGCTTGGGAATGCCTTCCCATTGTACGCGCCGGACTTGACTTGCCTGTGATCATGTGGCCCTTGAACGAGCGCAGCTATGACGCGATCGTCCTCGGTGCCGGCCCCTCGGGCGAGGTCTGCGCCGGGCGCCTGGCCGACGCCGGCTGGCGGGTGGCGATCGTCGAGCGCGACCTGATCGGCGGCGAATGCTCCTACTACGCCTGCATGCCCTCGAAGGCGTTGCTGCGCCCGGCCGACGTACTCGGCGAGGCGAAGCGGCTCCCCGGGGTTCCCACCGGCCACGGCGAGCTGGAGGCGCAGACGGTGCTCGACCGCCGCGACGAGGTGATCCACGACCTCGATGACTCCGGGCAGCTGCCCTGGCTGGAAGAACGCGAGATCGACCTCTTCCGCGGCGAGGCCCGGTTCACGGCCGAGCGGCAGGTTCAGGTCGGCGACGATGTCCTCGTCGCCGAGCGGGCGATCGTCGTCGCCACCGGCAGCAAGGCCAACATGCCACCGATCGAGGGCCTCGACACGGTCCGCGCCTGGAATAACCGCGACGCGACCACCGCCAAGCACGTGCCGGCGAGCATGATCGTCCTCGGCGGCGGCCCGGTCGGCAGCGAGCTCTCCCAGGCCTGGGCCAGCCTCGGCTGCGACGTCACCCTGGTCGAGGGCGGCGAGCACTTGCTCTCGCGCGAGGAACCGTTCGCCGGTGAGGAGGTCGCCGAGTCGCTGCGCGAGAACTTCGGGGTGGATGTGCGGACCGGGGCGAAGGTCGAAGCGGTGGCGCCGGGTGAGAGCGACGGCGTGGTCGCGACCCTGGCGGGCGGCGAGCGGATAGAGGCGGCCGAGATCCTGATCGCCGTCGGCCGCGTCCCCCACACCGCCGAGCTGAGCCTCGACGCGGCCGGGGTCGAGCCGAACGAACACGGCTTCCTCGATACCGACGACCGCCTCCGGGTCGGCGGCCGCGACTGGCTCTACGCGATCGGCGACGTCAACGGCCGCGCCCTCTTCACCCACATGGGCAAGTACCAGGCCTGGGTCGTGGCGGAGAACCTCATCGGGCGTGAGACCGAGGCCAAAGCCGAAGGCATCGGCTCCCCCCGCGTCACCTTCACCGACCCGCAGGTTGCGGCAGCGGGCAAGACCCTCGAGCAGGCGCGCGAAGCGGGCATCGAGGCCCGCGCCGTCGACGTCCCCACCGACGGCACCGCCGGCGCCAGCTTCCAGGGCAAGGACACCGGCGGCACCTGCCGATTGGTCGTCGACACGGCCAAGGGGACGATCGTCGGCGCCACCTTCACCGGCTTCGAGACCGCCGACTTCCTCCAGGCCGCGACCTTCGCGATCGTCGCCGAGGTACCGCTGTCGACCCTCCGTCACGCGGTCGCCCCCTACCCCTCCCGCAGCGAGATCTGGCTGAAGCTGCTGGAGAAGGCCGAAGAAGCCGCCGACTAGCCCGCCCCTAGACGGTCGAGCGGCCCTTCAGGTCGGCAAGCAGATCGTCTGGGAAGCCCGCCACCTGGTCGAGGTCGTCGACCGACTGGAAGCCGCCGAGACGCTCGCGGTGAGCCAGCAGACGGGTCGCCTGGGTGACCGAGAGGTTCTGCTCCCGCAGTTGCTCGAAGGTGACCATGTTGAGGTTGATCTGACCGCCGGTGACGGGAGCCGGGGGCTCGGCCGCCGGGGGCTGAGGCGGCGGTTCGGCCGCTGGCGGCGGGGGCGTCGGCGGCGCGAAGGACTCGCTCGGCGCTGATGGCCCGGGAGGCGGCGGTGGTGGGGTCGGCGGCGCGAAGGACTGCTCCGGCGCGGGAGGCGGAGGGGGCGTTGGCGCAGGCGGTGGAGGCGGGGTCGTGACCGGAGGCGCCGGGGCGAGCCCGGCCTGGGGCACGCCACCCTGCACCGATTGCATCGCCGCCTGCTCGGCCTCGGCGGCCCGGCGCTCGGCCTCGGCGGCGCGCTGTTCGGCCTCGGCAACGCTGCGGCGAATCTCCTCGAGGCGGCGGTCCTGGGCTTCCTCCTCGGCCCGGCGCTCGGCCAGTCGCTGCGCCTCGGCGGCGCGCTGTTCGGCGGCTTTGGTCCGCTCCTCGATCTGGCGCAGGCGCTCCTCGGCGTCTTTCATCGCCAGCTCGCGCGCCTGGCGTTCGTCCTCCAGGCGCTGTTCGGCGGTGTGCAGGTCGGCGCTGGGAGCCGGTGGCGCGCCGGGCGTGTCCTGGATCGGGACGACGGCGCCCTCTTGCTGCAGGCGCGCGGCCTCGTCCATGCGGCGGTCGGCCTCGGCGCCGATCCGCTGCGTCTCGGTGCGGATCCCGTCAACTTTGTCCTGGACCCGCTGCTCGGCCAGCGAGGGGTCGTATTCGCCGGGCGCCGGCGTACCACCGGGAGGCGGGGGCGGCGGCACCGCGGTCAACCCGCCGGCCTGCGGCTGGGCGGTAGTCGCCTCCTCCCAGGGCTGCAACTGTCCCGAGGGTGGCGTTGGCTGGGCGCCGGTCTGGGCCTCGGCGACGGCGCGTTCGTTGGCGACGCGAGCGGCGGCGAGGCGCTGCTCGGCCATCGCCGCCTCGCGCTTCTGCTTGCTGCCGCCGCCGTACTTGATTCCAAAGAAGCTCTTCTGCTTGGGCGGCTCGGCGCCGGGCACACCAGGCGCGGCGGCGGGGGCGCCGGGTACAGCAGCCGCGGGGGGCGCTGCGGCAGGAGTTGCCCCGCCTTTCTTCTGCGCCTTGCGCTGCGCCCGCTCTTCCTTGCGGCGCTGCAGCTCGGCTTTGCGTGCCTCGCGCATCTGCGCCCGTTTCTGGCGCTGCTCGTCGCGCTGGCGGCGCTTGCGGTCCTTGGCGCTCTCGCCGGGCGGGGGCGCCTGACCCGCCATCGGCGGCGGAGTCGAGAGCCCAGGCGGCGGGGTCGACTGGCCTGGCGGGGGTGCCGATTGACCCGGAGGGGCGGTGGCGGCAGCGGCGGCTCCGGCCGCGGCAACACCGGCGGGCACAGCCGCCATCTCGGCGGTCGGCGCGGAAGCGGCCTGCGGCGGAGCGGGCGGCGGAGTCGGTTGGCCAGCGGGCGGAGCCCCAGCGGCGGCGGGCTGCGCGGCCTGCTTTTTCGCCTTCTCCTCGCTGCGCCGTTTGTTGACCCGCATGATCAGCAGCAGGATGAGGATCGCGACGAGCAGGGCGCCGACGAAGATTCCGGTGTTGTCGCTCACGTAGTCACTTGCCTTTTCTGGGAAGGACTTGGCGCTGGCCGTCGCGGGCGCGACCATCACGGCAGCGATGATCGCAGCGAAAGCGGCGGCTGGAACGGTCTTCCGGGTCCGCATTGCCCTGCATCCTTGCATGTACTTCAAGAGTTTCAACCTCACCGCATCCTTCCCTTGAACTCGCGCTCGACCTCTCTGCGAACGTCGCGGTCGGCGATCTCACGGCGCCGGTCGCGACCCTCCTTGTTTCGCGCCAAAGCCAGCTCCACCTTTGCCCGCGGCCCTTTGAAATAGATCCTGGTTGGGACCAGGGTCAACCCTTTCTGTGCCGTTTTCCCGACCAGGCGCTCGATCTCCTCCTTGTGCAGCAGCAGCTTGCGCGGCCGATCGGCTTCGTGGGCGTCGACCGAAGCGAACTCATAGGGCGGGATATGCAGCTTGCGGAGCCAAACCTCGCCCTTCTCGACCACCGCGTAGGCGTCGGTCATCTGGGCTTTGCCACCGCGCAGCGCCTTCACCTCGGAACCGGTGAGGACGATCCCCGCCTCCATCCGCTCGACCCACTCGAATTTGTGGCGGGCGCGCCGGTTGGTGACGACGTCACCCGAGGCCGGCTCGCGTTTCTTCTTGACCTTTTTCGCCATCAGTCGGGCTCCCCGGCCGGCGCCAGCTCCGCCCGCCCTCGCGGCGCGTCGACTCCGGCCACCCGGACGGATATCGGATCGCCGAGGCTGACGCGCGCCCCCGAGCCGCGGCCGACCAGCGCCACCTCGGCCCGGTCCAGCTCGTAGCGCTCGCCCGCCAGCCGCCGCGCCGGCAGCATCCCCTCGTAGACGTCGCCGCGCTCGCCGCCGAAGGAGACGAAGGCGGCGGAGCGGATCACGCCGGAGACCTCGCCCTCGAAAACCGCGTCGAGCCCGCGCTCGCCCAGCTCGCGTTCGAGCAGGTAGGCGGCGCAGACGTCGTCGGCCTCGCGCTCGATCTGCGCCGAGGTGCGCTCGCGGGCGGAGCTGTCGGCGGCGGCGTCGCGGCACTCGGCCAGCGAGGGCGCCTCCTCCCCCTCGCCGATCGCCGCCAGCAGCGCCCGGTGGCAGACCAGGTCCGGGTAGCGCCGGATCGGCGAGGTGAAATGGCAGTAGGCGGCGCTGCCGAGGCCGGCGTGGCCGATGTTCCGCTCGCTGTAATAGGCCTGTTTGAGGGATCGGAGCACGAGCGAGGTATACGCCTCCCGGCCGTGCCCGCGTCGCGCGGCCTCTTTGCGCACCAGCCGGCTCGCTTCGGCCGCAACCTGCCCCGCCTCGCGCGGCGCCAGGCCCTGCCTCAGCGGCGGGGTCGGCACCCCGAGCGCCGCCAGCTGCTCCAGCAGGCGCTCGATCCGGGCCGCGTCGGGCTGGGCGTGGACCCGGTAGATCGCCGGCACCCGCTCACGCTCGAGCAGCTCGGCGACCTGCTCGTTGTTGAGGATCATCAGCCGCTCGATCAGCCGGTGAGCCTCGGTCTGGGGTACACCATGGGCGGAGACGACGTTGCCTTCGGCGTCGAAGAGGAACTCGGGCTCGAACGATTCGACGTCGAGACTGCTGCTGCCGCGGTGCTCGCCGAGGCCGGCGGCAACCTCGCGGGCGGCGGCCAGCGGTTCGGCGACATCGGCCGGCGGCTCGCTCCGCCCGGCGAAGATCTGGTCCAGCTGGTCGTAGTCGAGGCGCACGTCGGAGCGGATCCGGCTGCGGTAGAAGCGCGCCCGCCGCGGCTCCATCCCGGGCCCCAGCTCGACCTCGGTCGTCACCGCCAGGCGCTCGACCCCCGGCGCCAGGCTGCAGGCCCCGCTCGAGAGCGCGTGCGGCAGCATCGGCTCGACCGCGCCGGGGACGTAGGTGCTGTTGCCGCGCCGCCGCGCCTCCTGGTCGAGCACCGACCCGGGTTTGACGTGGGCGGCGACATCGGCGATGTGGATCCAGACCCGGGCGCCTCCGCCCTCCAGCTGGGCCGAAATGGCGTCGTCGAAGTCGCGGGCGGTGGCCGGGTCGACGGTGAAGGTGGCGAGGTCGGTCAGATCCCGGCGCGGCCCGCTTTCGCGCTCCGCCCACTTCGCCGCTTCCCGCGCTTCACCCTCGATCGTCGGCCGGAAGCCGCGGAACCCGAGCTCCTTGCGCAGCAGCTCCTCGACCGTCTCCCGCGCCGTGCGCTGATCGTGCTGGGACGGGCGCCGCTCCCTTGGCCGCGCGCTCCGCCGGCGGCCCGGCATCAGCCGACCTGGCCGGCGAGAACCCCGAGGGCGCGCTGTTCGGCCTCGTCGACCTTCGTCTTCGGGTCGTCCTGCACCTTCACGTCCGGGTGGATCCCGTGGCTCTCAGCGAGGTTGACGCCGTCCGGGGTGAAGTATTCGCCCACCGTCAGCTTCAGCGCGCCGCCGTTGGACAGCGCCTGCTCCTCCTGGAAGACGCCCTTGCCGTAGGAGCGGGTGCCGACCACCTCGGCGCCGGCGTCGTCGGCCAGCGCCGCGGTGAGGATCTCCGCCGCCGAGGCGGTGCCGCGATCGATCAGCACCACCACCGGCAGCCTGCTGATCCGCCCGTCGGTCGTCTTGTGGACGCTCTCCCCCTGGGTCCGCGAGTTGGTCCGGACCACGACTTCGCCCTCGGGCAGGAAGAGGCTGGCGGTCAGCACCGCCTCGTCGAGCAGGCCGCCGGGGTTGTGGCGCAGGTCGAGGACTATTCCCTCCGCGCCCTTCTCTTCCACCTTCTCCACCCCCCGCGCCAGCTGCCCGTGGGCGCCTTCGCTGAAGCTGAGCAGCTGCACGTAGCCGAGCTTCCTGCCGTCCACCTGCTCAACCCGACTGCTGACGTTGGGCAGCGTCACCTCCGCCCTGGTCACGGTCAACTTGCGGGTCTTGCCACTCTTGGCGTCACGGACGCCGAGCGTAACCTCGGTCCCTTCCGGCCCTTTGATCAGCTTGGTCGACTCGGCGCTGCCCTTGCCGGCGAGCGATTTGCCTTCGACCGAGACGATCGTGTCGCCGACTTCGATCCCCGCCTCTTCAGCCGGCGAGCGGGGGAAGACCTGGGCGACGCGCAGCCCCTTCGGCACCTCGATCACCGAGAGCCCGACCCCCGAGAAGCGTCCTTCGATCTGCTCGTTGAAGGCGGCCAGTGCTTCCGGCGAGAAGTATTCGCTGAAGCGGTCGCCGTGGCGTTTGCGCAGCTCGCGGACCATCCCCTGCAGCGAAGCGTTGCCGAGCTCGGTGTCGCCGACCGGGCGGTAGTAGCTGTCCTGGATCGCTTCCGCCGCTTCCGCCGTCAGGCCAGCCGGTTCGCTGACGACCCAGTCGCGCACCGGTTCGGGAAGCGAGCGCGGGTGGGCGCCCAGCCAGAGGCCGGCGGCGAGCATCGCCACCAGCGCCACCGCGAAGGCCACGGCCCCGCGTGCGCTCACGCCGTCAGACCTTGAGGAAGCGGCGCAACGTCACGCCCGAGCCGACCGTCGAGACGAAGATCGAGGCGGCGAAGAGGATCGCGACCAGGGCGGGGAAGCCGAGGTTGGTGCTGTTCTGCGCCGCGAGCACGCCGATCGAGTTGCTGAGGGGGTCGACGATCGTGATCTTGCCCAGCCACAGGATCAGTATTGCGAGCAGGCCACCGACCATCCCGACGACCACGCCCTCGATCATGAATGGCCAGCGGATGAACCAGCGAGTGGCGCCGACCAGGCGCATCACCTCGACCTCGCGGCGGCGGGTGTAGATCGAGAGCCGGATCGTGTTGCCGACCAGCATCAGCGAGGCGAGGATCAGCAGCGCGGTGATCACCGTCAGGACGATCTTCAGCGCGCTGGTCACCTGCTCGATCTTCTCCGAGGACTGCTGGCGGTCGAAGGGGTTGCTGATGATCGGTGAGATCGACTTGCCCTGCGGCCCGTTCGGGTAGACCGCCGTCTGGATCGCGCCGAGGTTGGCGGCGTCGTCGGCTTTGACTTCGAAGCTGTTGGGCAGCGGGTTGGTGTGCAGCTCTTCGACGATCGTCTTGTCCTTCAGTTCGCTCTTCAGCGTCGCCAGGGCTTCGGTCTTGCTGACGAAGGTGACTTCGGCGACATGCGGAATCCCTTCCAGCTCTTTCTTCAGGCTGGCGATTTCGGCTTTGGTCGCGTCGTCGTAGAGCGCGTACTGGACGTTGAGTTGGTCGCGGACTTCCTCGCTCTTGCCCTGGGCGGTCTGGAAGATCGGGATCAGCATCCCGAGCAGGACGACGGTGACGACCGTGGTCACGATCGCCGCCAGGCTCGGCGCGCCGTTGCGTTTCAGCGCGCGCAGAGCCTCTTGGAAGAAGAAGACGATCCGGCCCATCAGCTCAGGTGGTCGTGGTCGGAGTGGCCGTTGGTCTGGGTCTCACCCTCGTGGCCGACGCCCATCCCGGCCCGCATCCGCAGGCCGAATTCGGTCGTCGACTCCTCGGTGTAGCCGCCGGAGACCTCGTCGCGGACGACGCGGCCCTCGTAGAGCTCGATCACGCGGCGGCGCATGTTGTCGACCATCTCGCGGTCGTGGGTGACGACGACGACGGTCGTGCCAGCCTTGTTGATCCGGTAGAGCAGCTGCATGATCCCGATCGAGGTGACCGGGTCGAGGTTGCCGCTCGGCTCGTCGGCCAGCAGCAGCGGCGGGTGGTTGACGAAGGCGCGGGCGACGGAGACACGCTGCTGCTCGCCGCCGGAGAGCTCGTCCGGGTAGCTGTGGATCTTGGTCGAGAGCCCGACCAGGCGCAGCGTTTGCGGCACCTGCTCGCGGATTTCGGCGCGGCTGGCGCCGATCACCTGCAGCGCGTAGGCGACGTTGTCGTAGACGGTGCGGTCGGGGAGGAGCTTGAAGTCCTGGAAGACGGTGCCGATGTTGCGGCGCAGCTGCGGGATTTTCTTCTCCGAGAGCTTGCCGATGTCTCGGCCGGCGATCTTGACCGCACCTTCGGTGATGTCGAGCTCGCGGATCAGGGTCTTGATCAGGGTCGACTTGCCGCAGCCGGTCGGGCCGACGAGAAAGACGAACTCGCCGCGACCGATCGAGAGGTTGACCCGGTCGAGCGCCATGTGGCCGCCCGGGTAGACCTTGGTCACGTCGTTCAGCTCGATGATCGGCGCGCGCCGCCCGCGGGGGCGTCGCGGCTCCTCGGGGCCGTTGTCTTTCTTTCTGCGGATAGCCATCAGTCGGGTGCCTTCTGCGAGAACAGAGTGACTCCTCTGGAGTCTCGGCCCCGCAAGATCCCGCCCACGCAGGCGATCTTTCAGCTCGGGGCGGGCTCCGCGGCTTTGGGACGGGGCGCCGCCTTGGGGGCGGGCTTCGGTGCTTTGGCCGGCGCGGCCTCCTTCGGGGCGCGGCTTTCGAGCACGCGGATCACGAGCAGGCCGCCGATCAGGGGCGTCGTCGCGATCACCCACCAGCGGAACCAGATCGCGGTGGTGTCGCTGCCGGCGCCGATCGCGTGGATCAGGCCGAGCGCCCAGACCGCGACCGTCGCCCGGTGGGCCTTGCGCCAGAGCTTGGCGCCGATCCGCTGCCGCAGGTAGAAGCTGAGGCCGAGCAGCAGCGCGAGGTAGCCGGCGATGATCCCGAGGCCGGTGAAGAACGGCCTGTAGTCGATGACGAACGGAACCGTCACCCCCGCCACTCCCGGTTTCAACCAGGAGTCGCCGATCAGGGCGATTCCGTGGACGGCAATCGCGATCAGCCCGGCGAGCGCGGTGTGCTCGTGCAGGGCCATCAGCTTGCGCGAGAGGCCCGGGCCGCGCATCACCTTGCTCGCCATCGCCAGGCCGATCCCGACCGAGAAGGTGACCAGTACCAGGGCGACCACGCCGCTGGCGCGACTCGCCAGCCACCAGCCCTGGCTTTCCAGTGCCTGCGTCGCCCCGTTCATGCCGCTGCCTCCAGGGTCGTGTCGGGTCGGGGTAGGCGCACCCGCGGCCGTCCCGCCAGTGAGCCGACCAACTCGACCCGGCCGCTGTCGTGGACGAGGAGGCCGCCGCCGCGGCGCAACAGCTCGGCGCCGCGGGCCGGACCGCTGAGCAGCGCCGCCTTGGCCAGCGTCTCCGCCTCGAGGGCGGTGGCGGCAAGAGCGGTGGTGGCGATCAACCCGGTCCAGGCCGGCTCGCCGGTCGCCGGGTCGAGCAGGTGGTGCGCGTAGCGGCCGCAGGCGTCGCGCCAGATCCGCCGGTCGAGGCCGGAGGTGGCGACGCCGCCGGCCGAGACCCGAATCGCGTACAGGGGCTTGCCGCTAAGCGGGTGCTCGACCTGGACGACCCGCGGGCGGAAAGGCGCGTCGACGCCACCGACCCGGATGTCGCCGCCGCAGTCGACGACGAAGCTGCGGTAGCCGGCCAGCTTGATCGCCAGCAGGTCCGCTGCCAGACCCTTGCCGCTGCCGCCGCTGTCGAACCGGTGACCCGGCGGGCGGACGATCTCCCCCGCCTCCTCGTCGACCCGCCACTGGCGCCAGCGCTCCTCGGGACGGGAACCCGCCGGGCGCCGCGCCGGCGCCTGCGCCAGGGCAGCGGGGAGCGAGGCCGGCGCCATCCAGGCGCGACTGGCGACGTACCCCGTCCGCTCGATCTCCTCGACCAGGGTCGGGTCGACCAACCCGCCGCTCTGCTCCGCCGCGACCAGGCCTGCGGCCACCGCGCGGCGCAGCAGCGGCGAGGCCGGCACCCGCTCGCGCCGATCGCGGTTGAGGGCGCTGAGCTCGCTCTCGCGGTCGAAGCGCGAGAGGGTCGCCTCGAAGTCGGCGACGAAGCTCTGCGCCTCGGCCGCGGCGACGGCGGCAGGCGGCAGGTCCGGCCCCGACTCGCCGATCAGGAGCCGCACGTGGCTCCCCATCGCGGGGAAAGTGACGTCGTGCTCGGCAGTCATGAGGAGCTGGTCGTGACCGGCGCCGGTTCGACCGGCGCGGTTTCCACCGGAGCCGCTTCGGCTTCGACCGGCGCGCTGGCCGTCGCCGCCGGTTCGGGCCCGGCGCTCGGGACGACGGTCGTGACGACCCGCCGGATCACCAGCTTGCGCTGCTGCGACGGCGGGCTTACGGCCGTCGCATCGGCCGAAAAGCCGCTGCCCGCCCGGTAGGCGACCAGCCCGAACAGCACGCAGAAGAGCACCAGCGAGCCGAGGAAGACCGGCGCGGCGCTGGGCCGGCGCTTCGGCTTGCCCTTGGACTCAGTCATCGTCGTCCCCGCCGCCGTGGCCGCTGTGGTCGTCGTCATCGTCGTCGCCGCCGTGACCGTGGCCGCTGTGGTCGTCGTCGGAGTCCTCGAATTCATCGCCGCCGTGATCGTCAAAGGCCTCAGCCTCGCCGCCGTGGTCGTCGAACGGCTCGAACTCGTCGCGCCCGTGGTCGTCGACGACGACCGGGGCGCTGCTCGGAGCCGCCACCGGCGCTGGAGCCGGGGCCGCAGCGACCGGGGCGGGGGCCGCACTGGCGCTCGCCGGGGCGGGCGCTTCGCGGGTCACATGGATCGTCCGTCGCACCACTTTCGGCTTGGCCTGCTGTTTCTTCGCCGCCGCCTGCTGGGGCTCGGGACTGCCGCTACCCGCGCTCATCGCCACGCCGGTCAGCCCGGCGAGGGCCGCAACGGTGGCCGCGGTGGCGACCTTGGTCTTCGTCTCTTTCATCTCCTGCCTCCTAATCCGAGGTTGCGCGGCGATTGTCGGCAGGCGGCCCCCAAGCGACTCCCAGGCCCGGGTAAAGACTCGGCAAAACCTCGCCGGGCACGCCTGAGAGCCGAAAAAGCGCCGCTACAGTGGCGGCATGGCGATCCAGGCGGGCAGCGGGCGGATCCTCGTCGTCGAGGACGAGGAGTCGATCTCCGAGCCCTTCGCCGAGGCCCTGCGCCGTGCCGGCTTCGAGGCGGTGGTGACGCCGACCGCCGCCGGCGCCCTCGAGCTCGCCGCCAGCGAAGACCCCGACCTGGTGATGCTCGACCTCGCCCTCCCAGACGGCGACGGCCGCGACGTCTGCCGCGAGCTGCGCCGCCGCTCCGACGTGCCGATCATGATGCTGACCGCCCGCGGCACCGAGCTGGACAAGATCGTCGGCCTCGAGCTCGGCGCCGACGATTACGTCGTCAAGCCGTTCAGCGCCGCCGAGGTGATCTCGCGAATCCGCGCGGTGCTGCGGCGCAGCCAGCCGCGCCAAGCGGAGACGCCGGCGACCCTCCGCGCCGGTGAGCTGGAGCTGGATCAGGCCGCCCGCATCGCCACCCTCGCCGGGCAGCGGCTCGACCTCTCGCGCAAGGAGTTCGACCTCCTGGCCGAGCTGATGCGCAACGCCGGCAGCGTCGTCAGCCGCGAGGACCTGATGGCGAAGGTCTGGGACAGCAACTGGTTCGGCTCGACCAAGACCCTCGACGTCCACATCGGCTGGCTGCGACGCAAGCTCGACGACGATCCCTCCAATCCGACCTTCATCGAAACGGTGCGCGGGGTCGGCTTCCGTTTCGTCGCGGCGGAGGGCGAGGAACCGTAAGCCTCCGGGCCACCCTGCTGCTGGCGCTCGCCTACGTGCTGCTGCTGGCGCTGATCGCCCTCGGAGTGCCGTTGGCGCTCAGCTTCCGCGACCGCGTCGACACCGAGGTGAAGAGCCAAGCGCGCAGCCAGGCCTCGGTGGTCGCCACCACCGCCGCCGAGCTGCTCGCGCCGCCGCAGCCGAACGTCCTCGACCGCCTCGTCCAGCGCTCGGCGGCCAGCGTCCGCGGCCGGGTGATCGTCGTCAATGCCCGCGGCCGGCTGCTCGCCGACTCGGCCGGAGCGCCGGTCGGGCGCAACTACGCCAACCGCCCCGAGGTCCGCTCCGCCCTGCGCGGCCGCAGCGAGCAGATCAGCCGCAACAGCGAGACGCTCGGGGCGGAGATCCTGGCGACCGCGGTCCCGGTCCTGCGCCGCGGTCGCCCGACCGGTGCGGTGCGAATCACCCAGAGCGTCGACGCCGTCCAGGACGCGGTGCGGAACTCGATCCTCGACGTCCTCGCCCTCGCCGGGGTGGTCCTGCTCCTCGGCCTGGTCGCCGGGGCGCTGATCGCGCAGCAGATCGCCCGGCCGATCCGCCGCCTCGACCGCACCGCCAGCCGCGTCGCCGCCGGCGACCTCGACGCCACCGCGCCGGTCGAAGGCAGCACCGAGCAGCGTTCGCTGGCGCGCACCTTCAACGGGATGACGCAGCGGATCAAGCGCCTGCTGCGCGTCCAGCAGGACTTCGTCGCCGACGCCTCGCACCAGCTGCGGACGCCGCTGACGGGGGTCCGGCTGCGGCTGGAGGGGCTCGACGACCGCTTCCATCGCGACCCGGAGGTCGGCCCCGAGGTCGATGCGGCGCTGCGCGAGATCGACCGGCTGGCGCTGATCGTCGACGAGCTGCTGGTCCTCAGCCGGGCCGGTGAGCACGAACTGCCTGGGGAGCGGCTCGACCTCGCCGAGGCGGCGCGGCGGGCGGTCGAGCGCTGGCAGGCCGCGGCGGCCGAGCGGCGGATCGACCTGGTCGCCGCAACGAGCGAGCTCGCCCAGGGCTGGTGCGCCGGCCCCGACCTCGACCGCAGCCTCGACACCCTGATCGAGAACGCGTTGCTCTACTCGCCCACCGGCAGCACCGTGACCCTCCGCGCCGCCCCGCGCCAGATCGAGCTGTGCGATGAAGGTCCGGGACTCGCCCCTGGCGAGGAGGAGGCGGTGTTCGAACGCTTCAGTCGCGGCAGCGCAGGCCAGCGCGGGCCCAGCGGGACGGGCCTCGGCCTCCCCATCGCCCGCGAGCTGACGCGACAATGGGGCGGCGACGTGAAGCTCTCGAACCGCCCGCAGGGCGGTCTGCGTGCCGTGATCGAGCTGAGGGAAACGGGTAGCGAATGAGGATCTCCGCCAGCTGGAAATGGATCGCCCTCGCCCTCCTGGGCCTGCTGATCGCCGCTGGCGTGGCGGCCGCCGCCAGCCAGCTCGCCAGCGAGCAGATCGGGATCGCCTCGGAATCGGTCAGCGCCGGCGACCAGCTGGCGCCGGCCGTGCGCCAGGCCGCCAGCCAGACCGACCGGCCCTCCCAGCCCCAGGAAGAAGAACCGCCCGCCGAACCGGAAACGACGACGAGCGAATCAGACGACCACGGCGGGGACGACGACAGCGGCAGCGACGATCACGGCGGCGATGACCACGGTGGCGACGAGGACCACAGCGGCCACGGCGGCGGGGGCGACGACGACTGAGTGCCTAGCCGATCGCGACCATGCGCTCGATCGGGATCCGCGCCCGCTCGGCGATCTCGGCCGAGACGCTGACCTCGAACCTCAGGTCGCGCAGCGAGTCCCGCAACTTCGGCAGGGTGATCATCTTCATGTATTTGCAGGTGGCCATCCGGTTGGCCTCGATCAGGTTCGCCCGCGGAGCGGCCTGCTGCAGCGGGTAGAGCATCCCGTTCTCGGTGGCGACGATGAACTCGCCGTCGGGGTGCGCTTCGACGTGCTTCTGCATCCCCGAGGTCGAGAGCATGTGGACGCCCTCCGGGTCGATGTCCCCGGCGGCGACGTACTCCATCGCCTGGGTCGAGCAACCGCACTCGGGGTGGATCAGGAACTCGGCGTTGGGGTGCTCCTCGCGGGTGCGGACGATGTCCAGCGGTTTGATCCCGGCGTGGACGTGGCACTCGCCGTCCCAGATGTGGAAGTTGCCGCGGCGCTCCGGTTCGTCGATCAACCCGGTCTCACGCTCGACGAAGGCGCCGAGCCACATGTCGGGCCCGAAGAGGATCTCCTGCTCGGACCCGTGCTCGTCCCAGATGTGGCGGACCACGTCGACGGCGTTGGAGGAGGTCACGCAGTAGTCGGTCTCGGCCTTGACCTCGGCCGAGGTGTTGACGTACATCACGACCAGGGCGCCGGGATGTTCGGCCTTCCAGGCGCGCAGCTGGTCGGCGTCGATCGAGTCGGCCAGCGAGCAGCCGGCGTCGAGATCGGGGATCAGGACCGTCTTCTCCGGCGAGAGGATCGAGGCGGTCTCGGCCATGAAGTGGACGCCGCAGAAGGCGATCACCTCGGCGTCGGTCTCGGCCGCCTGGCGCGAGAGCCCGAGCGAGTCGCCGCGGTAGTTGGCGACGTCCTGGATCTCCGGCAGCTCG
>DASTSW010000012.1:0-21843 GCA_035760445.1 Solirubrobacterales bacterium | reverse complement strand
GACCACCAGTTTCACCGCCAGCAGGCCGGCCATGTCGGCGAGGCCGTAGCCGGGCTCCTGGATCCATTCGATGAACCCGATCACCAGCAGCAGTGCCACCGGGTCGTTCATCCCGGACTCGCCCTCGAGCGAGCGCGCCAGCTTCTTCTCCAGGGTCGAGCGGCGCAGCACGGCGAAGATCGCGGCCGAGTCGGTCGCCGCCACGGCGGCGCCGACGATCATCCCTTCCAGGGTCGAGAGATCGAAGATCAGCTTCGCCGCGAAGCCGGCGATCACGGCGGTGACGACGGTGCCGATCGTCGCCAGGGAGGCGGCCGTTCCCAGCACCGGCCGGATCTCCGACCAGCCGGCGGTCAGCCCGCCCTCGAAGAGGATCAGGATCAGCGCGATCGTACCCAGCGTTCGCGCCAGCTCCATGTTGGAGAACTCGATGCCGCCGATTCCCTGCGAGCCGGCCAGCATCCCGAGGAGGAGGAAGAGCAACAGGCCGGGAACCCGCACCCGGTCGGCCAGCAGGGCCCCGACGATGCCCGCGCCCAGCAGTGCACCGGCGATCAGGATCAGCTCGGCGTCGTGGGCTCCCATCGGCGGACCCTAACTAGGTGTTCTCGTCGATCGAGGCGAGGCGCAGCTCCAGTTCCTCGGTCGAGCCCTCGCGGGGGATGTCCTCCGGTCGCCCGTGCGGGTGGCGGTAGACCAGGTACAGCAGGGCGAAGAGGACGCCGGCGGTCAGCGCGAACCCGATCTCGACGCGGCGGAACTCGTCGCCGACGATCGGCAGGAAGTTCCAGAGGATGAAGAAGGCCGCACAGCTGATCCAGCGCACCGCCGCGCGCCGCACCTGCCCCTGCGCGAGGCAGGCCTGGTTGACCGTGACCGAGGCCAGGTAGAGGCCCATCCCCAGCGTCACCAGCAGCAGCCCCGGCCGGTCGTACTCGAACTTGGCGCTGAAGGCGATCTGCATCAGCTTCGGCCCGGCGATGAGGACGACGAGCGCGGTGAAGGCGGTGAAGGCGCTGACGCCGAGCAGGACGCCGCGGATCGAGCGGTGGAACTCGCGCTCGCTGTCGGGGGCGCTGGAGGTGTGGAGGTTGGTGAGGTGGGGGAGGATGCTGGTCGAGACCGCCTGGAAGAGCTGCAGCGGCGCCCGCGCCAGCATCAGCACGTTGAAGATGAAGCCGGCGGCGGCAGCGCCCTGCAGGCCGCGGGTTATCAGCGGCCCGGCGTTGAGGAAGGCCTGTTCGCTGAACATGATCACCAGCACCGCCGCGGCGAAGCCGCCGCCCTCTTTCATCGTCATTTCCGTTGAATCCGCCGCCTCCTCAGCTTCGCTTCCGGGAGCGGCGGGTTTCGTCTCGGCCTGGGCTTTCTTCGCTCGTCTCCGGAAGGCGAAGGGGACGACCAGAAGCGAGAGGCTCGGCGCGGCGACGATTCCGACCGCGACCCAGGACTGGCCGCTCAGCAGGCCGACCGCGACCAGCAGTGCGAACAGGGTGCGGAAGCAGGACTCGGAGAGGATCAGCGCCGTGAACAGGCCGAAGGTCCGCTGGCCGGCGAGGAAACCGCGGGCGAAGTAGCTGGCGGCGTAGAAGAGGACGGCGCCGAAGAAGACCCAGTAGAGCGTTTCGTTGCCTTCCAGCAGGTCGTCCTGGATCGGCCCGCGCAGGACCAGCGCGACGACGGCGAAGAAGAGCGCCAGGCCGATCTGGATCGTCGTCGCGACGCGCAGCTCCTGCCGCAGCGATTCGCCCTTGGCCAGCCGCTCGGAGACGTGGCGGCTGAGCAGCTGTTCGACCGGTCGGTAGAGGGTCGAGATGGTGATGAAAACCGCCGACCAGAGGACGGTGATCTGCCCGTAGTCCGGCTTGGACAGCGTGTGGGAGGCGATCAGGAAGTAGGCGTAGGTGATCAGCCCGGTGAGGCCGACCCCGATCGCGAGGAAGCTCGCCGTTTTCCCGTATTCGGCGGCGTTCGCTTCTTTGCCGCCGCTCTGCTGCTCGCTCACTCGGCGCTCCCGCGACCGGATGGAGCTCCGGGCTCGTAGTGGGAGGGCTCGACCCCGAGCTGCAGCTCGACCCGCCGCACCCGTTCGAAGACCCGCTGGGTCATCACCCGCTGGCCGGCGAGCAGGTCGCCGATCACGCCGAGGGCGAAGAGCTGGACGGCGGCGATGAAGAGGACCGCGCCGAGGATCAGCGACTGGATGTGGCCGCTGGAGTCGCCGTTGAAGATCGCGTCGATCAGGAACGGCAGCCAGGCGCAGAGGGCGAGCAGGAGGACGACGAGGCCGGCGGTGGCGAAGGCTCGCAGCGGCTCGTAGCGGGCGTAGATGCGGAGGATCGCCGGTGCGTTGCGGCGCACGTAGGCGCCGGTCGAGGCGAAGAGGCGACTCTCCCGAGTCTTCGGGTTGGTGCCGATCTCGACCTCGTCGACGGCGACCAGCATCTTGCCGGCCTGGATCAGGCTCTCCAGCGTGTAGGTGAAGTTGTCGACGACCAGCAGCTGCAGGGCGGCCTCACGGTTGTAGGCGCGGAAGCCGGAGGTGGCGTCGGTCACCTCGGTGCCGGAGAGGCGGCGCACGACCCAGCTGCCGAGTCGCTGCAGGCCCTTTTTCGAGCCGGAGAAGTGATCGATCTGGGAGACCTGCCGGTCGCCGACGACCATGTCGGCCTCGCCGGCGACGATCGGGGCGACCAGCTTCGCCACGTCGGCGCCCTGGTACTGGTTGTCGGCGTCGGTGTTGACGACGACGTCGGCGCCGAGTTTCAGGCAGGCGTCGAGCCCGGCCTGGAAGCCGGCAGCGAGCCCCTTGTTGTTGGTCAGGCGGACGATGTGCTCGACCCCGCACTCGCGGGCCACCTCGACGGTGCGGTCGGTGCTGCCGTCGTCGATTACCAGCAGCTCGACCGAATCGATGCCGGGGAGCTCGCGCGGCAGGTCGGCGACCGTCTGAGGAAGGGTCTCCTCCTCGTTCAGGCAGGGTATTTGGATGATCAGCTTCAAAGTGGGGCGGGTCAGGGTATCCGGCCAGGCACCCCTAGCTACGCCGCCGAGGGGGTAAACTCCTGGTTGATTGACGAGTCAATCAGTCCTATGAAAGCCGAGCTGACTGCCACGGATCAGGCGCATCTCCGCCGTGCTTTGGAGCTGGCCGAGGGCGGGCGCGGGCGCGTCAGCCCCAATCCGCTGGTCGGGGCGGTGATCGTCCGCGACGGCGAGGTCATCGGCGAGGGGTTCCACGCCGAGCTGGGCGACCTGCACGCCGAGCGGGCGGCGCTGGCCGATTGCCGCGAGCGCGGCGGGGACCCGGCTGGGGCGACGATGTACGTAACGCTCGAGCCCTGTGCCCACGAAGGCCGGCAGCCGCCTTGCGTCGAGGCGATCCTCGAGGCCGGGATCGGCCGCGTCGTGATCGCCTCCGACGACCCGAGCGAGAAGGCGGCCGGCCGCGGCCCCGGGATCCTGCGCGACGGTGGCGTCGAGGTGGCTTTCGCCAGCGGCGCCGAGGCAACCGCGGCACGACGGCTCAACCAGCCCTTCCGCAAGCACGCGAGGACCGGGTTGCCGCTGGTGGTCCTGAAGATGGCGATGTCGCTCGACGGCCAGACGGCGACCGCACCGGGCGACAGCCCCTGGATCTCCGGCCCCGAGAGCCGCGAGCTGGTCCACCGCTGGCGTGCCGAATCCGACGCGATCGCGGTCGGGATCGGCACCGTCCTGGCCGACGACCCGCTGCTCACCGCCCGCGTCGACGGCGCCCGCCAGCCCAAGCGCGTCATCTTCGACTCCCAGGCTCGGCTGCCGCTGGACAGCCAGCTGCTGAAGACCGTCGACCAGGCACCCGTGCTCGTCGTTACCGGCCACGACGCACCCCGCGATCCTCTTGACGCCCTCGAGCGCGCGGGCGCCGAGACCCTCGTTGCCACGGACGTCGAGTCCGCGCTCCGAGACCTGGGACGCCGCGGAGTCACCAGCCTCTTCCTCGAGGGCGGCAAGACCCTCGCCTCGTCTTTCCTCTCGTCCGGCCAGATCGACGAATCGCGTACCTTCATCGCTCCGATCCTTCTTGGCGGGAACGAGAGCGCCGCCGCTGGCGAGCGAACGGTCGCGCTCGAATCCTCCACCGAGCGAGTGGGAGACGACACGCTGATCACGGCCCGATTCAAGGAGTGGTGAGTTGTTCACTGGACTGATTGAAGATTTGGGGACCGTCGAGGCGCTGGAGCGCACCGACGACGGCGCGCGGCTGCGGATTTCCTCTCGCCTTGCTGGTGAGCTGGCTTTGGGCGATTCGATTGCCGTCAATGGCTGCTGCCTGACTGCCACCGCCATCGAGGACGGAGCCTTCGAGACCGAGGCGATGAATCAGACCTTGGCCGTCACCGCTCTCTCCGAGATCGACGAGGGCTCGAAGATCAACCTCGAGCTGGCGATGAAAGCCGGTGATCGCCTCGGCGGCCACATCGTTCAGGGGCACGTAGACGGCGTCGGGACGGTTGCGTCGGTCGAGGACGATGGTTTCGCGCGGCGCGTCCGCGTCGAGCTGGCATCAGAGCTCCTCCGCTACGTGGTCGACAAGGGCTCGATCACGCTCGGCGGGGTCAGTCTGACCGTCGCGGAGCTGGGGGAGACGTGGGTCGAGGTGTCCCTGATCCCGGAGACCTTGGAGCGGACGAACCTGGGGGAAATGCAGGCGGGGAGCCGATTGAACGTGGAGTGCGACATCGTGGCCAAGTACGTGGAGCGTTTGGTGGCACCATTCGCTGGAAAGGAGCAGGCGTGAGCGCAATGGCGGAGACTCAGCGACAAGACGAGAAGGTGGAGGCGGGGGAGAGCCCGTTCGCGACGATCGAGGAGGCGATCGAGGAGATTCGCGCCGGCCGGATGGTCGTCGTCTGCGACGGCGAGGACCGCGAGAACGAGGGCGACCTGGTGATGGCCGCCCAGTTCGCGACCCCGGAGGCGATCAACTTCATGGCCAAGGAGGCGCGCGGGCTGGTCTGCCTGGCGTTGACCGCGCAGCGCTGCGAACGGCTCGGGCTGAACCTGATGGCGGCGAAGAACGAGGCGCCGCTGGAAACCGCCTTCACGGTCTCGATCGAGGCCGCCGGCGGGGTCAGCACCGGGATCTCGGCCCACGACCGCGCCCACACGATCCAGGTCGCTATCGATCCCGACTCCGGGCCGCGCGACATCGTCGTCCCCGGCCACATGTTCCCGCTGCGGGCCAAAGACGGCGGTGTTCTCGAGCGCACCGGCCACACCGAGGCCAGCGTCGACCTCGCCCGTCTCGCCGGGCTCACTCCGGCCGGGGTGATCTGCGAGGTGATGAACGACGACGGGACGATGGCCCGAGTCCCCGACCTCGTCCCCTACTGCCAGAAGCACGGGCTGAAGATGATCACCGTCGCCGAGCTGATCGCCTACCGGCGCCGGACCGAGAAGCTGGTCGAGCGGGTCGTCGGCACCGCTCTGCCGACCGCCTTCGGCGATTTCCAGGCCGTCGGCTACCGCTCGTTGGTCGACGACAAACACCACGTGGCGATGGTCAAGGGAGAGGTCGACGGCGAGAGCGACGTGCTGGTTCGCGTCCACAGCGAGTGCCTCACCGGCGATGTCTTCCACAGCATGCGCTGCGATTGTGGCGAACAGCTGGAGGCGGCGCTGGCGATGATCGAGCGCGAGGGCCGCGGCGTCCTCCTCTACCTCTCCCAGGAGGGGCGCGGGATCGGCCTGCTGAACAAGCTCCGCGCCTACAAGCTGCAGGAGGAAGGCGCCGACACGGTCGAGGCCAACCTGAAACTGGGCCTGCCGGCTGACCTGCGCGACTACGGGATCGGCGCCCAGATCCTCGGCGACCTGGGGCTGACCAGCATCCGCATCCTCACCAACAACCCGAAAAAGATCGTCGGCCTGGAGGGCTACGGGCTCTCGGTCAGTGAGCAGGTGCCGATCGAACCGGTCCCCAACCCTTACAACGAGGCCTACCTGCGCGCCAAGCGCGACAAGATGGGCCACTCGCTGCACCATCAGGGCCTCGCCCTCGACGAGGAGATGATCCGCGACGAGGAGGAACGCGACGCCCAGGACGGACGCAGCCCTGGGGCCGTCGATGGCTGAGCCCGGCGCCTTCCTCGAGGAGTTCGAGGACAAAGAGAAGGCGAAGCTCGAGAACCTGCTCTTCGGCGTCATCGTCGGCCGCTTCTACGAGGACCTGGCGCTGCGGCTGATGGAGGGCGCCGACGCCGGCTTCAAAATGGCCGGCGTTCCGGTTGGCAACGTCGAGCACTTCTCGGTTCCCGGCGCCTACGAGCTGCCCTTCGCCGCCAAGTCCTTCATCGACGGCGTGCGGCGCAAGAACGCCCGCGACGGCGGCGGTCCCGAGGTCGGCGGCGTCGCCTGCCTCGGCGTCGTGATCCGCGGCGAGACCGATCACTACGACTTCGTCTGCGCCGAGTCGGCCCGCGGCATCCAGGAGGTCCAGCTGGCGACCGACGTCCCCTGCGCCTTCGGCGTCATCACCTGCGACACGATGGAGCAGGCCCTGGCCCGAGCCGGTGGCGGTAAACGCGACCAGGGCCGCAACGCAGCCCTCACCGTCGCCCGCATGTCCCTGCTCAAGCGCAAGATGGGCTGACGCAGCGGCGAAGCCGCTCCGGTACCATCCCCGATCCTTATGGCCAAGGTATGCCACAGCTGCGGCAAGGGACCGGCCTTCGGCCACTCCCGAAGCCACTCAATGGTCGCCACCAAGCGCCGCTTCGACCCGAACCTCCAAAAGGTGAGGATCCAAGAGAACGGCCGCCCCCTGCGCGCCTACGTCTGCACCCGCTGCCTCAAGGCCGGCAAGGTCACCAAGGCCGCTTAGCTGCTCGTTCTGGTGGCCAGGTCATTCCGCAAGGACTGGCGCCTCCAGGGTTCAATTTGCTCGGCGGTTCTTGCTGTGTGGATCTGTAGCGTCGGCGCACCAGCGGCGGCGGGCAGTCCGGGGTGGATCGATTGCGGTGACCCGGGAGAAGGTCAGGTCGTATTCATCGCCGACGTCCAAGCACGGTTCGTCACCTGCTCGCGCGCGCGGCACTTTGCACGCAGCTACGAGCGAAAGGCGATCAGGCGAAGCGAATTCTTCCCGCGTCGCCATCGTGGCTTTCGATGCTCGGAGCGTCAGTACGGGGTGGAGTCGAACCGCTTCAACTGCCGCCGGGGGAAGAAGCGCATCAATTTCATCCTCGGTCTCTAGGGGTCACTGGTGAGGACTTCCATACTCAGCGGTCTTGTCGTTCTTCTCCTTGGCGCCTTTTTCTTGCTCCCAGGTACGGCGTCAGCTGCTCACCCCTGTGAATCGATCTCGATCGGCGAAGACGCCAAGGCAAAGGTCGCGACCGTGGGCGTGTCCTGCCGGTTCGGTCGCAAGATCGCCGACAGGTACTTCGAACGAGCGTTGAACGGCGAGAGGCACGATGGCAAGACCCAGGACGGGTCTATCTACTACGCCGTCAAGGGCTTCAGATGTCTAACCGGACTGGCCGGAACCCAGATGTTCTGCCAACGCCACGATCGCTGGGTCTTCGCCTCCAGCCGGCAGGGCGACCACCCAGCCACCTGGCGCTAGAGATCGAAACCGTGTTAACCCGCGTTATGCGCGGGCTCATACGGTTTCGCTGAGGGTGGGCCTAGCTGTCTGACTTCGAGCCCGCTGGCTCGACAGCTTTGAACTCGCCCGTCGGGGCGGGGTCGCCCTCGGCGGGCTCCACGTGGAGGCGGGGGAGGATGCGGTCCAGCCAGTCGGGGAACCACCAGGCTCGGGTGCCTAGGAGCTGCATGACTGCTGGGACGAGGACCGAGCGGATGATCACGGCGTCGATGAAGACCGCTGAGGCGAGGCCGAGGCCGAAGAGTTTGATGATCCGGTCTTCGCCGATCATGAAGGAGGCGAAGACGGTGACCATGATCGCCGCCGCCGCGGTGATCACGCGGCCGGTGAGGGCGAGGCCGCGGGTGACCGATTCGGTCGCGTCGTGGCTGTGCTCCCACTCCTCGTGGATCCGCGACATCAGGAAGACCTCGTAGTCCATCGAGAGGCCGAAGATGATCGAGAAAAGGAAGATCGGGAAGAACGAGATGATCGGCCCGGTCGCGTCGACCCCGATCAGGCTCGCGCCCCAGCCCCACTGGAAGACGGCGACGATCAGGCCGAAGGCGGCGCCGATCGAGAGCAGGTTCATCAGGATCGCCTTCAGGGGCACCCAGATCGAGCGGAAGACGATCATCAGCAGTAGCGCCGAGAGCAGGACCACTACCCCGATGAAGAGCGGCAGCTTGTCGGCGATCGCGTTGCCGAAGTCCTCGAAGATCGCGTTGATGCCGCCGACGTGGACCTGAGCCCCGGTGGCGCTCTCCACAGGCGGGATCACGTCGTCGCGGATGCGGTCGAGCAGTTCGGTCGTTTCCTCGCTCTGCGGTGAGGTGGTCGGGTAGAGCTGGAAGACACCAACGGTTTCGTTCGGGTTGAGGGTCACGTCGGTGACCGCCTCGACGCCTTTTTCGCTCTTCAGTTCGGTGCGCAGCTCCTGCAGGGCTTCGTCTTCGCCCTTCTCCGGCAGCGCCGCGACTAGCTGGAAGGGGCCGTTGAAACCGGGTCCGAAGCCTTCGGCGAGCAGGTCATACGCTTCGCGCGTGGTCGTCCCAGCCGGGTCGGTGCCGGCGTCGTTGGTGCCGAGCCGCAGCGAAAGGGTGGGGATGCAGAGGGCGATCAGCACGGCGCCGGAGAGCAGCGCGGCGAGCCACGGCCGCCGCTGGATGCGACGGCTCCAGCGGAACCACCAGCCGTTCTCATCGATGCTGCGGGAGCCGCCGCCGAGGCCCGGGATCCGCAGTCGGTTGACCCAGTTGCCGGCGATCGTCAGCAGCGCGGGCAGCAGGGTCAGCGCCGCGATCATCGTGAACAAGACCGCGATCGCCGCCGCGGTCGCGACCCCGTAGAGGAAGGGGAGACCGAGCAGCAGCATCCCCATCAGCGAGATGATCACCGTGATCCCGGCGAAGAGGACCGCGCGCCCGGCGGTGTCGACCGCGGCGATCGCCGCTTCGCGCTTCTCCATCCCCTCGTCGAGGCCGTTGCGGAAGCGGGTGAGGATGAAGAGGGCGTAGTCGACGCCGACGCCGAGCCCGATCATGAAGGCCAGCTGGGGCGCGAACTCGGCGGTGTCGAAGACGTGGGTGAAGAGGGTGATGCCGCTGATTCCGACCCCGAGCGCAAACAGGGCGGTGATGATCGGCAGTCCCATCGCGACGACCGAGCCGAAGCTGATCAGCAGCACGACGATCGCGGCGAGCACGCCGATCATCTCTGAGCCGCCTTCTTCTTCTTCGCCCCGGACTTCCTCGGCAGGGGAGCCGCCGACCTCGACCTGGAGGTCGTTGCCGCCCGCGTCCCGGGCAGTGTCCATGATCTCTTTGACTTCGTCGTCGTTCAGCTTGTCGGTGGTGACGTTGAACTGGGCGGTCGCGTAGGCGATTTCGCCGTCGTCGCTGACCGCGCCGGCGCCGCCCTTTTCGTAGGGGCTGGCGACTTCGCTGACGTGGGGAAAGCCTTCGACCTTGGTGAAGACCGCCTCCATCTCACGCTTCACCGCCGGCGACTCGACCCCTGATTCCGCCTTGTAGACGATCTGCACCGAGTCGCCCGCCTGGGCGGGGAAGCGGTTTTCGAGCAGGTCGAGGGCGTCCTTCGAGTCGGAGCTCGGCAGGCTGAATTCTTCGGTGAAGTCGGAGCCGACCGAGCCGGCGATCATTCCGAAGCCGATCAGGGCGACGATCCAACCGATGATCACCGTCTTGCGGTGGCCGGTGGTCCAGGTGGCAAAACGTCTCATTGGGTCGCGCACCGTACCAATGCCTCAGGCGGCGGGATGTGTCCACCGTCACGTCGCGGCAGAGGACTAGATTCCCCTTGGATGCCTGAACCTCAGATCGCCCGCTTTCGCCGGGTCGTCAGCTCTGCCTATGCCTCTCTGGAGGCCCGCCGCCAGGAGGTCAACGACCTCAACGTCTTCCCGGTCGCCGACGGCGACACCGGCGACAACATGGCGATGACGATGCGGGCGGTGATGGAAGAGCTCGACCGCCTCGACGGTCAGGAAGTCGACGAGGTCGGCCGCACCGAGCTGGTCCAGGCGCTGGCCCGGGCGGCGCTGATGGGCGCCCGCGGTAACTCCGGCGTGATTCTCAGCCAGATCGTCCGCGGCGCCGCCGAGGAGCTCGCCAGCCGCCCGGGGGAGCTGATCGACCCGACCCTGGTCGCCGCCGCCTTCGCCCGCGCCGCCGACGCCGCCTACGACTCGGTCCGCGAGCCGGCCGAGGGGACGATGCTGACCGTCTTCCGCGAGATGGCCCACTCGCTCGCGCGCCAGCTCGCCCACCTGGAGAAGGAGAAGCAGCGGCTCGGCCCCGACGCCGGCGAAGCCGAGCAGGACGCGGTCCTCGCCGAGGTCCTCGAACGGGCGATCCAGGACGGCGAGCGGGCCGTCGCCCGCACCCCCGAGCAGCTCGAGGTCTTGCGCGAGTCCGGCGTCGTCGACGCCGGCGGCCACGGCCTGGTCCTGATCCTCGCCGGCGTCGTCGCGGCGCTCCGCGGCGACGGCGATCTGCCCGAGGTCCCGCACCACGAGCCGCCGCGCCGCAGCCTGCCGCACCACGAGGACAGCCGCTACCGCTACTGCACCAACTTCATCGTCTCCGGCCGCGGGCTCGGCAACCGCGAGTACCTGCCGCGGCTGGAGAAGCTCGGCGACTCGGTCCTGGTCGTCGGCGACGACGTCACCCTCAAGGTCCACGTCCACACCGACGAGCCCGAGGCCGCGGTCGCGGTCTTCGACGGGGTCGGCGAGGTGACCAACCTCGACGTCGCCGACATGCGCGAGCAGATGGCCGAGCGCGACGCCCGCCTCGCCGCCGGCCGCACCGGGGTCGTCGCGGTCGCCGCCGGCGAGGGGATGCTGCGCCTCTTCGGCGACCTCGGCGCCCTCGTCGTCCCCGGCGGCGAGACGCTCAACCCCTCGACCTACGAGCTGCTCGCCGGGATCCATAGCGTCGCCAGCGAGGAAGTGATCGTCCTGCCCAGCTCCTCGAACGTGATCATGGCCGCCGAGCGCGCCTGCGAGCTCTCCGACAAGCCGGCGCGGGTGGTGCCGGCGAAGTCGCAGCAGGCGAGCCTGCTGGCCCTGGTCGAGCTCGACCCCGAAGCGACGCTGGCCGAGAACGCCGAGCAGCTGGGGGAGGCGCTGGAGGGAGTCGCCACCGGCGGCATCGCCCCGGCGGCGCGCGACGACGCCCAGGGCCGCTTCAAGCAGGGCGACGCGGTCGGCTTCGCCGCCGGCGAGATCGTCGCCTGGGGCGGGGCTGGCTCGACCCTGACCAAGACCCTGCAGCACCTCGCCGCGGGGGCGGAGATCGTCACCGTGATCGCCGGCGAGGGGGCGCCGATCGCGCTCGAGGAGATCGACACGCACGTGCCCGACGGGGTCGAGATCGAGACCCACGAGGGGGGACAGCCGAGCTGGTGGTGGCTGCTGGCCGCGCAGTAGTGCGGTCGTTCGCCGGCCAGCGCGAGCTCGGCCGCGGCGAGCTGCTGGCGGCGCCGGTCCACTGGCCCCGGCCCAGCGTCCTCGAGGTCGGCCTCAGCGCCCTGAAGGGGGTCGGCCCGAAAACCGCCGAAGCCGCGGCCGCGGCGGGACTGCGAACCGTCGGCGACCTGCTCTACCACGTGCCCCGTCGCCACCGGGACCTGAGTATCCGCCAACTGGGAGAGGTCCAACCCGGCGAGACCGCCACGGTCCAGGTCGAAGTCCAGGGCAGCCAACCCCGCCCCTTCCGCCGCGGCCGCCTCCGCATGGTCAGCGTCAAAGTCGGCGACGAAACCGGCCACGTAAGAGCTACCTGGTTCAACCAACCCTGGGTCGCGGCGAAGCTGGTGCCTGGGACCGCTCTGCTGATCACGGGCAAACGCTCCGACAAAGGCTTCGCCGTCAGCGAATGGGAGCTGACCTCGGGCGCTCCCGAGGCGGGAGAGGCATCCCCCGAGGGCTTGGTCCCGATCCATGCATCAACCGAGAACCTCCGCCGCCAGCAGATCCGCGATTGGGTAGAGCAGGCGATCGCGCTGACCCCGAACGCCCTCGAGGGTCTCCCGTCCGAACTTCGCGCCCGCCGCAACCTCGCCGGAGTAGCCGACGCCTTGAAGGTCGTCCAGTTCCCCGAGTCGACCGAAGAACTCGAACCCGCCTACGAGCGCCTCGCCTTCGAAGAGCTCTTCCTCCACCAGGCCCTGCTCGCCACCCGCAAGCGAACCCACCGCACCGCGCGCCCGGCGCCGCGCTTCGGCAAGCCCGGCGACCTCGTCTCCCGCTGGCTCGAATCGCTTCCCTTCGAGCCGACCGCCGACCAGCTCGAGGCCTTCGACGCGATCGAGACCGACCTCGACTCCGGCGAGCCGATGCAGCGCCTGCTGATGGGCGAGGTCGGCTCGGGCAAGACCGTCGTCGCCGTCTACTCGATGCTGCGGGCGCTGGAAGCCGGCCACCAGGCGGTGCTGATGGCGCCGACCGAGACGCTCGCCGAGCAGCACGCGATCACCCTCGGCAAGCTGCTGGCCGAAGAGGCGACCCCGTTCGCGCTGCTGACCGGCTCGACCCAGGCAGCGCGCCGCCGCGAAACCCTCGATCGCCTAGCCAGCGGCGAGCTCGGCCTCCTGGTTGGGACGCACGCGCTGATCGAGCCGACCGTGAAGTTCGCCCGCCTCGGCCTCTGCGTGGTCGACGAGCAGCACCGCTTCGGCGTCAGCCAGCGCCGGGCCCTGGACGAGAAGGGGGTGGAGGGGATGGCGCCCCACGTCCTCCACATGACCGCGACGCCGATCCCGCGCACCCTCTCGCTCACCGCCTACGGCGACCTCGACACGACCGCGCTGCACGAGCTGCCCGCCGGCCGCCAGCCGGTGATGACCCAGCTGGTCGAGGAGCACCAGCGCGGCGAAGCCTTCGAGTTCCTCCGCCGCCGCCTGCGCGAGGGGCGCCAGGCCTTCGTCGTCTGCCCGCTCGTCACCGAGTCCGAGAAACAGCCCGGCAAAGCAGCCGAGGTCGAGGCGGAGCGGCTGCGGGCGGGCGAGCTGCGCGATTTCCACGTCGGCCTCCTGCACGGGCAGATGGCCTCGGCCGAGAAGGCGGAGGCGATGCGGGCCTTCGCCGCGCACGAGACCGACGTGCTCGTTTCGACCACGGTGATCGAGGTCGGGATCGACGTCGCCAACGCGACGGTGATGGTGATCGAGGGGGCTGAGCGCTTCGGCGTCTCCCAGCTGCACCAGCTGCGCGGCCGGGTCGGGCGCGGCGAGCACCCGAGCCAGTGCTTGCTGTTCGCCGAAGAGGCGGGGGAGATGGCGCGCAAGCGACTGGCGGCCGTGGTCGGTACCCGCGACGGCTTCGAGCTCGCCGAGGTCGACCTCGAACTGCGCGGCGAAGGCGAGATCCTCGGCACCCGCCAGTCCGGCCTGCCGCGCTTCGCCGTCGCCAAGCTTCCGGACGACGGGCCGGTCCTGCTCGAAGCCCAGCGCGAGGTGCAGGCGCTGCTGAAGCGCCACGGCTCCCTCTCCGACCCCGCTCTCGGCCCGCTGCTCGACGCCGCCCATCGCCGCTTCGGCACCGGCGCCGCCGACCCGATTCCCCTATGAAGAGCTCTCTATGAGAGTGATTGCCGGAGACCTCAAGGGCCAGCGCCTGGTCGCGCCGCGCGGCTGGAAGGTCCGCCCGACCTCCGACCGCGTCCGCGAGGCGATCTTCTCGATCCTCGGCGACCGGGTCGACGGCGCCGCCGTCGTCGACCTCTATTGCGGCACCGGGGCGCTGGCGATCGAGGCGCTCTCGCGCGGCGCCGCCAGCGCCGTGCTGGTCGATCGCGACACCCGACCGGCGCTCGGCAACATCCAGCGTCTAGGTCTGGCAGGGAAGGCCGAACTGGTCCGCGCTGACGCCGGCCGCTGGCTAGAGCAAGTTTCAACCTCCTCCGCAGCGGGAAAGTTCGATCTCGTCTTCGTCGATGCCCCTTATAGACTCGCCGACCGCGTGGCCCAGGACCTCAACACCCACCTGCCGCACCTGCTCGCCGAGGGCGGTCGCGCCGTGATCGAGAGCGGTGCGCGCCGGCCGCTGCAGCTCGATTCGCTGGAGCCGCTGCGCCAGCGCCGCTACGGCGCCGCCGACGTCACCGTCTACGGAGAGCTCTCGTGAGCGAGAAGAACGGGACGGTCGTCTGCCCGGGCAGCTACGACCCGGTCACCAACGGCCACATCGACATCATCACCAGGACCTCCAACGTGTTCGATCGGGTCGTCGTCGGAGTCGTCAACAACCCGGTCCGCAAGGCGAAGACCCTCTTCACCGCCGAAGAGCGCAAGGCGTTCATCGAAGAGGCCACTGCCGAGCTGCCCAACGTCGAGGTGCAGATCTTCGCCAACCTCCTGGTCGAGTTCGCCCGCGACAACGACGCCAAGGCGATCGTCAAGGGGCTGCGGGCGATCTCCGACTTCGAGTACGAGTTCGAGATGGCGCAGTTGAACCGCAAGCTCGACCCCGGGATCGAGAGCATCTACGTGATCGCCTCGCCCCACTACAGCTTCCTCTCGTCCACCGGCGTCAAGGAGATGGCGACCTTCGGTGGCAACGTTTCCGACCTCGTCCCACCCGCCGTCGCCGCCGCCCTGGGCGACCGCCTGGGCGACAGGTAGGCTGTGCACATCTCGTCCACTGGTTTGGGCGGCTGCTTGCAAAAAATGGCTCGTTGAACCGCTTGCTCACCAAAATCCCCGCATACACGTAGGCTTACGACTCTTCGCATGGACGTTCTGGTCCTCATAGACAAGCTCGACGACGTCGTTCACAACGCCCGCCCCGTCCCTCTGACGGATCAGGTGCGCGTGGACCGGGAGGAGATCTACGACCTCCTGGACCAGATGCGTGCCACGATTCCGGAGGAGATCAAGCAGGCGCGGTGGATCGTCAAGGAGCGCCAGGAGATGCTGGCCGAGGCCAAACGCGAGGCGGAGCGGATCGTCCGCGAGGCTCGCGAGCAGCAGGCCCGCCTGATCTCCGACGAGGAGGTCACCAAGCAGGCCGAGCGCGCCGCCGACGAGATCGTCGAGGACGCCCGCACCCGCGAGCGTGAAATCCGCCTCGGCGCCGAGGACTACGCCGACGAGATCCTCAACACCCTCGAAGTGAACCTGCAGAAGTTCCTCGCCGCCGTCCAGCGCGGCCGCGACCGGCTCGCCGGCCGCGAGGAGGATCAGCCGCAGCCCGAGCTGGACCAGCAGCCCTAGGGCGGGCCGCGACTCGAATTACCGCGGCCCGGATGAGGCCGAGTGACGCTTGGTCATCGACCTCCCCGGTCTCGCGCTAATTCGGGTCCCACCCCGCATTGATTAGTTCTCGGCGGAGGAGCTCGGCGATCCGGTCGGGTTCCTCTTCGAATTCCGCTTCGGTGATGTGGATGACGCGATAGCCGGCCGATTCGAGGGCTGGGCGGGCCAAACTCTCCCCCCTTGGACCTCGCAGCCGATATTCACCCCACCAGGGTGTGGTCAAACTCGGGAGCGTCGCGACGCCGTCCCGGCTACTCCAGTTTCAGGTCTTTCAGTGCCGCCCAGCGGTCGTCCTTTGGTGCCTCGTGCTCGTGCGGGTTGTCGTTGAGGCTCTCGCCGCAGATCGGGCAGAGGCCGGCACAGTCGGTCCGGCAGAGGATCCGGGTGGGGAGGGCGAGGATCGTCGCGTCGTGGGCCCAGCGGCCGATGTCGAGCTCGTCTTCATCGACGTAGGGGCTGCGCAATTCGGGGTCGTCGGTTCCGGCTTGGTCGATCTCGCGGGCCTCGACCTCTAGGTCGAGGCTGGCCGGCTCCAAGCAGCGCATGCACGGTCCCTTCAGGTGGACGGGGAACTCGAGCCGGAAGGCGAAGCCGTTGCTGGGACGGGAGACCTCGAGCCGCACCATCGGAGCCCAGGGCTCGGGCTTGTAGGTCTGGCCGGCGAGCTCGAAGGGCTCCAGCGCCACCGGAACTTCCAGTCGCTTGCCCTCACCGTGGGCGAGCGTCAGGCGGGAGAGGTCGATGATCGTCTGCGGCGCTTGTGGCATGCTCCCGACGAGGTTACGGAATGGGCCAATTCCACTGGAAACCAGACACCTACTCGGAGCTGATCCGCTCCGAGGTCCCGCGCTACGACGAACTGCAGGAGCAGGCAATCGCCGCGATCCCCTTCGCGCCCGAGCGCGTCCTCGAGCTGGGGATGGGGACGGGGGAGACGACCCGGCGGCTGATCGAGGCCTACCCGGACTGCTGGGTGATCGGCCTCGACTCCAGCGCCGACATGGTCTTCCGCGCCCGCGAGAACTACGACGACGTGCAACTGGCGCGGATCGAGGACCCGCTGCCGGAGGGCCCCTGGGACTTGGTGATCGGCGTCCTCTCGATCCACCACCTGACCAGCGACCTGAAGAAGAACCTCTTCCGCCAGGTGCGCGAACAGGCCCGCTCCTTCGTGATCGGCGACGTGGTCAAAGCCGACACCGAAATAACCCCGATCGACCCCTCATATGACTTCCCCGAGACGGCCGCCGATCTCGCCGAGTGGTCCGGCGGAGAGGTCGCCTGGGAGGCCGAAGACCTCGCCGTCATACGCGCCAGCTATTAAGAGCTGGCATGGGCGTCAAAACCTCGCGGGCGAAGATCGCCGAGTACTGGTTAGGCACCGAGGAGGGGCCATTGCGCTATCCCAACAACCCCGCCCTTATGGATTTTGGCGAGCCGCATTGCTTCGCCTGTGGAGAGCCAGGCAATTGGCCAGAAGGGCAGCTATGGAGCCTCTGGAATCAGTCGAGGCTGGAACGATGCCATCTGGTTCCTCGGATGCTCGGTGGTGCTGATTCTCCCGAGAACCTGGTTCTTCTCTGCAGTGAATGCCATCACGATGCACCGGATGTAGGCGATCCCAGCTACATGCTGGGCTGGATGACGAAGCGCGAGTCGCGATTTGCCAGGCTTGGGCCACTTATGACGGAGGCGATCGAGGAGGCGGGGCTCAGCGGCGAGCTAGACCGTCTCGGCTGTGACGATTGGCCTCGGATGAAAGAAGTCACCGACGAGGTGATCAAGACCTGGGTGGGATTCCATGGATCGCGAATTTCGCCGGCGACCATCGTGAGCACCTACGTTGAGGTGGTTCGACGGATCAGTGAAGAGTGGAGTCGTCGCGCTGACGCTTGAGTGTCGCTTTTGTCTCCCTATGCGGGACAAAAGCGACAGTGGGGGCGAGTGGGCTACCATCCCGCGACCGATGGCCGTCCCCAAGAAGCGAACTTCCAGCGCTCGCCGCGACAAGCGCCGCGCCCAGCACACGGCTGGCAAGGCGACTATCAACAGCTGCCCGCGCTGCCACAGCCCGCGGCTTCCGCATCGCGTCTGCCCGACCTGCGGCACCTACGCCGGCCGCGAGGTCGTCTCGCACCGGATCAAAGATCCGACCGTAGACAGCGCCGACTCCGCTTAGCGGTGGCCCGCCGGCGCGCGGTCACGGTCGCCCTCGACGGCTACGGAGCGGAGCAGGGTTTCGAGGTCCTCGCCGAGGGCGCGCGTCTGGTCGCCGCCGACGGCATCGGCGTCCGCGTCTTCGGCCCGCAGCGCGCGCTCGGCCTCGATGGCGTCGAGGGGATCGAGGTCGTTCAGACCGCCGACCACATCGGCAACGAGGAGGAACCGGTGCCGGCCGTCCGCACCAAGAAGGAGGCCTCGGTCGTCCGCGCCGCCCGCGACGTCAGCGAGGGCGGCTCGGCGGCGATGGTCAGCTGCGGCTCGACCGGGGCGACGATGGCCGCTGCCACCTTCGGCCTGCGCCGCCTCAAGGGCGTGAAACGGCCGGCGCTGGCGGTCCAGCTCCCGGTCCCCGGCAAACCGGTCCTCTTCCTCGACGTCGGCGCCAACGTCGAGGTCCGTGCCCAGCACCTGGTCCAGTTCGCCTTCCTCGGCGCCGCCTTCAGTGCCGCGGTGCTGGACGTCGAAGATCCCTCGGTCGGGCTGCTGACCGTCGGCGAGGAGTCGGGCAAGGGGCGCGAGGAGGTGGTCGAGGCCCACCAGCTGCTGAGCGAGGCGCCCGGGATCAACTTCGCCGGCAACGTCGAGGGCCGCGATCTCCCCGCGGCAAGGACCGACGTCGTCGTCACCGACGGCTTCACCGGCAACGTCTCCCTGAAGCTGCTGGAGGGGACGGCGAAAACGGTTGCCGGCGCGGTGGGCGACGCCGCCCGCTCCAACCCGATGGCCGCGGCTGGTGGTCTGCTGCTGAAACCGGCGCTGAACGGCCTGCGCCGCGAGCTGCACCCCGACACCACCGGCGGCGCGATCCTGCTCGGCCTGCGCGCCGTCGCCGTCGTCGGCCACGGCAGCTCCGGGGCGGAGGGGATCGCCAACGCGATCCGCCTCGCCGCCCGCTGCGCCGAGGTCGATGCGGTTGGCCGTACGGCCGCCTTGATAAACAACGCAAAGCAATGACTCGCGACGAAGTCCTCACCCTGGTCCGCGAGCACCTCGCCGAGGAGCTCGAGGTCGACATCGAGAAGATCGACGAGGGGACCCGCTTCAAGGAGGACCTCGACGCCGATTCGCTCGATCTCTACGAGCTGGTGATGGAGATGGAGGACCGCTACGGGGTAACCGTCAGCGAGGAGCAGGCCACCCACATCAAGACGGTCGGCGACGCGGTCGGTTTCGTGCTCGAGCACGCGCCGGCCTGAGGTTTGACGCCAGACTCCGACTCGCCGATTGCCGCGCTGAGAGCGCTGATCGACGAGCTGCCCGAGGGCCTGCGCGGGCAGGCGCTGACCCACTCCTCCTGGACCGAGCGCCGGGTCGACTCCTTCGAGCGCCTCGCCTTCCTCGGCGACAGCGTGCTCGGCCTCGCCGTCGCCACCCGCGTCCACGAGACCTACCCCAAGCTGGCGGCGGGCGGCCTCACCAAGGTCCACAACCAGGCGGTCAGCGGCGTCTCCTGCGCCGAGGTCGGGGCCCAGCTCGGGGTGCCGTCGATGCTGCGCGGGACCGAGCCGGAGGAAATGGTCGCGGCGATCCCAGCTTCGGTCCTGCTCGAAGGCGGCCGGCCGCTGCCCGAGGCGACCGAGGCGCTGATCGGCGCCTGCTACCTCGCCTTCGGCTTCGAGTGCACCGCCGCGGCGGTGGCCGAGGCCTTCGCGCCGCGGATCGAGCTGGCAGCCGAGACGCGGATCGACTTCAAGTCCGCTTTGCAGGAGCTTTTGGCCCAGCGCGGGGCGCGCGTAACCTACGAGGTGATCGCGGCGACGGGCCCTCCGCACCGGCGAACCTTCGAGGTGGCCGCGATCGTCGACACCGAGCGCGTCGGGACGGGAAAAGGGCGGAGCAAGAAGGCGGCCGAGCAGATCGCCGCCGAGGAGGCTTTGGCGCATCTTGGGGGTTAATCGAGCAGCCGTTGCGTCCGGTGCGACCGGGAGCCTTGAGGGGATGCGAGGAGCGCGCGCGTGTATCTGAAGTCGATCTCGATGAAGGGCTTCAAGTCCTTCCCGGAGCGGACGACCCTGGAGTTCTCCCCCGGGGTGAGCGTGATCGTCGGCCCCAACGGCTCGGGCAAGAGCAACATCACCGACGCCGTCCTCTGGGCGCTCGGCGAGCAGAGCCCGGGTGCGATTCGCGGCGCCTCGATGCAGGACGTGATCTCCGCCGGCGGCAAGGGAGTCGGCCAGCGCCGCGCCGCCGAGGTCGAGGTGACGATCGACAACTCCGAGGGGCGCGCCGCGACCGAGTTCTCCGAGGTGGCGATCGAGCGCCGCCTCGACCGCTCCGGCGACAGCGGTTACCGGCTGAACGGCGCCCGCTGCCGGCTCGCCGACGTCACCGACGTCCTCTCCGACACCAACCTCGGCCGCGAGATGCACTCGGTGATCAGCCAGGGCCGGGTCGAGACGATCGTCCACTCCAAGCCGCGGGAGCGCCGGCTACTGGTCGAGGAGGCCGCCGGCCTCGGCAAGCACCGCAAACGACGGCGCCGGGCTGAGCTGAAGCTGCGCTCGGCGCGCGACAACCTCGACCGGGCGCTCGATGTCGAGCGCGAGGCGCGGGCGCGGCTGCGACCGCTGAAGCGCCAGGCCCAGGCGGCCGAGCTGGGGGCGCGGATCGAGCGCGAGGAGCTGGGGCTGCGGGCGCAGATCGTCTCCGAGGAGCTGCGCTTCGGCGCCGACCGGGCGGCGGCGGCGGAAAAAGCCGCGACCAAGGCCCGGGGGCTGCGCCAGGAGCTGGAGGAGAAGCTTTCCGAGGTGGCGAAACGACGCGCCGCGGCCGAGGAGCGCTTCGCCGCCCGCGATCGCGAGCGGACCCAAGCCTGGGGCCTCCTTACCAAGCTGCGCGGCGAGCAGGAGAAGGTCGCGGTTCGCGTCAACAGCCTTTCCAGCCGCGAGACCGAGCTGGAGGCAGCGCTGGAGCGGCTGCGCGCCGAACTCGGCCCGCTGACCCTCGACGTCGGCGACGGCGCTGCTCCCGGCGAGCGGGCGAAGAAACTGGAGGAGGAGCTGGGCGAGATCGGCGCCGGTCTGCGCACGGCGACCGAGGGACTCGAGGTCGCTGGCTCCAATGACGCCGCCGAGGCGGCGCGCGAGGCGGCGCTGGGCGACGTTCGCGCCGGCGCCGAGCGAGCTTCCCGTCATGCCCGCCGGGCCGAGGGCCTGCTCGGCGAGCGCCACCGCGAGGCGCTGCGCGCCCGGGTCGCCGCCGGTGAGGCGCTGCTCGACGACGTCCGCTCCGCCCGCGAAGCGGCCGAGGCCGCCGGGGCGGCGATCCGCGGCCGGGTCGACACGATCGAGCGCAAGGTCGTCGGCGGCGAGGACGACGGCGACGCGATCGCCGAAGAGCTGCGCTCCTGTTCGCAACAGGAGTTCGAGCTGCAGGCGCAGATGAAGGAGACCTCCGACGAGCTGACCCGGGCCGAGGTCGAGGCCGCGCACCTCGGCGACCGCCGGTCCGAGGCCGAGCGCGAGTTGGCCTCGATCGCCGAGCGGCTCGGCGAGGAGATCCCGCCGGCCGCGGAGGCCCTGAGCGAGGAGGCACGGGCGGAGATCGACCGCAAGCTGGAGCGGCTGGAGCGGCGCCGGGCCCAGATCGGTCCGGTCAACCCGCTAGCCGAGCAGGAGTACGACGAAGCCCGCGAGCACGTCGAGCAGCTGCAGGTGCAGCGCGAGGACATCGAGCGCTCGATGCGGGAGCTGGAGTCGCTGATCCGCGACATCGACGCCGAGATCGAGCGCGCCTTCGAGGAGACCTTCGAGGCGACCGCGAAGAACTTCGAGGAGATGGTCGAGCACCTCTTCCCGGGCGGGCGCGGCCGGTTGCGCCGGGTCAGCCTGCGGCCGGTGCGCGACGAGGAGCGACCTGCGGGCGAGCAGGAGGCGCCGAGCGACGCCGAGCCGGAGCCCGAGGAGGAGGAAGAAGAGCGCGAGGAGCTCGGGGTCGAGATCGAGGTCACCCCGGCCGGCAAGTCGACGCGGAAACTGCAACTGCTCTCCGGCGGCGAGAAGTCGCTGGTCGCGCTGGCCTTCGTCTTCGCCGTCTTCCTCGCCCGCCCGTGCCCCTTCTACATCCTGGACGAGGTCGAGGCCGCCCTCGACGACGCCAACATCGACCGCTTCCTGCAGCTGATCCGCCGCTTCTCCGACCGCGCCCAGTTCGTCATCGTCACCCACCAGAAACGGACGATGGACGCCGCCGACGTCCTCTACGGCGTC
>DASTSW010000011.1:0-9730 GCA_035760445.1 Solirubrobacterales bacterium | reverse complement strand
GAGGACGTCGATCGCGCCGTAGTCGACGTCGACCTGGTCGAGCACCTGCACGACCCGCATCGAGAAGCCGCAGCGCGGCATGTCGGGGGTCCCTTTCATGAACAGCAGGACCGGGTTGGCGGCGATCAGCTCTTCGATTTTGGACTTCAACTCTGGGTCGGCCATGGGGGCATTGTAGTGAGGGGGGCCCGCCGCCTCAGAGCTGCGTCGCGATAAGGCCGATGATGGCGGCCAGGACTGCCACGAAGGCCGCGAAGATGCCGCCCCCGACGATCATGATGGTGTGCTGGAGGCTCTCGATGCGACCGTTGTTTTCGTCAATTCGACCGCTCAGCTCGCTGACCCGATCGTTCAGGTCGTCGAGTCGCGCATCGGTCCAGGTGGATCTCATGGCCTCCATGTCTCCAGCGTAGAAGGAAAATCCCTACGTGCGGGACACAAAAGTGTAACTTTTTGTCGCCGAGAATGCGACTAGCTTGAAACGCTGGTCTTCACCGACAGCGCGTGGATCGTGCCGTCGTCGAAGCGCTCCTTGACCGCGGCCTTGACCAGGCGGTGCTGGTCGATCCGCGAGAGCCCCTCGAACTGCGGGGCGCTGACCGTGGCGCGCAGGTGGTCGCCGGTGCCGGTTTCGTCGATCACCTCGACCGCGGCGCCCGGCAGGGCCGCCTCGATCATCCCTTGCAGCTCGTCCAGGTCGGCGGCCACGGCTAGCCGGCGAGGCGCTCGCCGACGGTGTCGAGCATCTCCTCGACGCGGACGAACTTGACCCGCGGCCGGCCGTGCGGCTCGCCGCGGCCGACCTCGGCCTGGTCGATCGCCTGCCAGTCCTCGAAGCTGATGTAGCGGGTGCCCTTCTCGCGCAGCAGGTCCTCGACCGCCACCGGGTCCGGGTTCTCCGGGCTCAGCAGCGTCTGCGCCTCGACATCGGCGAGGAGGTGCTGAACCGTCTCCAGCGCGTCTTTCTTGTTGGTTCCGATCACGCCCGAGGGGCCGCGCTTGATCCAGCCGGCGGTGTAGTGGCCGACCTTGTGACCGGCGTCGTGCGAGTCGAGGATGCGGCCGCCCTCGTTGAGGATCAGGCCGCGGCTCTCGTCGAAGGGGACGCCCTCGATCGGGATGCCCGTGTAGCCGACCGAGCGCAGGACCAGGCCGCACTCGAGCTCTTCGCGCTCGCCGGTGTCCCTGGCGCGCAGGGCGCCGCCTTCCTCGACCAGCTCGTTGCGGCCGACGACGATCGATTCGACCTTGCCGTCGCCTTTGATCTCCACCGGCGAGGCAAGGAAGCGGAGGACGATGCGCTGGTGCTTGCCCTCGGGCTGGCGCTGCGAGAACTCTTCAAGAGTCTGGACGTTGACTTTGGTCGTCTTGTCGGCTTCGTCGGAGTCGACGAAGGCGCGGCTGGTGGGGTCGAGCTCGACCTCCTTGGGGTCGACGACGACGTCGGCATCCTCCATCTCCCCGAGCTCCTTGATCTCCGGGTTGGTGAAGGCGGCCTGGGCCGGTCCGCGCCGCCCGAGGACGACGATCTCGCGGATCTGCTTGCGGTCGAGTGCCTCGATCGCGTGGTCGGCGGTGTCGGTCTGGCGCAGCTCGTGGTCGGTCAGGGCCAGCATCCGGGCGACGTCCATCGCCACGTTGCCGTTGCCGATCACCACGGCGCGCTCGCAGGAGAGGTCGAAATCGCGATCGGCGTAGTCGGGGTGGGCGTTGTACCAGCCGACGAAGGCGGTGGCGGCGTGGCTGCCGGGCAGGTCCTCGCCGGGAATCCCGAGCTGGCGGTCGGTCTCGCAGCCGACCGTGAAGACGATCGCGTGGTAGAGCTTCTCCAGCTCCTCGACCTCGATGTCCTGGCCGATCTTGACGTTGCCGAAGAAGCGGAAGCCCTCGCGGGCCGCGGTTTTTTCGTAGACGCGGATTACCGACTTGATCTTCGGGTGGTCGGGGGCGACGCCGCCGCGGACCAGCCCGAAGGGGGTCGGCAGGCGGTCGAACAGGTCGACCTGGGCGTGCAGGTCACCGTCTTTGAGGATGTGCTCGGCGGCGTAGAAGCCGGACGGGCCGGCGCCGACGATGGCGACACGAAGTGGGGTCTCTTCAGTTCCGATCTTGCTCATGGGAGCGCGAAAGAATAGGGAAGTCGGTGCGTCAGCCGAGCGCCGGGGCGCTGGCGCCGACCGCGCTCGGGGTGCCGTCGAGGGCGTCGAGCGCCTTGCCCACCGACATCGCCACGCAGGTGAAGATCGGCGTCTCGCGCTCGGTGTACTCGCTCGACTCCGTCGGCCGCAGCTCGTTGACGAGGTCGAGGAATTCACCCGGGTCGTCGCCCTCGAAGCAGACGACGAACTCCTGGTCGTCGATCCCGTAGGAGTAGGTCGTGTTGATCGTGATCTCGGGATAGCGGCGGCCGACTTCGATGTGGCTTTTCATGATCCGGCCGCGCTCCTCCGGCGGCAGCCCGTACCAGCGCCGCTGCTTGACCATCGGATAGAGGAAGAGGTACTTGCGCTCGGTGGTGCAGATCTCGGGCCGCGCCTGCTCCTCGGAGTAGGGCGAGCGTTTGGTCATCGAGAGGAAGGAGTGGGGGGTGGTGGTCCATTTCGCCAGCCCGCTCTGACCGAGGACGACGTGGAAAGTGTGGATGTCGTTCAGGTTCGGGCTCTGGGTGAGCAGGACCAGGTCGACGTCGCCCCGCGTTCCTATGGTTGAGTAGGCGCGCAGCGAGCGGTCAACCGCGAAGTCCTCGCAGGCGGCGAGGAACTCCTGCTTGTCGGCCGCGCGCAGCTCCGGGTCCCGACGACGCCAGGCTGGATCGATCTTGAAGAAGCTGAACTTGGCGAAGGTGCGATCGGCCATCGGGGCCACGATAGCGCTCGCCCTGATCCTTGCCGCCCCCGCGGCTGGGGCGACCGAAAGCCGGCGTGTGGTGCTGGCCTGGCTGCCAAGCACGACGACTGTTGATCAGCTGGCGGAGGCGGGGTTCTCGCCTGGAATCATGAGCGCCGGCCTGGGGACCGTCCCAGCCGAGCAGACCTACCTCGACATCGGTCAGGGCAACCGCGTTTTCAGCTCGCTCTACGACCGGCCGCTTCCGGAGCACCGGGGCGATGCCGGTCGGTGGTGGCGCGAAGTGGTCGAACGGGCCGAATCGGCCCCGGCCGACATCGTCCCCGGGCTGCTCATGACGACCTTGGGCAATGCGGAACCAGGGGCTCGCCTGGAGGTCCGGCAAACCTCGTTGCAGCGATTGTCCCGCCAGTCAAATGCGCTGACGATCGCGATTGCGCGACCCACGGGTAAGTCGGACGCGCCGTTGCCGATCGGGATCGCTGGCCGCGAGTTCGACGGCAACCTCACCTCCGACAGCACCCGGATGGACGGGTACGTCCTCTCCACCGACGTGGCCCCAACCATCCTCAGTCACTTCGGGATCGGAATTCCGTCCGAGATGTCGGGCCAGCCGATCCGCAGTGAGGGGGCGGTCGACCCTGCAGAGATCGAAACGCTGGGCGCGCGGATGGAAGTGATCTCCTCGCGGCGGGGGCCGGTGATCGGGCTGCCGATCGCCGCCTGGTTGCTGCTTACGCTCGGTGCTGCCCTGATCGGCGGCGTGGCCCTGGCGCGGCGGGTCGTCCCCGTCCTGGCGCTGAGCATTGTTTATTTGCCTCTGCTGCTCCTTCTCGGGGCCGCGCTTGAACCCGGGCAGGTGTCCGAAGCGCTGTTGGTGGGCCTCGGAGCGCCGGCGCTGGCGGCGTTGACGCTGGCGCTGCAGCCCGGCTATCGAGCTCTGGCAGTGGCCTCGGCGGTGACCGTGCTCGCTTACGCGGTCGACGTCATCGCCGGTTCGCCCCTCACCTCGCTTTCCTTGCTCGGGCCGAACCCCGGGCTCGGGGTCCGCTTCTACGGGATCGGCAACGAGCTCGAGGCGCTGCTCGCGGTGCTGGTGGTCGCCGGGACCGGAGCCGGGTTGGCCGGGTTTGCGGCGCTGGCGCCACGACGCTCCGCTGCGATCGCCTTCGTCGTCTCGGGGCTTGTCGCGGCCTTCGTCTTCGCCGCCGGGCGATTCGGCGCCGACGTCGGGGCCGCCATCGTCTTCCCGGTCGGCGCCGCGGTGGCCGCGGTCGCGATCGCCGGTCGCGGCAGGTGGCCCGTGGCGGCGGCGGCGGTTGCTGCCCCGGTCGCGGTTCTCGCCCTGCTGGCGCTGGTCGACCTGCTCAGCGGCGCCAATGCCCACCTCACCCGGTCCGTCCTCGACGCCGGCGGGTTCGGCGACCTGGCGGACGTCGCTCAGCGCCGATTGCAGCTCTCGGTCCGCAGCTTCGCCCGGCCGGTCCTGCTCGTCTTCCTGCCCGTCGTCCTGGGCCTCGCCCTGCTGGCGTACCTGCGGCGCGACCGTCTGCGGGCTTGGCTGGCGGATGCGCCGGCGCTGCGGGCGGGGCTGCTCGGTGCCCTGGCGGCAACCGCGATCGGCACCCTGGCCAACGATTCCGGCGCGCTTCTGCTCGAGATCGGCGCGGCCTATCTACTCGTCTTCGTCGGCTACGCGTGGGCGGAGAATCACGCTCGTCATCGGCATGCTGGGACGATCGGGAGCCAGCTCTAGCTCGGTATCGCGGCTAGTTGGCTTGCCATGGGGCGGCCGCGCCATGCCCTACCCTTAGTCGTCCGTGCGCATAGGTCTCGTCTCGCCATATTCCTGGTCCTACCAGGGGGGCGTAAACCGGCACGTTGAGGCCCTCGCCGAGGAGTTTCTCGGTCGAGGCCACGATGTCCGCGTCCTCGCTCCCGTCGACCCGCCCGGGAGGCTCAGCCGAGCCCTGCACCGGGCGCCGGCCGAACGGCTGGAGCTGCCCGATTATCTGATTCCGCTGGGCCGCACCATGGGGTTCGGCGCCAACGGATCCGTTTCCAATCTGGCGCCCTTCCCGGCTGGCGGTGTCGTTGCTCCTCGCCGCCTCGTTCGCAGCGGTGAATTCGACGTGATCCACGTCCACGAGCCGGTGGTGCCGCTGGTCGGCTGGAACGCCACCCTCGGCGCCCACGATCCGGTGGTCGGCACCTTCCACACCTACTCGACCAAGCCGGTGCCGAACTACATCGCCAACGCGCTTGGGGCCCGCCGCGTGTTCAACCGGCTCTCGGCCCGGATCGCCGTCTCCGAGGCGGCCGCCTGGACCGGGCGCCGCTGGTTCGGCGGCGAGTACACGATCGTCCCCAACGGCGTCGATGTCGACGCCGCCCCGAGCGAGCCGAAACCGGCAGGGTCGGAGCTGCGGATCCTCTTCGTCGGCCGCGCTGATGAGCGCAAGGGCCTGCCGATCCTGCTCACCGCCTTCAACGCCCTCGTCGAGCACGTCCCCTGTCGGTTGACCGTGATCGGCACCGACCGCGAGGAGGTCCTCCGTTACGTCGCCGACCCAGACCTACTGAAGTGGATGGACATTCGCGGTCGCGTCTCGCGCGAGGAGCTCTGGGCCGACCTCCACCGCGCCGACCTCCTCTGCGCGCCCTCGCTCTCCGGCGAGAGCTTCGGGATGGTCCTGACCGAGGCCTTCGCCGCCGGCACGCCCGTGATCGCCTCGGCGATCGCCGGCTACAACGACGTCGTCAGCGACGGCGTCGACGGTTTGCTCGTTCCACCGGGCGATCCCCAGCGTCTGGCGGAGGAGCTGCAGCGGGTCCACTACGAGCCGGAGCGGTTGCAGGCGATGGGGGAAGCCGCGCGGCGCAGCGCCCAGCGCTACGCCTGGCCGCGGGTCGCCGATCAGGTCACCGCTGTCTACGAGCGGGCGATCGAGGCGCCGAAGCCGGTAACCGGCGGCGAGAAAGTCGCCCACTGGGCCGGCTTGCGGTCGGCCGACGGGCACCCCAAGCGCCCCGCCGAGCGCCTGCCCTCGCTCGACCCGCCGCTCGCCCAGGCGGGCAACAAGGGCCGCGCCGTCGCCCGCCGGCTCGGACTCGCCGTCGCCGGGATCCTTGGGGTTGGGCTGACCTGGCTGGCCGCCCAGAAGATCGGCATCGACAATGTCGTCGAGAGCATCGTCCGCTCGAACCTGACCTGGGTCCTGATCGCCTGCGCCCTGATGGCAGCCTCACTCTTCTTCCGCGCCGCTTCCTGGTACTGGATCGCCCGCGCGGCCCTGCCCAACCGTCCCGTGCGCCGGCGCGACGTCACCTCGGCGACGATGATCGGGGTGCTGATGTCGGCGACGCTGCCCGCCCGCTTGGGGGAGCCGGCCCGAGCGATGACGCTGGCGCGCCGCACCGGCCGCATGCGCGAAACCTTCCCCGTGCTGTTGGGAACGTTGGTTTCCCAAACGATGCTGAACATCGTCGCCCTCGTCCTGCTCGGGGTGATCATCGTCTCGACCACGCCGCTCTTCCACTCGGGGACGAAGCAGATCTTCGCCTTCAGCCTGATCCCTCTGCTGCTGCTCGTCGTCGTCCTCATCGCGCCGCTCTTGATGCGGCGCAACGGCAACGGCCGGCTGGCTCGGTTGGGGGGGAGCGTCCACCGGGCCCTGGTCCAGATCCGGGCCGGACTCGTCGTCTTCCGGGATCCGCGTTACGGCTCCGCTGCCGCCGCCGCCCAGTTGGGTGCTTGGGCAATTCAGCTCGCCGCTTGCTGGGCGCTGCTCTACGCCTTGGGGCTCGATGGAAAGGCTGGAATTGGCGCTGCTGCCGCGGTCCTCTTCGCGGTCAACGTCACCGCGGTGGTGCCGGCCACGCCGTCGAACATCGGTGTCTTCCAGCTCGCCGTGATCAGCGTGCTGCACACCGGGTTTGGTGTCAGCAAGGCCGATGCTCTCGCCTATGGAGTGATTCTCCAGGCGGTGGAGATCGCCACCGCCGTCGCCCTCGGCCTGCCGGCCCTGGTCCGCGAGGGATTGACCTGGAAAGACCTGCGGGTTCAGGCGCTTTCGATTACCCCCGTGCAGCTGGAGCCCAAGCCTCGCGCGCGCCAGAGCCAGGCGAACCGCGAGGGCGTGTTTTAGGAAGAAAGTTCGCTAAAGCGTTAAAAAACTCTGGTGTATTCAATTAGGATCGCTCGCGGAGGCGTGCCGCCACCGATCCCAGGCCGGCACTCTCAAAACGGGAGGCGAGCGGCCGGCGCCATATTCCATCCGCGGCAGCCGGCCCCCTTCCCGTCGCCCCCTACTTCTTCATAGCCGGATCGACAAGGTTCCTTGACCCGTCCACAGTAATGTGCATAGAGTCGAGCATTCGGCCAAACACTCACGCGAACTGGGGGAAAGGGAGCTGTGAGATACGACTCAGCAGTGCTCGAGAGGGTCGCGCAGCGCTACCGGCGCGACATGTGGGACTCGGTAGTTCCGGAAGCAATTTCCGAATCAGGGGTAGAAGTCGACAGGTTCGGTCCAGTGCAGGCGACCGCCTTCGGCGACCTGCCCGAGGTGCCTCTTCTGCAGCAAATTCAGGGAGCAGCGGAGCCCGGTGCGATCGAGGGCGGCCACCTAGCCGCAGCGGTCGAATGGATGCGGGCTCGCGAAGTCGACTACCGGATTCCGGTGGCCGGCGGCAGGCCCGGTGCCGAAGAGGCGGAAGCCTGGCTCGGTGACCGCGGGTACGAGCAGGGCGGGGGCTGGGTGAAACTGGTCCGCGACGGTTCGCCGCCTGACTTCTTCGTCGATCCCGACATCGTCGTCTACCACCTGGGAGAAGACGAAGCTGAAGGCGAAGGGTTGAGCACGATCGCCGCCGAAGCGCTGGAGATACCACTGGTGGCGGGGACGCTGTTCTTCTCGCTGCCCCAGCAGGAAGGGTGGCATTGCTACACCGCTGCCCTCGGTCCCGAAGACGTGCCGGTGTCCACCGCGTCGATGCTGATCGTCGACGGCGTGGCCCAGCTTGGTGCCGGGACTACCCTGGCGCACGCACGGGGACGCGGCTGCAATGCGGCGCTACTGCATCGCCGCTTGGTCGATGCGCACCAGGCCGGCTGCCACACCGTCTTCGTCGAGGTCGGCGAATGCGACCTCGCTTCCTGGTCGGCGGTCTGCCGCAACCTGCGGCGGGCCGGCTTCCAGGAGGCCTACGAAGGTCGCAACTGGCAGCGTCCGGCGCTTCATCCGGCCCAGGTTCCGGGCAGGTTCAGCGGCTGAGCTCGGGGGCGGGGGAATCGGCTCCCTCGCCCTCGTCGCCGGAGTCAGGGTCGGACTCCGGCGGCAGCCCGCCGCCGCGGGCGGTGCCGGCGATCAGCTCGTCCGGCGTCTTCTCCGCCGGGATGAAGCCGGACTTCATGCCGAAATAGACCGCCTGCGGGTGGTGGGCGACGATCGCCACCGTCGACTGCTCTGGCATCACCGCGTAGCCGCCGGAGAGCGTCATCCCGATCGATTCGAGGTCGAGGAGGCGCCAGACCTTCTCGTGCTCTGACTGGTCGGGGCAGGCGGGGTAGCCCCAGGAGTAGCGCCGTCCCTGGTCGAGCTCGATCGCCAGCTGGCGCCGGATGTCTGAGTGCAGCCACTCGGCCAGGCCCTCGGCAGACTGCACGCCGAGGCCGTGGACGTAGAGCTGCTCGGCGAACTCGCCTTCGCCCTCGAGCCGTTCGATCAGCTCGGTCACCTCGGGTCCGACGGTGACGCCCTGGAGGGCGACGACGTCACGTTCGCCGGAGTCGAGCGGCCGATAGAAGTCGGCGAGGCAGATGCGGTCGTGCTTCGGCTGTCGCGGGAAGACCAGTCGCTCCAGCTCCCGCTCGGGGTCCTCGGGGTCGAAGACGACCAGCTCGTTGCCGTCGGCGTTGCAGGGGAAGAAGCCGAGCTTTGCCTGGGGGTGAAGGTAGTCCTGCTCGCGCCACATCCGCTCCAGCCGGGCGGCGAAGCCCTCCTCCTCGGCGGTGCCCTCGACCAGCTCGCGCCAGGCCTCGCCCTTTACCCCGCGGCCGCCCCAGTGCAGCTTGAAAAGCACGTGGCGGTCGAGGTAGGGGAAGACCTCGTCGAAGTCGATGGTGACATCGCGAACCCCCCAGTAGGGCGGCGCCGGAATCGGCACGTCGGTTCGGGCGGCCGAGCGGACGCTGTCGTCGGTGGTCGGCGGCGAGTCGTCTACCACGACCGGCTTCTCGCGCAGCTGGCGCGCCTCGGCCCGGATCCGCTCGACCAGCGCCTCATGTGCTTCGGCGTCGACCAGCGCATCCATCGTGTCGAGACCCTGGAAGGCGTCCTTGCAGTAGAAGACGCCCGGCTCGTAGACCTCGTCGGATTCTTTCCCCTTCGGGTAAAGCGTGCGGCGGCCGAAGTCGCGGTTGATCGCCGCCCCGCCGATCAGCACCGGGAAGTCGAGCCCACGCTCGTGCAGCTCGGCGATGCAGGTCGGCATCTGCTTCGAGGTCGATACCAGCAGTGCCGAGAGGCCGATCGCGTCGGCCTCGTTCTCGACCGCTGCCTCGATGATCGTGTCGACCGGGACCTGCTTGCCGAGGTCGATCACGGTGTAGCCGTTGTTGGTGAGGATCGTGTTGACGAGCGACTTGCCGATGTCGTGGACGTCGCCGAAGACGGTCGCGATCACGACCTTGCCCTTGGTGTGGCCGTCGATCCGGTCGAGGTAGTTCTCCAACTGGGCGACGGCGCGCTTCATCACTTCCGCCGACTGCAGGACGAAGGGCAGGATCAGTTCGCCGGCGCCGAATTTGTCGCCGACCTCCTTCATCGCCGGCAGCAGCACCTCGTTGAGGGTCGGGACGGCGCCGATCTTCTCGACCGAG
>DASTSW010000010.1:0-52900 GCA_035760445.1 Solirubrobacterales bacterium | reverse complement strand
AGCTGGGCCTCCATGCGGCCGCCGGGCTCGGTGTAGATGACGATCGCCTCGGTCTGCTCGTCGGCCTCGAAGTAGGGCATCAGCTCGGCGTAGGTGGAGCCGATGATCGCGTCGCCGCCGATCGAGACAGCGGTGGAGACGCCGAGGCCGGCCTGGGTCAGCGAGGAGGAGATCTCGGTGGTCATCCCGCCAGAGCGGCTCATCACGCCGACCCGGCCGGGGGCGTAGGCCTTGGCCGCGTCTTTGGCGGGGCCGCCGATGCCGCCCATCTTGCAGACCTCGGGGACGATCAGGCCGAGGCAGTTCGGGCCGATGATCCGCGCCCCCTCCATGTTGGCCAGCTCGACCATCTGGGCGACGTCACCGCGCGGGATCCGCTCGGTGACGATGACGATCAGCTTGATCCCGTTGAGGATCGCCTCGAAGACCGCGTCTTTGGTGAAGGCGGGGGGGACGGTGACGACCGAGCCGTCGATCGGGCCGCCGTGGTGCTCGACCGCCTGGGCGACGGTGTCGAAGACCGGCACGCCGTGGACCTCGCGGCCCTTGCGCCCCGGGGTCACCCCGCCGACGATCTTCGAGCCGTAGTCGAGGCACTCGCGGGTCAGGTTGACCGCCTCGCGGCCGGTGATCCCTTGGACGATGAAGGTCGTGTCCTCGTTGAGCAGGATTGACATTAGGCGGGTGCCCCCTGGATCTTGGCGACGGCGCGCCCGGCGGCCTCCCACATCGAGACCGAGCGGTCGCAGTACTCGACGCCGTATTTCTCGAGGATCTTGAAGCCCTCCTCCTCCCAGGCACCCGGGATGCGGAAGATCGCGATCGTCTCGCCGGGGTCCTTGCCGAGCTCGAGGCAGGCCTTGATCACGCCGCGGGCGACGATGTCGACGCGGGTGTTGGAGACGATCGACATCATCACCGCGATCTTCTCGACGCCGTCCTTTTCCAAGACCTCCTTGGCCAGGCCGCAGGCCTTGGCGACCGACGGGTTGCCGCCGATCTCGGAGTAGTTGGCGGGCTTGCCGCCCTGGTTGCGGACCGCGTCGGTGAGGGTCAGCGAGCCGCCGCCGGCGCCGATCACGAGGCCGAGGTTGCCGGTGAAGCCGTGGTCCTTGCCCTGGATCACGCCGCGGTGGTCGGCGGCGTCGATCGCGGCGACGTTGCGCTCGAAGTCGGATGGTTCGTAGGTCTCGCGGGTGTCGCCCTCGGCGATTTGAAGCTCTTTTCGAAGAAGTCGTTTCTGCCGGCCGACCGCCTCGTTCTCCATCTCCATGTGGGCGTCGAGGGCGACGAAGCTGCCGTCGGTCAGCTCGGCCAGAGGGTTGATCTCGGCCAGGGTCATGTCGTTCTCGCGGAAGAGGCGGGCGAGGCGGGCGAGCACCGGGGTGGCGCGGTTCAGCTGCGAGCCGGTGACGCCGGTCGCGGCGACGACCTGCTTGGCCTCGAAGTCGGGGATCGGGAAGAGGTTGGAGACGTGGCCTTTGCCGACGTGGTCGGGGTGGGTCTCGGCGACCTCCTCGATGTCGATCCCGCCCATGTCGCTGAACAGCATCAGCGGCTTCTTCGCGGTGCCGTCCCAGACGACGCCGGCGTAGTACTCCTGTTTGATCTCGGCTTTGGGGTCGACGAGGACGCCGCGCGGCATCAGGCCATTGATTTCCAGCTCGAGGATCGCCTCGGCGTGCTCGGCGGCCTCATCGGGGGTGTCGGCGAACTTGACGCCGCCGGCCTTCATCCGGCCGCCGGTCAGCACCTGGCTCTTGATCACGACCGGGCCGCCGATTTCCTCGGCGACCTTGCGCGCTTCCTCAGCGCTCGTGCAGAAGCCGTACTTGGTGACGGGAATCCCCGCCAGCTCGACGACCTTCCGTGCCTCGTACTCGTAGAACCGCATCGCGGCGCGGAACCCTATCCAAACGGCGGGTGTTTGAAGTCCCCGACCCTCTTCATCGGGAACGGCACGCTCGTGTGGCCGCCGAAGACGGCGCGTACCGCGCCCTTCTTGCCGCGGCCGTAGCTGCTCTTCAGGGTGCCGCGGAAAATCCCGACCTTGTCGGCTTTGACCCGCGCCAGGCGCTTCCAGCTGCCGCCGCGGAAGGCTTCGAGGACGACCGGGCCGGCGCTGCTCGTCGGGGTGCGGCCCCAGTATTCGAGCCCGCCCGCGACCTTCTTGCCCTGCGGCTTCTTGGCGAAGGCGACGAAGGGGAAGCGGAAGCTGACGAGCACTTCCTTCGGCTGGTCGGCGGCGAGGCTGGCGCCGCGGAAGTAGAGGCCCGACTGGACGACCGATTCCTCGCCGGTCATCGGCTGGTCGCGCAGCAGGTACCAGAAGAAATGGGTGACACCGTTGGCCCAGGCCTCGTGCAGGGCTTCGGCGGTCCACTGGGTGAGGATCTTCATCGGCAGCCCGCGGGGGTCGGGCGGGTTGGAGTCCCAGGCGAACTCGGTGATCCACAGCTGGGTGCGTTTGAACTGGCCCTGGATGTGGCCGGCTTTGTCAGCCGCCTTCAGCAGCGTCTGCATCTTCGCCAGGTCGCCCATCTGGACGTCGTTGGGCCGGCCTTCGTGGGTCGGGCCGCCGGTCGAGTAGGAGTGGACGTCGAGGGCGTCGAGCCGGACGCCGCTCTCGCAGCCCTTGATCGGCTTCGGCTTCACGTGCCCCTTCATGCAGAGCAGTTCGCGGGTGAAGCGCAGCGGGCCGATGTTGACGCCTTTTTTTTCGGTCGGGCCGAGGCCGCCGCCGAGGACGATGTTGCTCGGGTCGACGGCGTTGATCGCGTCGTAGAAGCTATTGATCAGGTTGCGGTAGAGGTGGGGCGAGAGCGCCTTGAATTCGGTGTTGAACTGGGGGAAGAAGAAGCCGGTGTAGTTCGGCTCGTTCAGTCCCTCCCAATACTGGACCCGCGGCAGGCCCGCGAAGGTGCCGCTGTAGCGACGCGCCGCGGCGATGGCGAAGAGGCCGAGGGCCGCGGGGTCGGGGTCGCAGAGTTCGGTCGTCTGGCCGATCGGGGAGACGCACCGCTGCGCCCATTTCGGCGCCCCGTCGACCAGTAGCAGCGGGGTGAGCCCGTGGCGGACGGCTTCGGTCACGCCGCTGTCGATGTAGGCCCAGTCGCGGTAGTTGGGGTCGGCGGGATTGGACGGGTCCCAGTTGGCCGGCGGTTTTTCCGGGGCGATGTGTGCCCAGTCGAGGACCAGTCGCACGTAGCCCGCACCGGCGTCGTGGGTGCGCTCGAAGGAGAGGGGGCTGTAGTCGCCGATCCCGGAGATCCCGGTTTCGAAGGGGCGGGCCGAGGCGGCGCTCGGCAGCGCCATGAGGAAGAGGGTCAGCGCGGCGAGCAGCAGCGCGAGGCGTGGTTTGACTGGCATCAAGTGCATGAACCCCTTGTCGGGTGAAACGGAGCTGTGGTTTAGGCGCGGTGTCCAGGCTGCGCGTTGCGCGCCCGTGCCCAGTAGGCAACCGAGCCAATCAGCGTCAGCACGATCACCAGCGGCAGCCAGAGGCCAAGGTCGCCGTCGCTGACGCCGGTCGCCTGGCCAAGGACCTTGCCGACGCCGGATGAGCCCTGCGGCTGTTGCACGTTGGCTTCGGCGCCAGTGCCGCCTCTGCTGCCCGAGGAGCCGCCATTCGAACCGCCGCCCCCGGTCGCGGGCACGCCGGAGCCGCTTTCGTCTTCGCCGCCTTCGCTGCTCTTGCCGCCGGTCTGACCGTTGTCGTCGGCCTCGCCGGTGCCTTCGCCGCCGTTGCTCCCCTGGTCGACAAGCTGGGGGGGAGCGGTTTCGGCCGCGAGTTCCGCCGTCGCCTTGCCGGCCGACCCCTTCTTCTCGAGCTTTTCGGCGTTGCCGGCGCCGAGCGCGGCCCCGGGGGTCACCTTCTTGCCTTTGCCGCTGCTTTCGCCGCCGGCACCGGGAAAGCTTTCGGTGTACTGGTTGGCGGCCGAGTTGGCGGGCGGAACGTAATATTCCGCCGCCGCGACGGCGGGCAGGCTGAGCGCGGCCACCGCGGAAGCGGCGGCGATCGCGAGGATTTGGCGTCGGTCTTTCATTGCTGGGTGGCGAGGGTCATTGTCCGACCCGCGCTCCTAGGATAGAACCGAATGGAGGCCGGCTCGATGCGGTGGCGCGAAATGACGGCGAAGATTCGCGCCGACTGGGATTGGGCTGCCGCCGCATCTTGGGCGCTCTGCTTCGGCCTCGTCCTCTTCCTCGGGCTCGAAGGCGGCGGCTATGACCCGCTGGTCCACGACCAGGTTGGGATCGCCGCCTGGTGGGCGCTGCTGGCCACCGTGGCCGTCGGCCTGCTGCCGCGGCGCCGGCTCGGGCCCGCCGCTCTGGCCGCCCTCGGGCTGCTGACCGCCTTCGCCCTCTGGATCGGCCTCAGCTTGGTCTGGACCGAGAGCGTCGAGAAAACCTTCACCGATTTCGCCCGCGCGCTCAGCTACGTGGCGATCTTCGCTCTGGTTCTGGCCAGCCGCGACGGACGGGAAACCCAGCGGCTGATCGGCGCCGTCGCCGGGGCGATCGTCGTCGTCGCGGTGGTGGCGCTGCTCTCGCGCCTGCACCCGGACTGGTTCCCGACCGCCCAGCAGACCGGGAAGATCCTCGAGGCCGAGGACCGGCTCTCGTTCCCGCTCAACTACTGGAATGCGCTCGCCGCCCTGACCGCGATCGGGATCCCGCTGTTGCTGCAGTTGGCGAGCGGGGCGCGCTTGATCATCACCCGGGCCGCCGCCGCGGCGGCGCTGCCGGCGATGATGCTGGTCCTCTACCTGACGCTCTCGCGCGGCGGCATCGGTGCCACCGCGGTCGCCGTTCTGGTCTTCCTGGTGGTGGCGGCGGACCGGCTGCCGAAGTTGATCCCGCTGGCGATCGCCGCCGCTGCCGGAGCGTTTCTGATCGTCCTCGCCCACGACCGCGAGGCGCTGCACGAAGGCCTTGCCAACACCCTCGCCCGCGAACAGGGCGACGAGCTGATGCCGATCGTGATCCTCGTCTGCGCCGCGGTCGGCCTGCTGCAGGCCGGTGTCTCGGTGCTCGGTCGCCGCTGGCAGCGGCCGGGCTGGTCGCGCCCCTCGAAAGAGGGGGCCTGGGCGGGGGTGGCGCTCGGCGCCGTGGTCCTGCTCGTCGTCGCGCTGGCGGTCGGGGCGCCGGGCCGCGTCTCCGACGCCTGGGGCGAATTCAAGGAGGGCGGCGGACCGGGCGAAGGCAGCGAGCGGCTGAGCAGCGCCGCCGGAGAGAGCCGCTACCAGTTCTGGACCTCGACCCTCGACGAGAACGCCACCGCGCCGCTGATCGGGACCGGCTCCGGCACCTTCCAGTTCTGGTGGGCGCGCGAAGGCGACGAGGCGGAAACGGTCCGCGACGCTCACTCCCTCTACATGCAGACGATCGGCGAGCTGGGGATCGTCGGCATCGTCCTGCTGCTCTCCTTCCTCGCCTGGGTCTTCGTCAGCGGCTTGCGCGCCGCCCTGCTCAGCGACGCCGAGGAGCGCTCGCGCCTGGCCGCGGCCCTGGCCGGGTTCACGGTCTTCCTGCTGACCGCGGCGGTGGACTGGATGTGGCAGGTGCCGGTGGTGCCGGTGGCGGCGCTGATGCTCGCCTGCGGTCTGCTGGTCGCGGGTGGGAGCAGCGTCAAGCCGCGGTTCCCCGTCTCCTGGCGGGTCGGCGTTGCCGCCGTCTCCCTGCTTGCGATCGTCGCGATCGCGATCCCGCTCGCCTCCCTCAGCCTCACCCGCCAGAGCCAGGCCTCGGTCCGCGGCGGCGACTACGCGGCCGCGCTCGAGGACGCCAAGAGCGCCCAGAACGTCGAGCCGGCGGCGGCCACGCCGCGGCTGCAGCAGGCGCTGGTCCTGGAGCTGATGGGCGACCTGCCCGCTGCCGAAGCGGCGGCCCGCGCGGCGGTCGACCGCGAGTCGACCAACTGGCGCCTGTGGCTGGTGCTCTCCCGGATCGCCGCCGAGAACGGCCGCGCCGACGCCGCTGTCGCCGCCTACAAGGAAGCCCGCAACCTCAATCCTCGCGGCGAGATCTTCGATCGCTAGGGCGAGATTGGCGGGTCCGGGCGGCTTGGAATACTGCCCCGCGTGCGCTTTCCCCTCGAGGCTGGCGAATGAGCCGGCCAGCACGTCGTTTCGCGGTTCTCGGACTCCTCTTGAGCGCCTTTTTGGCGGCGGGGTGCGGGACCGTTGTCGACCCCGTCAAGCTCCAGGACACGATCCAGGCTGACCTAGAAAGCTCACTTCATGTCAAGATTCAGGCTGTCGATTGCCCCTCTGATGTCTCAGTTGACCCGGGATCGACCTTCACCTGTGAAGTGATTTTCTCCGACGGCGAGCGGAAAGTAGCGACGTTGAAAATTCGCAACAAGGATGCCGACATCTCGATGATCGGCCTCAAACCCAAGAATTGAAGAGAGGCGAGCAAGAGGCGAAATGAGCGACCTGACCACTGCCCCAGCTGAGTTGACGACCCACGAGAAACTGCTGAGCTGGGTCGACGAAATCGCCTCTCTCACCGAACCCGACTCGGTCCACTGGTGCGACGGCTCCGCCGAGGAGTACGACCGCCTCGCCCAGGTCCTGATCGACGCCGGTACCTTCGAGCGCCTCTCCGACGCGAAGCGCCCGAACAGCTACCTCGCCCTGTCCGATCCCGCCGACGTCGCCCGGGTCGAAGACCGCACCTTCATCTGCTCCGAGCAGGAGGGGGACGCCGGCCCGACCAACAACTGGCGCGACCCGGCCGAGATGCGCGAGACGCTCGGCCAGCTCTTCAAGGGGTCGATGAAGGGCCGGACGATGTACGTCGTCCCCTTCTCGATGGGCCCGCTCGGCTCCGAGATCGCTGAGATCGGCGTGCAGCTGACCGACTCGGCCTACGTCGCCACCAACATGCGGATCATGACCCGGATGGGCAAGGGGGCGCTTGAAGTCCTCGGCTCAGACGGCGACTTCGTCCCCTGCGTCCACTCGGTCGGGATGCCGCTGACCGAGGGCGTCGAAGACGTCTCCTGGCCCTGCAACGAGGCCAACAAGTACATCGTCCACTACCCCGAGACGCGCGAAATCTGGTCCTTCGGCTCGGGCTACGGCGGCAACGCCCTGCTCGGCAAGAAGTGCTTCGCGCTGCGGATCGCTTCGGCGATGGCCCGCGACGAGGGCTGGCTGGCCGAGCACATGCTGATCCTCAAACTCACCGCGCCCGACGGCCGCGTCAAGTACGTCACCGGCGCCTTCCCCTCGGCCTGCGGCAAGACCAACCTGGCGATGCTGGTCCCGACCCTGCCGGGCTGGAAGGTCGAGACCGTCGGCGACGACATCGCCTGGATGAAGTTCGGCGATGACGGCAAGCTCTACGCGGTCAACCCCGAGGCCGGTTTCTTCGGCGTGGCGCCGAACACCAGCCAGCTGACGAATCCGAACGCGATGGACACGATCGAACGGAACTCGATCTTCACCAACTGCGCCAAAACCGACGACGGCGACATCTGGTGGGAGGGGATGACCGGCGAGCCGCCGGCGCACGCGATCGACTGGCACGGCAACGACTGGACCCCGGACTCCGAGAAGCCGGCGGCGCACCCGAACGCCCGCTTCACCACGCCCGCTTCCCAGTGCCCCTCGATCGCCCCCGAGTGGGAGGACCCGGCCGGGGTGCCGATCGACGCCTTCCTCTTCGGCGGCCGCCGCGCCACCGTGGTGCCGCTGGTTCAGGAAGCGTTCGACTGGGAGCACGCCGTCTTCATGGGGGCGACGATGTCCTCGGAGACGACCGCTGCCGCGGCCGGTGCCGTCGGTGAGCTGCGCTTCGACCCGATGGCGATGCTGCCCTTCTGCGGCTACAACATGGGCGACTACTTCGCCCACTGGCTGAAGGCCGGCAAGCGCGAGGGCGCCCAGCTGCCGCGCGTCTTCTACGTCAACTGGTTCCGCAAAGACGCCGACGGCAAGTTCCTCTGGCCCGGCTTCGGCGAGAACAGCCGCGTCCTCGAGTGGGTCTTCCGCCGCTGCGAGGGCGAAGCCGAGGCGGTCGAGACCCCGGTCGGGCTGCTGCCGGCCGAGGGTGAGATCAACACCGAGGGCCTGGAGATCTCCGACGAGGCGATGCAGGACCTGCTCAGCGTCGACCTCGACCTGGTCAAGCAACAGCTGCCCCAGGTAAAGGAGCACCTCGCCAAGTTCGGCGACAAACTCCCGGCCGAGATCTCGGCCCAGCTCGCAGCGCTCGAACAGCGCCTGGCTTAAGCCAGGCGCTGTGCCGCAGAGGCCTACGAGTCGTAGGCCTCTGCGAGCTCGGGGTCCTTCTCGGCGAGCATTTCCGCCAGCTCGACCATCACCTTGCACTGCTTCCAGGTGGCGTCGTCCTGCATCTTGCCGTCGATCATGTGGACGCCGCGGCCGTCGGGGATCGCCTCGATCACTTTCTTGGCGAACTTGACCTCGTCCGGCGGCGGGCTGAAGACCTTCTTCGCGATTCCGATCTGAACCGGGTGCAGCGACCAGGCGCCGACACAGCCCATCAGGAAGGCGGCGCGGAACTGGGTCTCGCACCCGGCCGTGTCCTTGATGTCGCCGAACGGCCCGTAGAAGGGGAGGATGCCGGCGGAGGTGCAGGCGTCGACCATGCGGGCGATCGAGTAGTGCCAGAGGTCCTGCTGGGCGGAGACGCGGTCGGCCTCGGGGTTCTCCGGGTCTACCGGATCTTCCATCACGCGGTAGCCGGGGTGGCCGCCGCCGACGCGGGTCGTCTTCATCCGCCGGGCGGCGGCGAGGTCGGCGGGGCCGAAGCTCATCCCCTGCATGCGCGGGCTGGCGTTGGCGATCTCCTCCAGGTTGACGACGCCCTGCGGCGTCTCGAGGATCGCGTGGACGAGGATCGGGCGCGACAGTTCGGCCTTCGCCTCGAGCTGGGCGAGGAGGCGATCGACGTAGTGGATGTCATGTGCGCCCTCGACCTTGGGGACCATGATCGTCTCCAGCTGGTCGCCGATCTCGCTGACCAGCTGGGTCAGGTCGTCGAGGACCCAGGGGCTCTCCAGGGCGTTGACCCGGGTCCAGAGCGAGGTCTGGCCGAAGTCGGTCTCCTTGGCGGCGCGGATCAGGCCGGCGCGGGCGGCCTCCTTGCGGTCGACGGGGACGGCGTCCTCGAGGTTGCCGAGCAGGATGTCGGTGCTTTCGGCGATGGCGCCGGCCTTGGCGACCATCTTCTCGTTCGAGAAGTCGAGGAAATGGATCATCCGCGAGGGCTTGACCGGGATCTCACGGAGGGGCTCCGGGGCGCCGATTGCCTGCGGCAGGAAGAACTCTCTGGGGTGTCTCAAGCTGCTCCTCGGGTCGTTTCGAAGTTCAGGGCGGCTGGAAATCTAGTCGGCGTGCAAGTTTGCCGCCTCCCGCACGCCTAAATTGCGCGGTTATCGAGGCAGCGCAGCGCGACAGCACGCAGGACTGGGTCGTTCCCCGGGGCACGGTTCCGACCGTGGCCGAGCTGGAGGCGCGGATCGACGAGGCAGTGGTTATTGCGCGGGCCTCGGAGGAGGGGGTTCGTGAGGTGGGTGAGATGGCGCTTGATGCGGCTAGGCAGGCTCGGAAGGCTGCTGAGATGGCTGAGTCAGCAAGCGTTGCGGCTAAAGAGGCCGCCTCGAAGGTTGCGGGGCCGGCGGGTCCTGTCTCCGATACGTCCCCCGCGCCTACCGGCGCGGGTCCCGCATCGTCGCCACCCCCCGGCAGAGGCGTTGAGGGGCGGCCTCCTCGGGAAGTCGTGATTGATCCCTTCCAGCGATTCAGCGAGAGGGCTGATGCGATTGCCGCTCGGTTGAAGAAGCTGGAGAGGGTTCCCGTTTAGTTCAGCTGCCGCAGTGGGAGCCGAAGTGTTGGGTCCAGAGGTGGACGCCGGTTAGGCCGCCCAGCTGGCCGACACGGAGGTCGATGCCGGTTTCTTCGAAGTCGCCGAGGATGTTCTCGCGGTGGGTGTCCGAGCGCATCCAGGCGCGGAAGATCGAAGCGACGGTGCCCTGCCCGTCGACGCCCCAGGCGAGGTTCTCGCCGACCCGCCAGCACTCGGCTGACATGTAGCCGCTTTCCTCGATCCAGAAGGAGAATTCCCGCCCGCAGGCGGTGTGGCTGAATTCGTTGCAGCGCATCAGGTCGCTGCCCTTCGCGATCGCCGAGCCGTCGAGGGTGGGGGATTGGGCGAGGGGAGGCAGTCCGTAGCGCGCCCGGGCGTCACTGATCAGGCAGAGCATGGTGCTCTCCTGGACCGCGACCGGGGCGTCGAGGCCGACGTCGGCGGGGCAGCCGCCTTTCAGCGTTGCCTGGCGGGCGGTCGGCTGGCCGACGGCCGAGGCCTTGCCGAGCGCGGCCGAGCCGGCGGCGGCGGCAGTCGATGCCAGCAGTCCGCAGCCGATGGCCGCGGCGAGAAGGACATGAACGAGGCGACGGTGCATGCCTCGCATATCGCCTCTTCAGCACTTGGAGTCCAACTCCGTCAAGGGGTCTGGACGAACGATCTACTGGGCAAAAACACCCAGATAACGACCCGAGTCCAAACTTTTCCTAGTGACCTTTAGCAAAAGTAGTGAGTTTGGCCAGATGTACGACCCAAATCATTGGTCAAACGTCCGGAAGTTCTGTACGTTCGCCGCGCGAAGGCCGCCATTTGCGGGCTTCTTTCTTTTTTTCCCATGTGTCAACCAGTTAGGAGATCCGCAATGAGTGCTTCAACTTCACGGTCGACGCGCACGGCTGTGGTAGCGATCTGTCTCGGTCTACTCGCCTTGATGGTGGGTACGACTGGGGCGGCCGCAAAGACCATCACGGTCGAGTCACTGACCTTGTGCGTCAAGACCTCGGGCCCGGAAAAGGGCATCGTGCGTTTCAACGGCAAGAGCCTGAAATGCAAAAAAGGCGAGAAACGCGTCCAGGTCGTCGGTTCCGGCAAGCAGGGTGTGCTCGGCGTCACCGCTGAAAGCGGCGCCAAAGGCGACACCGGTGCTTCGGGTGCCGAAGGCAAAGCTGGAGCTGCCGGCAAAGACGGCACCAACGGCAAAGACGGCGCCCCCGGCCAGGAAGGCAAACCCGGCAAAGACGGGAAAGCCAACACCGTCCTCAACGGCACCGGTGCTCCGTCGAACGTAGTCGGCGCCAACGGCGACTTCTACATCGACACCGCCGCCAACAAAATCTACGGTCCCAAGGCCAACGGCGAATGGCCCTCGAGCGGCGTCTCGCTGGTCGGTCCGGAAGGCAAACAGGGCTCGCAGGGCTTGCCCGGCACCCCTGGTACCCCCGGCAAAGACGGAAAAGACGGCATTGACGGGAAAGACGGAAAAGAAGGCCCTGAAGGTAAACAGGGGCCGGAAGGCAAAGAAGGTCCCCAGGGTCTCCCCGGCAAAGACGGTAAAGACGGCCTAGACGGGAAAGACGGAGCCGACGGCAAAGAAGGCCCGGAAGGCAAAGAAGGCCCCCAGGGTCTCCCCGGTAAAGACGGGAAAGACGGCCTCGACGGTAAAGACGGGAAAGACGGCCTCGACGGTAAAGACGGGAAAGACGGAGCCGACGGCAAAGAAGGCCCCGAAGGTCAGCCGGGTAAAGACGGCCTAGACGGGAAAGACGGCGCTGAAGGCAAAGAAGGGCCGGAAGGTAAACAGGGCCCGGAAGGCAAAGAAGGCCCCCAGGGTCTCCCCGGTAAAGACGGGAAAGACGGCCTCGACGGTAAAGATGGAAAAGACGGAGCCGACGGCAAAGAAGGCCCCGAAGGTAAAGAAGGCCCCCAGGGTCTCCCGGGCAAAGACGGCAAAGACGGTCTAGACGGCAAAGAAGGCCCCGAAGGCAAACAGGGTCCGGAAGGCAAAGAAGGCCCCGAAGGCCAGCCGGGTAAAGACTGCAAAGATGGCCTCGACGGCAAAGACGGAGCCGAAGGCAAAGAAGGGCCGCAGGGTCTCCCCGGCAAAGACGGGAAAGACGGCATCGACGGGAAAGACGGTGCTGAAGGCAAAGAAGGCCCCGAAGGTAAACAGGGCCCCGAAGGCAAAGAAGGCCCCGAAGGCCAGCCGGGTAAAGACGGCAAAGATGGCCTAGACGGCAAAGACGGAGCCGAAGGCAAAGAAGGTCCCCAGGGTCTCCCCGGTAAAGACGGGAAAGACGGCCTCGACGGTAAAGATGGGACGAACGGCAACACCGTCCTCAACGGCACCGGCGCTCCGTCGAATGTGATCGGCGAGAACGGTGACTTCTACATCGACACCGCCGCCAACGAGATCTACGGCCCGAAGGCCGGTGGTGAATGGCCCACGACCGGCACTTCACTGGTCGGTCCGGAAGGCAAAGAAGGACCGCAGGGTCTGCCGGGTACGCCCGGCCTCGACGGCAAAGACGGGAAAGACGGCATCGACGGTGAAGACGGTGCCCCCGGCCCCGAAGGCCCGGAAGGTAAAGAAGGCAAAACCGGCCCCGAAGGCAAACAGGGTCCCGAAGGCAAAACCGGTCCGGAAGGCAAAACCGGTCCGGAAGGCAAACAGGGCCCCGAAGGTAAAGAAGGAAAAGAAGGGCCCCAGGGTCCGACCGGCAGCGCCGCGGCTCGCGAGCTGCGGGGCGGTGGCGGCGACACGATCGTGTCCAACGACACGACCCGCTATCTCGGTCCCAGCATCGACAACGCGTCCTCTACCGAGGTCCCGATCCAGGAGGTCCTGCTGTCGGCTGGAACCGTCAGCAATCTCCGGATCTACCTGATCGGCGGCTCTCCGGGTAGCGGTGACAGCTACACGTTCACCGTCCGCCGCGATCCCGCCGGTGCGACCGGTCCGAGCAACACCGGGATCACCTGCACGGTCTCGGGTAGCTCGAGTACCGAATGCAGCGACACCACCCACACCCAGGCGTTCGCCGCTGGCGACGCCATCTCGATCGTCGCGACCGATGGGGGCAATCCCACGGGGCGGTCGGTGATGTTCAGGCTCGACGTCAAACCGTAGAGCCCAACCAACCAGGAACAGTCAGCAAGCGGCCGCCTCCCGGGGCGGCCGCTTCGCTTTCTAGGGGCGGGAGACGGCTGGGGCCGGGGCGAGGTTCCAGGCGTTTCGCAGATCGTTCCGGAGCAGCGCGGTCACGGCCCCCGGCGCTTCGAGCGGCGTTCCGTCGACCGAGTCGACGACCTCGACGCCGCGGATCGAGTTAGTGAGGAAGACCTCGTCGGCCAGTCGCAGATCTGCGAGCCGGATGGCGCCCTCGACCACCTCGAGGCCCCGCGCCTCGGCCAGCTCGACCATCGTTGCCCGGGTCACGCCGGGCAGGATCCGCCCATCGAGCGGGGGTGTGAACACAACCCCGTTGCGGACAGCGAAGAGGCTCGCCCAGGCCGCCTCCAGCACCTCTTCGCCGTCGATCAGCAGTGGCGCCTCACCCGCAGCCGCGTCCGGCAGGGCGGCGCGATCGGCCCACTTGTGGCAGCCGAGCCCGCCGTCGACCTGGTGCGGGCGCAGCGAGAGCGGCTGCTCTGGGAAGTGGGGCCAGCCGTCGAGCTCACCGGCGTCGACCTCGAGTCCCGGTTCCGACGAGTTCTCGGCCGGGGGAGGGGCGACCGTCAACCGCAGACGTCCCAGCTCCAGCTCCGTGGCGCGCTCGGCCACGATTTGGCGCGCTCGCGCCGGCAGGCCGAAGCCGTAGACCGCCTCGAGGCTGGCCTCCAGCCGCCCCAGGTGCGCGGCCGGCAGCACCGGCTCGCCGCGGACGACCAGCATCGTCTCGAAGATCCCCTGGGCGGGGTCGGGGTGGGGACGGGAGGTCATCGGGGCCATATTCTGCTCTCCGGCTCCGCCGGGCGATGCGCACGCTGCTGATCGACAACTACGACTCGTTCACCTACAACCTCTTCCAGATGCTGGCGGAGGTCAACGGGGCGGAGCCGATCGTGGTCCGCAACGACGCCGCCAGCTGGCCGGAATTGGAGCGGCTGGAGTTCGACAACGTCGTCATCTCGCCGGGCCCCGGGCGCCCCGACCGGGCCGCCGACTTCGGCGTCTGTGCCGAGGCGATCCGCCGCTGCGAGAAGCCGCTGCTGGGGGTCTGCCTCGGCCTGCAGGGGATCGGCTGGCTGGAGGGAGGCCGGGTCGAGCGAGCGCCGGAGCCGATGCACGGCCGCGTGGTCGAGGTCGAGCACGACGGCACAGGCCTCTTCGCCGGGATTCCCAGTCCCTTTCAGGCGACCCGATACCACTCGCTGGCGCTGGCGGCGCCGCTGCCCTCCGCGCTGCGTCAGACGGCCTCGAGCGACGGCGTTCCTATGGCGGTCGAACACCGTGATCGTCCCCAATGGGGCGTTCAGTTCCACCCCGAGTCGATCGCCACCGAGCACGGAAAGCAGCTACTCGCGAACTTCCGCGACCTTACGCCTCGCCCGCAGAGGGGCGTGTCGCTTTTTGCGTCGCATAGGGAGACAAAAGCGACACTGAGATCTTCGACCAAGGTCGCGGTTCGGCGGATCGATGGGTTTCCGGATCCAGAGACGGCCTTCGTCTCTATATATGGAGCGAGCGATTGCGCCTTCTGGCTCGACAGCAGCCGGGCGGGGGAGAGAGGACGGTTCTCTTTCATGGGAGACGCCGGCGGGCCGCTCGCCGAGGTGCTGCGTCACAACGCTCGCTGTGGCGAGCCATTGCTCGACCGCCTGCAGCAGCGCCTCGACGAGCTGCGCCCCTCAGAGGTCCCCGATCTCCCCTTCGAGTTCGACTGCGGCTTCGTCGGCTACCTCGGCTACGAGCTCAAGTCCGAGTGCGGCCATGCCCCGGGTCACCCCACCGAGCACCCCGATGCCGCCTTGATCCTCAGCGACCGCCTGATCGCCTTCGACCACGAGGAGCAGGAGACCTATGTCCTCTGCCTGCACGAGCCGGATAAGGAGAGGGAAGCTGAGGCCTGGCTGGACGCCACCGCCTCTCGCCTGCTCGACATCGCCGCCGGGAGAGAGCCGGAATCAGGTCCTACGTTGCAGGTGGGACCTGATTCCAGCTCTCTCCCAAGCGCACTCTCCTTCTCCCGCGGCCGCGAGCAGTACCTGGAAGACATCGAAGCTTCGATCGACCACCTCCGCGCCGGCGACAGCTACGAGATCTGCCTCACGAATCAACTCAAAGTTGACCTCGACCTCGACCCCCTCGACCTCTACCGCCGCCTCCGCCGCGCCAACCCCGCCCCATTCGCCGCCTATCTCCGCTTCGGCGACCTCGCCGTCCTCAGCTCCTCTCCCGAGCGCTTCCTCCGCGTCAGTCGCGACAGTGAGGCCGAAGCGCGGCCGATCAAGGGCACCAGTCGCCGGGGCGCCACGCCGCAGGAGGACGCCGCGCTTGCCGCCGCGCTTGCCGCCGACGAGAAGAACCGGGCCGAGAACCTGATGATCGTCGACCTGCTCCGCAACGACCTCGGCGCCGTCTGCGAGATCGGCAGCGTCGAGGTGCCGGAGATGATGGCGGTCGAGACCTACGAGACGGTCCATCAGCTGGTCTCCTCGGTCCGCGGCCGGCTGCATCCCGGGGCCTCGGCCCTCGACTGCGTCCGCTCCTGCTTCCCGCCCGGCTCGATGACCGGGGCGCCGAAGCGCCGCACGACCGAGATCCTCGACCGCCTCGAGGGCGGCCCGCGCGGCGTCTACTCCGGGGCGATCGGCTGGCTCGGCCTCGGCGGCGCCGCCGACCTCTCGGTGGCGATCCGCACCATCGTCCTCAGCGGCGGCCGGGCGACGATCGGGGCCGGCGGGGCGATCGTCCTGCAGTCCGACCCCGAGCGCGAGTACGAGGAGATGCTGCTCAAGGCCGCTGCGGCGCTGCGCGCGATCGACCCCGGGATCGACCCCGCGTCGATATCCTTGGCTTTCCAGAGCGCCGCCGCACCCGCGTTGCCGCGCTGATTCCGCCCTTTTCAACTACCTGAAGCAGGAGCCATGGCCGTAGACACCGCTGCGTATCGCGAAATGACCGACGAGCAGGAAGCGATCATCGAAATGGTCCGCCAGTTCGCCGACGAGCAGATCATCCCCAACGCCGAGCACTACGACCACGAGGATTCGTTCCCGGAGCCGATCGTCGAGCAGATGAAGGAGCTCGGCCTGTTCGGGGTCACGATCCCCGAGGAGTACGGCGGCATGGGTCTCGACCTGACCACCTACGCGATGATCGTCGAAGAGCTCTCGCGCGGCTGGATCTCGATCTCCGGCGTCGTCAATACCCACTTCATCGGCTCCTACCTGCTGATGAAGTTCGGCACCGACGAGCAGAAGGAGTATTTCCTGCCGAAGATGGCGACCGGTGAGATTCGCGCCGCCTTCTCGCTCTCCGAGCCCGAGGTCGGCTCCGACGTGCAGGGCATCAAGGCCACCGCCAAGAAGGGCGACGACGGCAAGTGGGAGCTGAACGGCCAGAAGATGTGGGTCACCAACGGCCTCGGCTCCAGCGTCGTCTTCGTCCTGATGAAGACCGACAACCAGGCCGATCCGCCGTACAAAGGGATGACCTGCTTCATCACCGAGAAGGAGGCCTGGAAGGAAACCAACGAGGGCGACTACGAAGGCCTCAACGTCCCGCCCAAGATCAAGAAGATGGGCTACAAGGGCGTCGAGTCGACCGAGCTCGTCTACGACGGCTACAGGTGCCCGCCCGAGCGCGTGCTCGGCGGCGAGGAGGCCGGTGTCGGCCAGGGCTTCATCCAGATGATGGACGCGCTCGAGGTCGGCCGGGTCAACGTCGCTGCCCGCGGTGTCGGCATCGCCCAGCGCGCCCTGGAGCTTGGCCTCCGCTACAGCCAGGAACGGAAAACCTTCGGCAAGCCGATCGCTGCCCACCAGGCGATCCAGTTCAAGCTCGCCGACATGGCGACCCAGATCGAGGCCGCCCGCCTGGTCACCCGCAAAGCGGCGCGGATGAAGGACGCCGGCGAGCGCTCAGACCTGGAGGCGGGGATGGCGAAGCTCCTGGCCTCGGAGACCGGCAAGTACTGCGTCGAAGAAAGCTTCCGCATCCACGGCGGCTACGGCTACTCGAAGGAGTACGAGATCGAGCGGCTCTACCGCGACGCCCCCTTGCTGCTGATCGGCGAGGGGACCTCGGAGATTCAGCGGATGGTCATCGGCAAGAAGCTGCTGCAGCGCCACAAGATTTAGTCGGGAAAGGGGGCCGGAGGGGTCCCCCAGGCACATCTCGCTTATGGCTCGATGTTGAGTGCCTGGGGGACCCCTCCGGCCCCCTTTTGACTTTCGGCTGTTAGCTACCGGTTCGGGTGCGGGTTTGGCCCGTGCCCGTTCCGTCTTCGCCGCCGGTCCGGGTGTGGGTGCCGGTGTTGGTGTTCGTGTCGTTGTCGTTGGTGGTGCCCCGCGTGTCGGCGCCGTTGCGGCTGGTGTCGTCGGTGCCGAGGCGGGTGTTGGTGTCGTCGTCGTTGGTCGTACCGCGGGTCGAGTGGCCGTTGCGGCTGGTGTCGTCGGTTCCTTCGGCACCTTCGGCCTGGGCCTGACCGGTCCGGGTCCGGGTGTGGGTGCCGGTGTCGTCATCGTCGTCGCCACCCGAGCCCGACCCCGAGCCGCTGTCGTCGTCATCGCCGCCGCCGGGGCCGCTGTTGCTGCCCTTGGCCAGCGCCGCCGGCGGATCGCCGATCACCCCGGTCGCGTAGGCGGCGAGGAAGAGTGGCGTCAGGCCGAGGACGAGGAAGGCGAGGAAGACCGCACCCGTCTTGCGCGCAGCCGAGACGCCGCCCGGCGTCAGCGCGTCGTCCGCCTGCAGGTCGCCGAACACCCTTGCCGCTGCCGGTAGATCCCGTCTGCTGTTCGATCGCTTGGACATCTTTGCCTCCTGTCGGTGACTGGTTGAATCGATACCCGTTCTTCCTGCCGAAACACGGCGAGGGGACGAAGATCACGCCGGTTTGAAAATCCTTTTCGGCGGTCAGCGAAGGGCGCCGCGCCGCGCCAGGGTCATCTTCCGCGGCAGCGCGGCGACCAGCGGCTGCAGGCGCTCGACCAGCTGGGCGCAGCTGGGGCGCTTGGCGGGGTCGCGCTCCAGCGTCTCCAGGATCAGCCCGGAGAGCTCGGCGGGGATCCACTCAGGCAGCGGCAGCGGATCCTCGACCAGCTGTGGAAAGCGCTCGACGCCCTCGTCCTCGGAGCCGCGGGGGAACGGTTTTTCGCCGCTGATCGCGTGGAAGAGGGTCGCGCCGAGGCCCCAGACGTCGGTCGCCGGCCCGATTGGGGCCGCCGCCTGCTCGCGGGGGACGCACTGCTCGGGGGCCATGTAGGGGTCCGTGCCGAGCGGGCCGTCGGTACGGCCGGCGCGCTCCAGGGTGCGGGCGATGCTGAGGTCGAGTAGGCGCGGCGGCAGGCCCATGACGATGTTGTCCGGCTTGACGTCGAGGTGGACGTAGCCGGCCTGAGCCATGTATTGCAGCGCCCCGGCGACGTGGGCGGCCAGCGGCAGCAGCTGCTCCAGCGGGATCGCCCCGTCGCGCTTGATCAGACGCCGCAGGGACGGTCCCTCCAGGTGCTCGATCAGGACGTGGGGGCGGGGACCGTCGAGAACCGCGTCGAAGCTGCGGACCAGGGTGGGGTGGGCCAGCGCTCTCAGCGCCTCGACCTCGCGGCCGAGGTCGCGAAGGGCCTTCTCGTCGCTGGCCTGGTCGGGGCGTAGGACCTTGGCGACGCCGAGCGCGTAGAGCGACTCGTCCCAGACGAGGACCACCTCGTAGCGGTTGCCGCCGCCGATCGGCTTCAGCACGATCCGCCCCGGATGGAGCTCCGCACCCTCCTCGAATTCCCAGCTCGCGTACTCGCCCATCGTCATCAAGAGTAAGAGCACGGGCCGTGGGCTAGCATCACGCGATGGCTTCCACCTCCGAGCTGATCCGCACCGCGGTCGAGCGCTTCCAGGCCGAAGTCCCCGCCCTGCAGAACCTCAAGCTCGTCTTCGGCCTGCAGCTGAAAGCCAAACACGACGTCCAGCTCTACCGGGTCGAGCTGCCCGGGCCGAAGATTTCCAAGGACCTGGCGCAGGACGAGCGGATCCTGGTCGAAATCGACCGGCCGCAGTTCAACGAGCTAGCGGAGAAAGGGACGCTGAAGAGCTACCGCCGCGCGGCCGAGACCGGCCACATCAAGGCGACCGGCGACTCAAACGTGACCAAGCTGATCACCCAGGTCGTCGAAAAACAAGAGGAACGGAACCGCCTCAAAAAAGTCCACTAGAGGCGGACGAGGTTGTCGGCCTCGATGCCGCGGGTGACGCCGCGGAAGTCCATCACCAGGGGCGCTGAGGCGACCACGTCGGCGTAGTCGACGCCGGGGTGGGCGGTGACGATCGCCGCCAGGTCGCACTCGCGCAGCGCCGCGTCGAGGGACACTGAGGCGAGACCCTGCTTGGCCAGCTCGGAGACGAAGGCGTCGTGGTAGGAGACCTCGCCGCCGAGCTCCTGCAGGCGCTCGATGATCTTCAGTGCCGGCGATTCGCGGGTGTCGCCGACGCCGCCCTTGTAGGCGACCCCGAGGACGAGGATCTTGGAGCCGTTGACCGGCTTGCCGACCCCATTCAGCGCCCGCTCGATCCGTTCCACGCAGAAGCCCGGCTGGGCCTGGTTCACTTTTCCAGCCAGCTCGATGAACTCCGGGTAGAAGTCGTGCTGGCGGGCCTTGAAGGCGAGGTAGAAGGGGTCGACCGGGAGGCAGTGGCCGCCCATTCCCGGCCCCGGATCGAAGCGCATGAAGCCGAACGGCTTGGAGGAGGCGGCCTCGATCACCTCCCAGACGTCGATCTCGAGCCGGTCGCAGAGCTGGGCCAGCTCGTTCACGAGGGCGATGTTGACCGAGCGGAAGATGTTCTCCAGGAGCTTCGCCAGCTCGGCCGCCTCGGGGGTGGAGAGGACGATCACCGTGTCGCAGATCTCCTCGTAGAGCTCGCGGGCGCGCTCGGTCGAGGCCTCGGTGACGCCGCCGACCAGCTTCGGGGTCGTCTTCACGGTGTAGTCGGTGCGGCCGGGGTCGATCCGCTCCGGCGAGAAGGCGAGGTGGAAGTCGCTGCCGGCGGTAAGGCCGGAGCCCTCGAGGATCGGCAGCAGGCGGTCGCGGGTGGTTCCCGGGTAGGTGGTCGACTCCAGCACGACCAGCTGGCCGGAGCGCAGCACCTTGGCCAGTGCCTCGGCCGATTCGACCAGGTAGGTGAGGTCGGGCTCGCGCGAGTCCGAGAGCGGGGTCGGGACGCAGAGGATCACCGCCTCGCAGGCGGCGAGGTCGGCGTACTCGGTGGTCGCCCGCAGACGCTCGCCGAGCGGCGCCAGCGCCTCGCTCGGCACGTCCTCGATGTAGCTGCGGCCGGCGTTCAGCGCCTCGACCTTCTCGGTGCTGACGTCGAGGCCGACCACTTCGCAGCCGGCCTCGGCAAAGGCGACGGCCAGCGGTAGGCCCACGTAGCCGAGGCCGATGATCCCGATCTGCATCGCGAGGAGTCTAGATAGAGCCCCCGGACAGGAGCGCCAGATAGCATCCGGCGCCGCCAAACTTCCAAGGAGACGAAAGCGAGCATGACCGAGAGTTACGAGCTGACCACCGACCAGGCCGAGCGCGAGGCGAGCGGCGCCCACAGCTATGGGCGCTACCTCGAGGAGTTCGAGGTCGGCGCCAATTACAAGCACTGGCCGGCGAAGACCGTGACCGAGGCCGACGACCACCTCTTCTGCCTGATCACGATGAACCACCACCCGCTGCACATCAACGACGTCTACGCGGGCGGCTCCCAGCAGGGCCAGAACGTCGTCGTCGGGCCGCTGGTCTACTCGCTGGCGCTGGGCATGTCCGTCTCCGACATCTCCGGCAAGGCGATCGCCAACCTGGCAACCGAAGAACTGAGCCACCCGAACCCCGTCTTCCACGGCGACACCCTCTTCTGCGAGACCGAGGTGCTCGACGTGAAGCCGTCGAAATCGAAGCCCGACCGCGGCATCGTCAAGGTCCACACCCGGGTCCTGAACCAGGACGGCGTCCTCGTCGCCGAGTTCAAGCGGCTGGTGCTGGTCCCGAAGAAGAACCCCGGCGAGTCGCCGGAGCCCGCCGCCGACAACGTCGACTGAGGCGCTTCAGCCTTCGACCGCGGAGAGCGGCAGCGACTCGACCGTGTGGGTCGTGACCGGGCCGCTGGGCTTCAGCCCGGGGCAGTAGCTGCCGGCGATCGCGTAGATGCGATTGCCGGCGACGGCCGTCGCGAAGGCGTGGCGCTCGATGTTGAGGTCGGGCAGCCGCGACCAGTTTTCGCTGGCCGGGTCGAAGGCCCAGGCGCTGGCGGAAACCGAGCCTTCGCCGTCTTCCCAGCCGACCTCGTCATCGCCGCCGAAGACGACGACGCGATCGCCGGCGGCCGCCACGCCGGTGGAGGAGATGGGGCCCTGGGGCAGGTCCGGCAGACGCGTCCAGCTGTCGGACGCGGGGTCGTAGCGGGCGAAGTCACCGCTCGACTCCTCGACCCCGAGACGGCCGCCGCCGATGTAGATCTTGCCGTCGACGACGGCAGCGCCGAAGTGGTGGACCCCGACCGGCGGCGCCGCGGCGGTCGCCCATTTGCCGGTCTCGAAGTCGAAGACTTCGAGCAGCGCGTAGGGCGGTTGCGGATCGTCGACGCCGTAGGGCTGCGCCCCGCCGTCGATCACGTAGAGCTTGTCGCCGACTACGGCTGCCGCCGCGCCGCCGCGCGCCCGCTGCATCGGCGGCATCTCTCTCCACTTGCCGGATGCCGGGTCGTACTCGAGGAAGAGGTTCGTCTCGCCTTCGCCCTCGAGGAAGCCGCCGGCGAGGTAGAGCTTGCCGCCGTGGGACTCCGCGGCCACGTGGTTGAGTCCGACCGGGAGCTTGGTCGGCGCCGACCAGCGGCCGGTGCGCGTGTCCAGGGCGATCACCGTGTGGAGGTTGCCGGGGCGGTTGCCGCCGGCCACGTAGATCGTCCGCCCGATCGCCGCGCCACCGCTCTCGACCGGGGCTTTGGGCGCTTCCGGCTCGAAGCTCCAGCTGCCGGCGGGGGCCGGTGGGGAGGAAGGCGAGGAGCGGTAGAGCCCGTGGCGGCAGGGCGGGTTGGCGACCGCCTCCTCGAAGCCGAGCTTCTCCCGCCATTCGCCGGGCAGATCGATCACGTCGGCGTAGGCGAGAACCGCGAGGCCGAACAGGGCCGCCATCACCGCCAGTACTCCGGCAAGAATCTTCATCTAGAAATCAAACGCCCCGCGGGCGTCCATGTCAGGAGGTTTCCGCCGTGGCAACGTCGAGGGACTCAACCGTGTGGGTGCCGACCGGGCCGCCGGGCTTCAGCCCGGGGCAGTAGCTGCCGCCGATCGCGTAGACGCGGTTGCCGACCGCGGCAACGCCGCTGCCGCGGCGTTCGTACTTCATGTCCGGCAGGCGGCTCCAGCGATTGGTCTGGGGGTCGTACTCCCAGGCGCTGGGGGTGACCCAGCCCTTGCCGTCTTCCCATTCGTTCTGGTCCTCGCCGCCGACGATCACCAGCTTGCCGTCGACCGCGACCAGGCCCGGGGAGGCGACGCCGAGCGGCAGGTCCGCCAGGCTTTCCCACTTTTCGCTGGCGGGGTCGTAGCGTTCGAACGTGGCCAGCGAGTGGTCTTCTTCGCCGCGGCCGCCGGCGACGTAGAGGTCTCCGCCGAGGGTGGCGCCGCTGACGTGGTGGCGCGGATTCGGCATGTCGGGACCTTCTGACCACTCGCCGGTGGTGAAGTCGTAGATCTGCAGGTTGGGGAAGGGGGCGACCGGTGCGGTGGCGCCGAAGGTCTGCGGAGCGCCGCCGGCGACGTAGAGCTTGTCGCCGATCGCGACCGAGGAACCGGCCGCGGTCGGTTGCGGCAGCGGCGCCAGCTTCGTCCACTCCTTCGTCGCCGGGTCGTACTGCCAGAAGTTGTTGGTCGGGTTCTCGCCCTCGAGGTAGCCGCCGGCAAGGTAGAGCTTGCCGTCGTGGGTGGCGGCCTCGACGTGGTTGAGCCCGGTCGGCAGCTGGGTAGGTTCGCTGAACTTCCTGGTCTTCGTGTCGTAGGCGACGACCCGGTGCAGGTTGCCCGGCGGGGTGCCGCCGACGACGTAGATCGTGTCGCCGATGGCGATCCCGCTGGCCTCGATCTGGTTGCGCGGCGTTTCCGGTTCGAACCGCCAGCGACCGGGGGGAGGGGGCGGCGACTTCGGATCGTTGGTGTAGAGGCCGAGGCGGCAGGGCGGGTTCGGGGTTTCGTCCTCGAAGCCGAGCTTCTCCTTCCAGCTGCCTGGCAGGTTGACCACATTGGCCGCGGCCAGCACCCCGAAGACGAACAGAACCGTCATCGCGATACCGAGGGCGGCGAGGACCTTCATCCCTCTGCCTTGCATGAAGCGCGCAGTATGCCGCAGGGGCTCAAGGGGGGTCGCGGGGGCGTCGATAGAGGGAAACCGCGTGCACTGGTTGAATCAAGCGCCGATGTCCACTCCCGAGACCCAGACCCCGATCCCCGTCTTCGACGTCCAGCTCGAGGAGAAGCACGTCGAGGCCGTGGCCGCGACCCTGCGCTCCGGCTGGCTGACCCTAGGGCCGCGGACCCAGGAGTTCGAGGCCGAGTTCGCCGAGCACATCGGCGCTCCGCACGCGATCGCCGTCTCCAGCTGCACCTCGGCCCTGCACCTCGCCTACCTGGCGGCCGGGATCGGGCCGGGGGACGAGGTGATCGTCCCCGGCATCACCTTCGTTGCCTCGGCGGCGGCGGTGCGCTACTGCGGCGGGACGCCGGTTCTGGCGGAGGTCGCCGGCCAGCACGACCTCGGGCTCGACCCCGAGGACGTCGCCGCCAAGATCGGGCCGAAGACCAAGGCGATCTGTGCGGTCCACTACGGCGGCTATGCGGCCCCGCTGGAGCCGCTGCGACAGCTCTGTGAGGAGCATGGGCTGGCGCTGATCGAGGATGCCGCCCACAGCCCCGAGGCGACGCCGGTCGGCGACGATCGCAAGCTCGGCACGATCGGCCTGGCGGGCACCTTCAGCTTCTTCTCCAACAAGATCCTCAGTTGCGGTGAGGGCGGATTGCTGGCGACCCACAGCGACGAGGTCGCCGAGCTGGCGCGGAGCCGCCGCTCGCACGCGATGACCTCCGGGACCTGGGACCGCCACCGCGGCCACGCGATGGGCTACGACGTGGTCAACGTCGGCTACAACTACCGCATGGACGAGCCGCGGGCGGCGCTGCTCTCGGCCCGGCTGCCGGACCTGGCGGCCGACATCGCCCAGCGGCGGGCGCTGACCCACCGCTATCGCGAGCTGCTGGGGGAGATCGAGGGGATCGTGCTCCCTTACGAGGACGAGCAGGTGGACGTCAGCTCCTGCTACGTGATGCCGGTGATGCTCGAGAACCCAGAGCTGCGCGACCCGGTGCGGAAACTTCTCTCCGAGAACCACAAAGTTCAGACCAGCGTCCTCTATCCCTCGATCAACGAATTCACCGCTTACGGGGCGGGGGAGGAGGAGCTGCCTCGCTGCGAACTGGCGGCCCGGACCCAGCTGACCCTGCCGCTGTACCCGCACCTCGGCGAGGAGCGGCTGCTGCGGGTGGTCGAGGCGCTGCGGGCGAGCTTGGCGGAGGCGGCATGAAGGTTTCGCACTGCGAAGCGACCCTGCCTCTCTTGGCCATCGTCAAGTTGGGCTAGCGGGTCGCCGCGACGGCGGCGAGGAAGTCGGTCCAGTCGGCGGCGATGCCCTGCAGCTGATCGCAGAGGCGGCGCAGGGAGGCGAAGTCGTCCTCCAGCTCCCAGCCCCAGTGCAGGGTGAGCGGCGCCCAGAGGTTGGCTTCTTGGTCGATCAGCGCCTGGACGCCGGCGGCGGCCTCGGCCGAGGTGCCGTAGAGCGGCGCGTAGGAGGGGAGATAGACCGCCTTGCCCTGCCAGACGGGGGTCGGCTGCCAGCCGAGCAGGCGGACGCTCTCGGGGCCGCCGCAGACGACCTCGAACCGCTCGGCGAGGAGCGGGTACTGGCCGGCGTCGAAACGGTTGAAGGGCGGGACGAAGACGGGGGTGGGGAGGTCGAGGCCGTCGAAGATCGCCCGGGCGCCGTCGATCCGGGCCGCGGCCTCGTCGTTGGAGAGGCCGCAGAACTCGGAGTGCTGGCGGGGGTTGGCGTGGCGGGTGCGGTGGTCGGCGCCGTGGAGGCCGAAGACGACCCGGTCGGCGGAGAGGGAGGCCATCGTCTCGATCTCCGCCGGGTCGAGCGGGCGGCGCTCGCTGACCTCGGGGTCGAGGTAGTCGCGCGAGACGTGCGGGGTGATCGCCAGCAGGTAGGGGATCCTGGCTTCGGTAAGGACGGCGTGGAAGCGGCGGAAGGCCTCGGTCCCGAACTTGCCGTTCGGGTCGTGGGCGCGGGCGTGGGGGAACTCGTCGACCCGGACGAGGACGCGAGGCGGGCCGGCGGCCTCGTCGCCGAGCGCGTCGCGGCGGAAGCGCTGCAGCGGCTCGACGATGCTCCGCTCCCAGCCGAGCCGACCTCCCTTCAGCGCCACCGCCTGCCCGAAACGCCGCGGTTGGCGGGTGGGGAGGCGCGGCGCCAGCCGGCGCGGCGCCTTGACGCCGCCGGGCAGCCGGTGCGGCCAGGCGTGCAGGGCGGCCGTGCGTCGCGAGTCGTTCACCCGCGCATGATCCCGCAACGAGCGGCGTTTCCCACGCCGCCGGGGGCGTGGATAGGCTCCACGGCGTGAAGCGAGCTGTCGTACTTGCCGGCGGGTTGGGGATGCGTCTGCGCCCCTACACGACCGTGCTGCCGAAGCCGTTGATGCCGGTCGGCGACCGGCCGATCCTCGACGTGATCGTGCGCCAGCTGCGCTATCACGGGTTCGAGCGGCTGACGATCGTTACCGGCCACCTGGCGGAGCTGATCGAGGCCTTCTTCGGCGACGGCGAGAAATACGGGATCGCGATCGACTACTTCCGCGAGGACGAGCCGTTGGGCACGGTCGGCGCGCTGGCCCTGCTCGACGACCTCGACGACGACTTCCTGGTGATGAACGGCGACGTCCTCACCGACCTCCCCTACGGCGACTTCCTCGAGCAACACAGCGCTTCCGGCGCCGCCGCCAGCGTCGCCGCCCACCAGCGCGAGGTCCAGGTCTCCCTCGGCGTGCTCAAGTTCGACGACGGTGACGACCCGGACCGCCTCACCGGCTACATCGAGAAGCCGAGCTACCACTACGAGGTCAGCATGGGCGTCTATGCCTTCTCGCCGCGGGCGCTGGCGCTGATCGAGCCCAACCAGCGGCTCGATTTCCCCGACCTGGTCCTGAAGCTGCTCGACGCCGGCGAGACGGTGCGGGCGCGGCGAGCCGAGGGCAACTACTGGCTCGACATCGGCCGCCACGACGACTACGAGACGGCGATGGAGGAGTTCGACCGCCTGCGGGAGCGGCTCTTGCCCGAGTCCCCCGCGGGATGAGGCTGGCCGGCCGCGACATCGTCTGCATCGGCTCGGCCGACTGGGAGACGGAACTGCCGATCAACCAGCACCAGCTGATGGGCCGGCTCGCGGCCGAGAACAACGTCCTCTTCGTCGAGTCCCTGGGCCTGCGTAAACCGCAGCTGGCGGGGAGGGACCTGAGCCGGCTCTGGCGACGGCTGAAGCGCGGCCTGCGCGGGGCGCGGCCGGCCCCCGAGGGCCTGCACGTCCTCTCGCCACTCGTCCTCCCCCTGCACAGCAAGGCCTCGGTGCGGAAGCTGAACCGCTGGCTGCTGCGCCACCAGGTGAAGCGGGCGGTGCGCAAGCTGGGGATGGCCGAGCCGATCCTCTGGGCTTACGTGCCCCAGGCCGAAGACGTGCTCGACGTGCTCGACCCCTCATTGGTGATCTACCACTGCGTCGACGACGTGGCGGCGCAGAAAGGTGTGGACGCCGACAGCTTCCGCGAGGCCGAGGAACGGTTCGCGCAGCGGGCCGACCTGGTGCTGGCCTCGGCACCGGCGCTGGCAGAGCGGATGCGAACCCTGTCGGACCACGTCCTCTACGCACCCAACGTCGCCGACACGGGCACCTTTGCGACCGCGCTGGAGCCGGGACCGGTGGACCCCGGCCTCGACGCGCTCCCGCACCCCCGCCTCGTCTTCCAGGGCGCGATCGTCGCGACCAAGCTCGACGTCCAGCTCCTGGCCCAAGTGGCCGCATTGCGCCCCGACTGGAGCATCGTCCTGGTCGGCCCCCGCGGCGCCGGCGACCCCACCGGCGACCTCTCGCCCCTCGCCAAAGCCCCCAACATTCACATGATCGGCGCCCGCCCCGCCAACGACCTCCCCCAAGTCCTCCGCGGCGCCGACATCGGCCTGATCCCCTACGCGATCAACGACCTGACCCGCTCGGTCTTCCCGATGAAGGTCTACGAGTACCTGGCAGCGGGCCTCCCGGTCCTCGCGACCCCGCTGCCTGCGCTCGACGGGGTAGAGGCAATCGAGACGGTCGGCTCGGCCGAGGATTTGGTCGCCGCGGCCGAGCGTGAGCTCGCGGCGGACTCCCCAGAGGTGCGCCAAGCTCGCTCCAATGACGCGGCTTCGCACTCGTGGGAGGCGCGACTCGAAGAAATAGAGCAGGCGCTGGGCTAAGCGCTCCCTACCGAATCAGCTTCACGGAGCCGCTGATATCACCAAGACCAGTCCATTCACGATCCGCAGTTAGGACGGGCACCGATAGGCGTTTTCCGAGAACTAGGCAGGTCCGGTCAGCCAGGGACAGGCCGTTTCCTCTAGTGAGAGGACGAAGGCGAGCGGCTTCGATCGCGTCTCTTGCGGTAACCGGCTCGATCCTGATAGTGGTTTTGACCAGATTGTCTGCAGTTATTTCTTCGCTGGCAAGCTCGGGATCCTCGCCGTCATCGGCAAGCCTTGAGAGAACCTCGATCCAGTTGACAACGCTGATCGCAGCCCCGCTATCTATGGCTTTTCCTACGAGATGAGCTCCCCGCTCTTCGTAGATATGGGCGAGGAGCGCTGAAGCGTCGAGAACGGCTTCTGGCTTCTTGGGTTCAGCCTTCTTCACGGCGCCGACGCTTCGCCTCTTCCAGGTCTTCCGCTCGCGCTTCGGCACGGCGGTTGGCGATCAGCTCATCAACCACGCTCCGGCCCGGCGCGAGGTGGGCGTACATCCCGCGCAACCGCTCTCCGGCGGCTTTGCGAGCAGAGGCCTTCTCATCATCCGTAGCCATCGGGCGATGGTAGCGCCGACCGCGGGGTGCAACTGCGCTGTCTCGGTTCGGTGACATCAGCCGAAACCGATGATACTGATTGTCTGCGACGGAAAGACCTGAAGGCTGCGTGGCCGTTGCCAGCGCCGAGCCTGCTTCAGCGCCGAGCCTGCTTTGTTCTTAGGCCGCCGTCCGATAAGTGAAGCGCATGTCCCGCTTCTTGCAACCGACGACCAGCAACTCCCATCCGTCCTTCACGTGGCATGCCCACCCGTGGTAGCCGACGCGCCCCTTGTAGATCGTCGAAATGGGCGTGGGCGGAACGATCAGGCAGTCGTTGTGGCGCTTGCAGAATCGCTTTCGAGCGCGGAAAGCGATCCGTTTTGCGGGCGCGCAGCGGGTTCCCACGGTCGTGATGTAGCTGTAGGCGCCGTCGCCGGGGAGGGTTCCGCAGGTCCGCCTGATTCCCTGAGACCTGAGCGGATGGAACCTCGTAACGTCAGCGTAGGGGCGGGTGGTGGCGTAGATCCAGCGGTCCCCGCTGTGACAGAAGACGTCTGCCCCGGCCGAAGTTCCCGCGCACCGAAACCCTTCGACATGCAGCCGCGGTCCGTTAACAGGATTCCAGCGCTCATAGAAGGACTCGATGCGTTCGCGGGCGCTTGCACAATCGACGCCGATAACGCCGACCTTGACCTTGTGCTCTTCCCAGTGGATGGCCCTACAGGGTTTGGTTGCTGAAGCGACCGGGGCTGATGCTGCCCCAACGGCTGCCAGCGCGAGGGCAAGTAAAAGTGCCTTTCGCATCGGCCTCTACGGGACGACTTTGGCGTTCATGTCGGCCGTGAGTTCGGTTGCGTTGAGGGCGCGGTTGTAGATGCGGACCTCGTCGATTAGGCCGGAGAAATACTCGCCCCAGACGGCGTTGCCGCCGATGCGGAGGGGGTTGGTGGTGTTGGGCAGCGCTCCGGTGGTGGCTTTGGTGGTGACCAGGGCGCCGTTGAGGTAGAAGCGGAGGTTGGTGCCGTCGTAGGTGGCGGCGATGTGGCTCCAGGCGTTGAGGGGGAGAGCGGTGGTGCCGGCGGCGGTGCTCTCGGCCCCGGTGAAGGTCTCGACCCTCGGTTTGGAGCCGTTGGAGGCGTAGAGGGCGTAGAGGAGGTCGCTGCCGCGCTCCTTGAGGATCACCGTGCGCCAGCCGACGTTGGTCGTCGGTTTGACCCAGGCCTCGAGCGTCATCCCGGTGGTCAGGTCGAGGCTCGCCGCGTCGGGAACGTCGACCCGGTCGTTGGTCCCGTCGAAGCTCAGCGCGCGGCCGAATTTGCCGCTGGCGTTACTGGTCGCGCCGTTGATCGTGCCGTTGTTTTTTGCCGTCGAGGAGTCGTTGGCCGTCGTCCCGGCGGTCTCCTCGAACCCGTAGGCGAGGACCAGCCCGGTGACCGGCGGGGTCGAGTTGCTGACCGTCACCGTCACTTCGCTCGAGGTCGTCGTCTGGTTGGCGGTGTCGCGCGCCCGGGCGGCGATTTTGTGGCTGCCGTTGGCGACCCCGGTGCTCGCCCAGTTGAATTCGTAGGGCGAGCTGGTGTCCTCGCTGCCGACCGGCGTGCCGTCGACCAGGAAGGTGACCCCGGCGACGCCGACGTCATCGGTGGCGGTCGCTTTCAGCGCAATCGTGCCGGAGACGGTGCCCGCGCCCGGCGCGGTGAGCGAGACCCCGGGCGGCGCGTCGGCCAGCGAGGCGCCGACCGCCTCGTTCGAGGCGTTGCTGAGATTGGGAGCCGCGTCGGTGGCCTTCACCCGGTAGTAGTAGGTGCCGGCGGCGACGTTGTCGGTGTAGCTGAGGCCGGACGGGGTGGCGATCCGGTTGGCGGCGCTGGGCGTGAAGCCCGAGGTGGTCGAGCGGTAGACCTCGTAGCCGGTCACCCCGACCGCGTCGGTCGACGCTTCCCAGCTGAGGCTGACTTTGCCGATCGCCCCGACCGCTTTCAGGTTGCCGGGAGGGGTCGGCGGGGTGGTGTCGGCCGGCGGCGGAGTCGAGCTGCCGACCGCCGATTTCATGTCGAAGTCGATTTCGCCCGCGCTCAGCGCCCGGTTGTAGACCCGGACCTCGTCGATCAGGCCGCTGAAGTACTCGCCCCAGATCGCGTTGCCGCCGATCCGCAGCGGGTTGGCGGTGTTCGGCATCGCGCCGCTGGTCGCTTTGGTCGTGACCAGGGCACCGTTGACGTAGAAGCGCAGGTTGGTGCCGTCGTAGGTTGCCGCCACGTGGCTCCAGGCGTTGAGCGCCAGCGCCGTGGTGCCGGCGGCGGTGTTCTCCACCCCGGTGAAGTTCTCTGCCCGCGGTTTCGAGCCGTTCGAGCCGTAGAGCGCGTAGACGAGGTCGTTGGTGCCGCGCTCCTTGAGGATCACCGTCCGCCAGCTCGCGTTGGTCGTCGGTTTGACCCAGGCCTCGAGCGTCATCCCGCTGCTCAGGTCGAGCGAGGCGGCATCGGGCACGTCGACCCGGTCATTCGTACCGTCGAAGCTCAGCGCGCGGCCGAATTTGCCACTCGCGTTGCTGGTCGCGCCGTTGACGGTGCCGTTGTTTTTGAACGGCGAGATGTCGTTCGCGGTCGTCCCGGTGGTCTCCTCGAACCCGTAGCCGAGGACCAGGCCGGGTGGGCTCGGTTCGACTTTGTAGGTGGCGGTGTAGGTCGTCGGCGTCGCCGGGGCGATGATCTGATGGCCGGCGGCGCCGCCGTCGGACCAGGACGAGAAGCCGTACACCGTGCCGCCCAGCGATTGCGGCGTGGGCGCCGTCAGCGAGAGTTTGGAGCCGACGATCACGGTCTCGACGAAGGGCGCCGGGCCGCTTTTTTCGCCCGTCGTCAGGTCCAGACCCGCCGGGTCCGATTTGAAGGTGAGGTCGACCGTTTCGGGGTCGAGCCGCAGCGTTTCGGTGTCGCTGAGGCCGCCGCTATCGGTCACGGTCAGGCGCAGTTCGAGGTGCGAGGGGAAGTCGTGGTCGGGCGCGGTGAACGATCCCGAGGCGACGCCGGAGAAGGTCTGGATGTTGTGCGAGTGGCAGTCGTTTTCGGTTTCGCAGTGACGCATCACCAGGGACCACGACATGCTCGCTGCGCTAAGGGCGCCGTCCTGGGGGTCGCTGCCTTTGCCGGCGAAGGAGATTTTGTCGCCGACCGACCAGCGCAGAGCGGTAGTCGGCGATTCGATCTGGGCCTGCGGAAGTTCGTTGCCGGCGCCGACCAGGAGGGTGGCGATCGAGACCAGGCCGCCTTTGTCGGTCACTTTCAGTTTTACGGTGACGTTTTCGGCCTGGGTGTAGGTGCGGCTCGGTTTGACTGCGGTCGAGTCGTCGTACTGGCCGTCGCCGTCGAGGTCCCAGAGGTAGCTGAGCACGTCGCCCGCGTCGGGATCGGTCGAGCCGCTGCCGTCGAAATTGACCGTCAGCGGCAGCGGGCCGGCTTCCGGCGTGGCTTTGGCAACCGCGGTCGGCGCCCGGTTGCCGCCCGGGTAGTGGATACGACGTAACGAGCCGTTGAAGTCGACCAGGAAGAGGTCGCCGTTGGGCCCGATCTCGAGGTTGACCGGGTCGTTCTCGTTGAGGAAGACGGCCCGCGTCGAGGGGTCGATCTGGCCGTTTTTCTCGAACATCACCCAGGTGCAGCGTTTCGAGTAGTCGGCGAAGAAGAGGGCCCCTTTGTAGGCGGCGGGGTAGCTGCCTTCCTGGTAGAAGGCGACGCCGGACACCGAAGCGCCGGCCTCGGTGCAGTCCTCGCCGGCGACCACGTCGCCGCTGTGGGAGTAGGTGTAGAGCGGTGAGGTGGCGGACCCGGTCGCCGAGTAGAGCGATTTGCAGAGGTTGAGACCGGCCCCCGCGTAGGCCGGGGACTGCCCGTTGCCCTCGTAACAGGGCCAGCCGAAGTTGTCGACGGTCGTGTCGGTTGGGTTGGGGAGGCGATTTACCTCCTCCCAGGCTCCCCAGCCGACGTCGCCGACGTAGATTTCGCTCGTCCCGGGGCGGAAGGCGAAGCGAAACGGGTTGCGCATCCCGGCGGCGACGATCCGCCTCGCGTTGGCGTCGGAGCTGGCGCTCAGCGGGTTGCCGGGCGCGGCGGCGCCGGTGTCGGGGTTGATCCGGATCAGGGATCCGTTGAGGCCGGTCGGGTCGGCCGTGGTGCGGAAGTCCTGGGCGCGCAGGGCGCCGCCTTCGGCGGTCGGGGCGGTCAGTTTGGTGCCGACTGCCCCCGGCGGGTCGCCGCAGGGGTTGCCTTCCTGGCCGTAGTCGGTGAAGTTGAAGCTGGCGCCGTCGCCGCCGGTGGCGTAGAGCATCCCGTCGGGGCCGAAGGCGAGGCCGCCGGCCGAGTGGCTCGGGTACTGCTGGCACCAGTCGTGGACGAGCGTCTGTTCCGAGGTGACGACGTTGCCGCTGACGGTGAGTCTCACCAGCCGGCTGCTGACGACGCAGCCGTCGTCGGTCGGGCCGGGCGGGGTGGGGCAGTCGTCGGAGGTGGCGCCGGGCTGTCCCCAGCGCGGCGCGGTTTCGCCGACTTTGCCGTCGTAGGTGTAGAAGGCGTAGAGGTAAGGGCGGATCGGGAACTGCGGGTCGATCGCGAGGCTGAGCAGGCCGCGGTCCCAGAAGTTGTGGACCTGGGTGCGGAGGTCGGCGGCGATCGTCGGCGTCGTCGTGTTGAGACCGGCGAAGACTTTGATCAGACCGCTTTTCTCGGCGATGAAGACGCGCCCGTCGGGGGCGAAGGCGACATCGGTCGGTTCGTTCATGCCGCTGAGGACGACCGATTCGGTGAAGCCCGGCTGCAGGGGCTGGGCCTGCGCGGAGGGGGCCCAGGCGGCGACTAGCGCAAGGACGAGGAGAGATGCAAGGGCCGCTGGACGAATTGCTGACGAGAACACGGGCGGCGTATGGTCACCAGGCAGGAGCACCCCTGTCAACCAGACAACCGTCTAGACAGCCCGACTAACCACCTTTTCGGCGAACTCGTCCATCGCTTTTAGGTAAGGACCGATGCGGAAGCCCTGCGCGCGCTCCTTCGCCCGCTCGGCGCGGGCCGCGCTCGCCTCCGGTTCGGCCAGCGTCTGCCGCAGCGCCGCGGCCAGCGCGGCGGGGTCGCCGGCGGGGACGAGGAGGACCTCGTCAGGGTCGCGGACGATCTCCGGGATGCCGCCGACGCTGGAGGCGACGAGGGGCACGCCGGCCAGCGCGCCCTCGACCAGGACCAGCCCCGCCGGCTCCTCCCAGACCGAGGGGACGACGAGGGCGTGGATGTGGGAGTAGAAGCCCCTGAGCCCCGCGGTGTCGAGTGAGCCGAAGCAGTCGAACCGGTCGTCGATTCCAAGCTTCCCGGCGAGGCTCCAGAGCTCACGTTGGTACTCGGGAGAGCCCCTCCCGGCGACCTCGAACTCGACCTCGAGACCCTCTGCGCGCAGTTGGGCAAGCGCTCGCATGGCAACGTCGATGCCCTTCTCGGGGGAGAGGCGACCGACGTAGCCGACGCTGAGATGCTCGGTCGGGCGCCGCTCCAGCCCGATCAGCTCCTCGCTCTGCCAGGTGGCCGGCAGCCGCACCTGCTCGAAGCTGGGTCGCAGCAGCGGTGGGATCTCGACCTGTCCGCGCAGCGCCTCGCTGTTCCAGCTGACCGCGACGTGGCTGACCGTTTCATGGTCGAGGCGCAACCCCGGCAGCCGGTTCCAGGCCCGCGCCGCGCGCTTCCAGCGGCCGCCGGCAAGGCCGCGCATGAAGGGGTCGTAGCGGCTGCTGTAGAGCGAGCCGAACCAGTGCTCGCAGACGCGGTAGGCGACCGGGACTCCGCTCGTCTCCAGCGCCCGGATCGCCGCCTGCGGCAGCTGCGCCCCGTTCCAGATGTAGACCAGGTCGGGGCGAAACTCGGCCAGTGCCCGGCGCGCCACCCTCGCCCCCCGCAGCGCGTGGAGCGGGCTGAGCGCGTCGGTGACGCGCCGCCGCGGCAGGAAGGGCAGCTCGCGCCGCACACCCGGCTCGGCCGGCGCCACGCCGCGGTCCTTGTCCGAGGTCAGCACCAGGACCTCGTCGCGCTCGCGCAGGTGCTCGACCACGCCCTGGCACTCGACCTCATAGCCGCCGTGGGCGATCGGCGGGTAGAGGTTGGTGAGGACGAGGACGCGGCGGCCGCTCACGCCGTCGCCTCACCGCGGGTCCGGACCAGCCGTTTCAGCTGCTCGAGGTCGAGCGCCCGCAGGGCGATCAGCAGCAGCGGGTAGATCGCGGTCATCGCCAAGATCAGGACGATCGCCCCGGCGCCGGCCTGGCGCAGGCCGTAGACCGCCAGCGCCGCCACCGTCGCTGCCGCAAACGCCAGCGCCAGACGCCGCAGCGAGAGGCGCATCTCGATCCGGCGCAGGACCATCGCCGTGGCCAGCGCGACGACGATCACCTCGGTCCCCAGCGTCACCCAGGCCGCCGCCTCGATCCCGTACTCGGGGATCAGGACCAGGTTCAGCGCCACGTTCAGCACCAGCCCCAGCGCTGCCAGCCAGATGTAGCGCCGCTGCAGGTCCATCGCCACCACCATGTTGCCGGCGACGTTGCCGATGCAGATCGGGATGAAGGCGGCGATCAGGATCGTCAGCACCGTCGAGCCCGAGGTGAACTCGGAGCCGTAGAGCAGCTCGATGATCGGCTCGGCGGCGGCGATCGTCAGTGCCAGCCCGCCGAGGGCGACGAAGCTGAGGTAGTCGATCGCGATCTGCATCATCCGCCGCAGCCGCGGCGGGTCGGCGGGGAAGAGCCCGGCCATGATCGGGAACAGGGTCACCATCACCGCCATCGGGATGAAGCCGGCGTTGTCGAGGATTTTGTACATCGCCGCGTAGACGCCGACTTCGGCCGAGTCGGGCGAGAGCTCGTAGACGAGGATCTGGTCGATGCGGCCGTAGGCGAAGGTCAGGGTGGCGGCGATCCCGACGCTGATCCCGATCCCCAGCAGCCGCGGCCAGAGCTCGCGGGAGCCCTTCCAGCGCACGTGGATGGTCCGCAGCGCGACGATCGCCAGGCAGCCCTGGACGATGAAGGTGATGACGACGAAGGCGACCGCGAAGGCGACCATGCCGCCGTCGCTGGCGGCGATCGCGACCACCGAGCCGGCCCAGAGCACGCTGTTGAGGGTGGTGAAGAAGACGGTGACGTGGTTGCGGACGTGGAGGCGGAAGACGATCCGCAGGGTCGAGAGCGCCGAGGCGATGAAGCCGAGCGAGAGGACGAGGCCGGTGACCAGCATCTGGTTGTCGGAGGCGACCACCGCCAGCACCGCGACGAAGACCGCCAGCATTGGCAGCGCGATCGCGATCCGCAGGCTCGCCGCCGCCCCGACCCAGGCTCCCTCGCGCTCGGGCTCCTGGGTGGCGAGCCGGATCGCGACCGTTTCCAGGCCGAGGTTGCCGACCATCGCGACCAGGTCGATGACCGCCAGGATCGTCGCCCACTCGCCGTAGCGGGTTGCCTCCAGGGCGCGGACGAGGACGACCGTGGTGACGATCCCGAGGGCGACGTTGATGATCTGGCCGCCGAGCTGGATGCCAACGTCGCCGAGGACGCGGCGCGAGCCGACTCGGGTCGCGCGGTGGGTGGTCTCGGGGCTCATCGCCTAGCGGGGCGCCCGCCGGGCCGGCAGGTCCTGCCAGGCGGCGGCGAGCCAGCCCAGCATCGCTCCCAGCAGGATCGTCAGCCGCGACTCGATTCCGGCGAAGGTGGCGGTCAGTTCGACGATCGCGAGGCCGACGACGCCGCCGAACAGCGCGATCGCGCAGACCTGGATGATCTCGTCGGGATGGCGGCGCCAGATCTGCACGCTGGTCCACAGCGAGCTGGCGAAGAGCAGCAGGTAGGCGATCGCGCCGAGGATCCCGAACGCCAGCCAGTACCAGAGGAAGGCGAAGTGGACGTAGCGGCGGTCGTGGGCCTCGGCCAGCGGCTGATGCACTTCCCAGTCGACCCCGAGGCCGACCCCGGTGAACGGGTGCTGTTCGATGTTTTCGATCACGTTCTTGCGCTCGTCGTTGCGGTAGCGGTCACCGCGGTTGCTGCCGATCCCGCTCGGGGTCAGGGTCTGGGCGCGTTCGGCGATCGGGCTCGGCGAGGTGGAGTCGGAGGGTCCGGCGACCGAGTTGGCGGCGACGAAGGCGAGCGCCAGGGAGACGGCGCCGATCGCCAATACCGCCCGGCCGCGGCGGCGGCTGGCGATGATCACGACTAGGACTATCGCCAGGATCGCGGCGATCCAGAACGAGCGCCGGTAGGAGAGCAGCAGTGCCAGCAGCGCAATCGGCAGCCCGACGTACATCCAGCTCGGCAGCTCGACCCGCCGCACCAGGGCGGCGATCACGCCGAGGCCGAAGGTCAGCATCAGCAGGTTGGGAAACGGGTTGAGGAAGCTCGCCACCTCTTCTTCGACCCCGCCGCCGAAGCCGCCGAGGCTGGCGTAGAGGCCGGTCAGGCCTTTGAGGCAGGCGAGCAGCGCCAGGCCGAAGGCGAAGATCTTCAGGGCGCGGGTGTCGCGCAGGACGTTGACCGCCAGCAGCGGGATCAGGATCAGGTGCCCGATCTGCATGCTGCGGTGGAAGAGTTCCGGCGGGCTGACGCTGCCGGTGCTGTAGGCGGTCGCGACCCCGGCGACCACGGCAAAGCCGAGGACGGCCAGCGGCGCGGTCAGCGGGTCCGGTAATCGCGGCCGCAGGTCCTGGGCGACGAAGCGCAGCAGCACCCCGGCGAGGCCGAAGAAGATCAGCATGTCCGGCGCGGTGAAGCTGGAGAAGACCTGGTCGTAGAAGCGTTCCCCCGAGGGGATCGCGCCGACCGGTTCGACTTCGGCCATCGCGGTGCCGAACAGCAGTAACCCGAGACAGGCCTCCGGGAAGCGGAGGAGGACGATGCAGAGCAGGAGGACGAGCGGCGCCAGCGCCCCTTTCGACCCAGCTTTCTCGAGCCCCGCCGAGAACGCTATCCCCGCGAGGAGCCCTGCCACCGCGACCGCGAACCCGGTGGCGAGGACCGGCGTCGCGAGGTCCCTACGACTCAGACCCGGGCCTCCTGCGAGGGGCGCGACCCGGAGCGGCGGGGGTCGTGCGGTCGGTAGGCCTCGTAGGTGTTCAGTTTGGTCCCGGAGCGGTTGAAGGCGAAGCCGAGCAGCGGCGCCCCGGTCGCCCGCAGCGCCTCGATCGCCCGCCGCGCCTCGCGGCGCCGGGTGTGGCGCGAGTCGATCACGAAGACGACGCCGTCGGCGTAGCGGGAGAGGACGACCGGGTCGACCACGGCGAGGGTCGGCGGGCTGTCGAACAGCACCACCTCGTTTTCTTCCTGCAGGACGCTGACGACCTTCGCCATCCGTCGCGAGGAGAGCGACTCGACCGCTTCTTCGGTGTGCGAGCCGGCGGGCAGCAGCCGCAGGCGGCCGGCGTCGGAGCTGCCGCGCGGGGTGCGCACGTCCCGCATCACGCGATCGACGTCGGGGTCCTCGTCGCCGACCAGCAGGTCGCTGAGGCCGGGGGAGAGCTCGGTCTTGTAGATCTCGTGCAGGGTGGGGCGGCGCAGGTCGGCGTCGACCGCGGTCACCTGGCGGCCTTCGGTCGCCAGGGTGCGGGCGACGTTGGAGGAGACGAAGCTCTTGCCGCAGCCGGATTCGGGGCCGGTGACGAGGATCGTGCGGCCACCTTCGGAGTTGAGGTTGATCGCCTGCCGGTCGGCGCGGTCGAGGGCGAAGACGATCGCGGTCCGCAGGCTGCGGAAGGCCTCCAGCGGGGTGTCTTTACGAGCCCGCGGGATCTCGCCCAGTAGCTGCAGGTCGAGGTCGCGGGCGGCGTCCTGGGCGGAGCCGTAGCGGTCGAAGAAGATGTCGCGCAGGTAGACGGCGCAGGCGCCGAGCAGGAGGGCGACGATGAAGGCGAGGACGGCGTCGCGTTTGGGCTTCGGCGCCACCGCGTTGGGGTCGGGGGCGGCCTGCTCGACGATCCGCAGCGAGTCACCCGGGTTGGAGGTCTGGGAGGCAATCTGTTCCTGCAGCGCCCCGAGCTCGACCTCGAGCCCGGCCCGGTCGGGGTCGCCGGCTGCCAGTTCGAGCAGTTCGCCTTCGATCTCGTTGACCCGTTCCTGCAGCGGCCCGAGGGTTTTTTTCAGCCCTTCGACCTGGAGGCCGCCCAGGTAGGTGGCGAAGGCGCGGGCGTAGGCGTTGGCGAATTCGGCCGAGACCTCCGGGTCGCCGGTCGTCGCCTTGAAGCTGAGGACGCCGATCCGCGACTCGGGCGAGACGTCGACGCTCGAGTCGAATTCGGACTCCCGGTCTTTGACCGCCTCGTCTTCGTGGGCGATGTCGAGGACGGTGCGGGTCGCCGCCAGCTCGTCGTAGACGTTGGAGAGGCTGAGCAGTTCTTCCTCGCTGAGGACTTCGCCCGAGGCTTGGCTGGTGGAGACGATCTGGCCGAGCGCGTTGCTTTCGAATTCGTCGGCTTTGGAGGAGGAGATCAGGTAGACGATCACCGCAGCCGCAACCGCGAAAAGGGCCAGCCATTTCTTGGCGGCCCAGATGAGTCGAAGTTGAGGGTTGGGTTCCACGGCTTTGGAGACCTATCGGGCGGGTCTGAAGGTGACTTGAATTGTGCTGCCCCGGCGGCAACGAGCGAGGGCGGAAGATTACTTCTACGAGTACCCGCGCCCCCCTCTCTAAACGCCGCGGGTTGCGCTTTGCAACTGGGCCAGCGCCTCCCCGGGCGCGGTGGCCGGCGAGAAGGGGGAAACGGCGCCCTGGAGCGCTCCGGGCGCAAGCCGCAGGGCGCGCCGCTCGCGCCCCCCGGCAAGCAGCAGCGCGTCGACTGGCCGCAGCTGGTCCTCGGCGTCGAGGGCGCGGACCAGGCGCCCGGGCCCGAGGCGGTCGAGGGGGCGGTGGGGGACGGCGGAGCCGACCGGCGGCGCAGCGCCTATGAGGGCCACGTCGGCGCCCTCGCGCGCCGCCTCCTCCAGCCACTCGGTTAGGCCGGCGGCGCCGCGGCCACCGAGGGCGACGCCGACCACCCGCACCGGGCCGAGCCGCGGTGGCTCCTGGCCGAACCCGCTCGCGCCCTCCGCGGAGCTGTGGCGCAGCCGGTGCACGGTCGCCAGTGAGTCGGCACCGCACTCGAGCGCGATCTTGGTGAAACCGCGGGCGCCGTCGCGCCAGCCGCCGTAGAGGAAGAGCCGGTAGGCGAGCTTGGCCAGCGGCCGCACGAAGATCCCGGTCAGCGCCTCGGCGGCACCGGGCCGCCGCCGCTGGGCGGCCTCCAGCCGGGCGTAGGCGCGGGCGTCGGCGAGCGCCTCGCCCCAGGAGGAGGCGAGCAGGTGGCGCAGCTCGCCGGCGAAGGGATGGACCGGGCCGTCGGGCCAGAGACCCTCGTGGACGCTGCGCCCCTCGTCGTGGCGGAAGGCGCCGCGGCGGAAGAGCCGGTGGCGGTAGCGCGGGTAGCGGATCGAGGGGCCGAGGGCCTTGCCGAGGAAGACGTCGCGCATCGGGATCGCGCCCATGGTCACCGCGGGCGGGGCGGCGAGAAAGGCGCGGAGCTCGATCGCCAGCTCGGCGCTGACCCGCTCGTCGGCGTCGATCTCCAGCACCCAGTCGCCGCTGGCGTGGTCGAGGGCGACGTTGCGCTGGGCGGAGAAGCCGGGCCAGGGGTTCTCGACGACCACCGCGCCGGCAGCAGCGGCGAGCTCGCGGGTGCGGTCGCGGGAGCCGCTGTCGACGACCACCACCTGGTCGCAGAACCCGAGGCTGGCGAGGCAGTCGGGGAGCCGCTCCTCCTCGTCCTGGGCGATCACGCAGGCGGTGATCGTCTCGCTCACGCCGCCTCCCGCGCCAGCAGCTCGCCGAGCCGCAGCGCCAGCGCCGCGATCGTCAGCGTCGGGTGGACCGGGGCGTAGGTGGGGAAGGCCGAAGAGCCGGCGACGAACAGATTCTCGATCTCCAGGTGGCGCATCTCGCCGTCGACCACGCCGCGCCCCGGCGGTCCCATCCGGCAGGTGCCCATCAGATGCCCGCCCTCGGGCCCCGGGCCGACATTCATGTCCTCGACCCCGAGCGGCCGCAGGCGCCGGTGGAGGGACTCGACCGCCTCGTCGATGCCGTCGATTTCGTAGCGAGTCGAGGGGAGGTAGTCGGTGCGGTTCAGCGGCAGGCCGAAGGAGTCGCGGTTGGGCGAGAGGGTGACCGTGCTGCCGGCCTGCGGCACGTCTTCGGTCAGCATGTCGAAGGGGATCGTGCGCCGCCAGCGCGAGAGGGCGCTGGCGCGGACCTCCTCGCCGCTTTCGCGGGCGACGAGGCCGTCGCTGAGCAGGGTGGAGACCGGCGCGCCGGGGTTGTAGGGGCTGAGGATCGCCGCCGAGCGCCGGGAGCGGAAGCTGCCTTCGCGGAAGGCTTCGACCAGTCCGGTGGAGAGGCTGTCGCCGACCCCCGGTTCGAGCTCCTGGCGCAGGGTGACGGTGACGGTGGTGTGGCCGTGGTCGAAGAGGTACTTGCCGACCGCCGGTCCGTCGAGACCGGAGCGCAGCAGCAGGCCCGGGTTTTCGATCCCGTTCGCGGCCAGCACGTAGCGCTTGCCCCGCACCAGGGTTCGGCCGCCGCCGGGGTCGATCGTCTCCACGCCCTCGATCTCGCCCCCGGGGCCGACCCGCAGCCGGGCGGCGACGGTCTCTTCGCGCAGCTCGAGCCCCGGGTGCTCGAGCACCGGCGCTAGCCCGTTGAGGGGGGAGAAGCGGGAGTCGACCGGGCAGAGTTCGCAGACGGCCGAGCCGCAGCAGGCGGGGCGGCCCTGGATCGCCTGCGAGGGGCGCGCCTGCGGCAGCGGCACGAACGGCTGCAAGTGTTTTGCCACCGCTTTGTCGATCGGGCTGAGAGGATGCGGCGGAAGAGTTCGGGCGCCCGGAATCCCTGGTCCGGGCTGTCCCGTCTCCGCCGAGGGCGCGCCGGCGACGCCAAGCGCCGCCTCGGCCTGCGCGTAGAAGGGGTCGAGTTCCTCCAGCGAGAGCGGCCAGTCCTCCATCACCCCAAAGCTGGAGCGCATCTTGAAGTCGGCGGCGGTGAAGCGTGGCGCCGCCCCGGCCCAGTGCAGGGTCGAGCCGCCGACGCCGTAGACGTAGTTCCACGGGTAGGAGCGGGTCCCGGGCGCGGTTTCATTGTTCGCTTCGGCGCCGGGGACGGTGGCCGCCCACTGTCCGTCGGCGAGCTGTTCGGCGTGGGTCTTCAGTGCCCCGCGCTCGAGCATGATCACCCGCAGCCCGCGCTGCAGCGGCTGCCAGGAGGCGAGCAGGCCGCTGACCCCGGAGCCGACGACGACCAGGTCTGCCTCGGCGGTCTTCACGCCCGCCGCACCAGGCCGGCGCAGGCGGGGCTGCCCGGGTCGGTTCCGGTCACCGTGTAGGCGAGGTTCGAGGCGGGTTCGGAGAGCATCGGCTCCAGCAGGCTGTCGACCGCCCGGCGCCGGGCCGATTCCGGCATCACCGCTGCGACCGGATCGCGGACGGCGAGGGCGAAGGCGGCGGCGCGGGCGTCGTACTCGGCGTCGCCGTACTGCTCGCGCGCCCGCGCCAGCAGCTGCTTGGCGAGCTCGGTGTCGATCCCCAGCCGGTCGGCGACCAGCTGCTCGAACTGATCATCGGGAACCAACGCTGCGTAGGGAGCGACGACCGCCACCGCGGCCGCGCCGGTGCCGAGTGCCAGCACGGTGCGGCGCCGCAGCCGCCGGCCGCCCGGCGCCCCCTCCGCAACCGCCTTGGAGAGGGCGAGGATCTTCGGCGTCTGCAGGGCGTTGTCGTAGTTCTCGTGGATCCGTTCGCGCGCCGCCTCGCCCATCCGGCGGCGCTTCTCGGGGTCGCCCAGACGCCGCAGCGCCGCCGCCAGCGCCTCGGGGTCGCTCGGCGCCACCACCTCACCGCTCTCGCCCAGCATCTCGGGAATCGCGCCGACCCCCGAGGCGACCACCGGCAGGCCGGCAGCCATCGCCTCCAGCACCGCCCAGGGGACGGCGTCGGCGTGGGTGGGGAGAGCGAAGACATCGGCTTCGGCGTAGAGCTCGCGCAGCCGCTCGCTGCCGGCGGTGACGCCGCGGTGGACGCGGACGAAGTCGCGCTCTTCGATCTCGTCGCCGCTGACCACGTCCAGCACCGCCTCGGAGCCGAGCGCGCCGACCGCCTCGATCAGCGTCGGCAGGCCCTTGCGCTCGACGTCATTGCCGACGAACAGCACCCGCATCGGCCCCTGGTGCTGTTCCGGCCGGCGCGCCGCGGCCTCGCTCCACCAGCCGGCGTCGAGCCCGGGGTGGATCGTCTCGGCCTGTAGATCTTTCAGCTCGTATTCGGACTCCAGCGCGGCGGCGTTCCAGCCGGTCCAGGGCATCGCCGCCGCGGCGCCCCGCAGCGCCCGGCGCTCGAGCCGCCGCATCAGCCGCAGCTGGCGCGGGGTCCAGCGGTCGTGCGGGGTGTATTCGAGGGCGGTGAACTGGCCGACGGTGGCGTCGATCGAGAGGATCGTCGGCAGCCGGCGCATCGGGCCCTTCGCCAGCAGTCCCAGCGCCTGGGTGTTGATCAGGGCGACGTCGACCTTGCCGCGGTGGCGCTTCAGCAGCTTCCGCCCCTGCCAGGACCAGCGCAGTCGCCAGCGCAGCGCCTGCAGGTCGGCGTCGCTGCCACGGATCCACTTGCGGGTGAAGAGCCGGCCGAGGCGTCCGGGCGGCGGCACCGTCGCCATCGTCGCCTCGACCCCTGGCAGGGTCTCCAGCACCGCTTCCAGCTGGGCTTTCAGGGTGCGGTGGCCGAGCACACCCTCGTCGATCACCAAGAGGCGCAGCGGTCGCGGCTCCCCGGAGCCCGTCTCAGGCATCGGGCTCACCCTGCAGCAGGCGCTCGGCGCGGGCGGCGACCACGCTGCGGTCGAAGCGTTCGACCGCGACCTTCGCCGCCAGCGCGCCCTCGCGCCGCACCCGCTCGGGGTCGTTCTCGTAGCGGCGCAGCACCTCGGCCAGCGCCGGCGCGTCGTTCTCGGGCGAGACGATCGCGCCGTAGGAGTCTTCGATCAGCCCGACCACGCCCTCGGCACCGGTCGAGACGCAGGGCCGTTCGGCCAGCATCCCGAGGATCACCGCCCGCGGCTGGCCCTCAGCCGGGCTGGGGCAGAAGACGTCGACGTCGAATGCGGAGAGCACGTCGCCGATCTCGGCGCCCGGCGTTTTCAGGAAGTGCGCCCGCGCCCCCAGCGACTCGGCCTGCGCCTTCAGCTCGGCCTCGGTCTCGCCGGCGCCGGCGAGGATCAGATGGGTCTCAGGGCCAAGCTGGCCGACCGCGTCGATCAGAACGTCATTGCGCTTCTTCGGATGGAAGCGGGAGACGCAGCCGACGGTGAAGGCCTCGGCGGGGATGCCGAGCTCGGCCCGCACTCGCGCCCGGCCCTCGGTACTGAAGCGGATCTCCTCGGTCCGCATCGCGTTCGGCAGGTAGGTGACCTTCTCGGCGGCGACGCCGGCGGCGATCACCGACTCGCGCGTCCCCTCGGAGATCGCCATCACCGCGCTAACGCCGCGGCCGGCGTGGGCGTAGGCCCAGCGGCCGGGGCCCTGGCGCATCTGCTTCGGCACCGGACCCCACTCGCACCAGACGACCCGCGGCCGCAGCGGCGGCGGCAGGCCCGGAGTCAGCAGCTGCTCCTTCTTGTAGTGGAGGAGGAGCACGTCGTAGGGCTCCTCTTTCTCCAGCGCCTGGCGCAGGCCGGTGCGCAGGGCCGGCCATTTCAGCGCCAGGCTCGGCCAGGTCTTTCCCGAGAGCTTGGGCCCGATCTCCAGCGGCCGCACCTCGACCTTGGTCTCGCGGCCGATTTCCGGGGAGTCACTCAGCATCACCGCCTGGTGGCCGCGCTCGACCAGCGCGTCGAGCAGCTCGACCGCGGCGAACTCGGCCCCGCCGGGGGCAGCGCCGGTCATCACCGAGACGATCTTCACGAGCTCAGGCGCCGCTCCAGCGCCTCGATCGAGTACTCGCGCTCGGCCAGCTCGCGGCCGGCGGCGGCGAGCGGGTTGCCGCGCTCGGGGTCGAGCGCTTCGCTGAGCGCCGTGGCGAAGGAGGCGCCGTCGGTGTCGCCCTCGGCGTAGTGCTCGCCGGCCCGCACTTCGAGCCCGGCGGCGGCGCGGGGGGTGGCGGCGACCGGGACCCGGTAGGCGAGCGCCTCGACGAACTTCAGCGGCGAGCCGCCGCCCTCCAGCAGCGGCACCGCGACGGCACCGGCTTTCACGTAGACATCGCGCAGGTCGGGGACGAAGCCGCTCGGCCGCACCCGCGGGTCGCCCGCCTCGATCTCGCCGCTGCCCTTGCCGGCGACGACCAGCTCTACGTCGGGCGCGCGCTCCCACAGCGCCGGCATCGCCTCCTCGAGCAGGAAGCGCAGGGCACCGCGGTTGGGCTCGTAGGAGAGGTCGGCGACGAACAGCACCTTCCTCTCATCGGACCGAAGCGGCACCGGCTCGATTCCGGCAACGTCGACGACATTGGGGACCAGTCGCAGTCGGGCCTCGGGCGCCAGCGCCGCCGCCCCCTCCATGTCGGCCGGCGAGACCATCCAGCTCTCGCTGAAGCTGTTCAGCAGCAGCCGCTCGAAGCGCTCCAGGTCGGCCTGCGACATACCGGCGTCGTCGAGCCGGTGGCGGAAGGTGGACTCGAGGTTGTGGGCGTCGTAGATGGCGTCGCGGCGCGAGGTCAGCGAGAGGAGCGCGGCGGCGGCGACCGGACCCTCGGCGACGACCCGGGTGCCGGCGTCGCGGCTCAGCTCGGCGGTCCGCCGCGCCACCCCCGGCCAGATCCCGCGGGCGAAGTCCTCGGGGACGCGGCGCAGGCGGGCGCGAGCGTAGGCGGGCAGCCGTTGCAGCGTCCCGGGCCGCTCGATCCGGTGCATGGTCAGCCCCTCGATCCGTTCGTAGGCCGGATCGGGCGCATCTGCCCCGAAGGCGCCGTAGACCAGGTCGACCGGGCCGAGGCCGGCCAGCGCCCGGACGATGCCGTGGGTACGCCGCGCGCGACCCGAGTCGAGGGTGGGCGTAAATGAGGTGGCGATTACGGTCCGCATCGGACGAAGAGGCGCCGGGGAGAGCGCCGGGCGAGTATATGGACGGCCGCGGATTCCGAGCCGGGGTGCGCTGCCTAGCCGCGGTACTGCTGCATCAGCGAGCGGACCATCGAGTAGGACGGCTTCTGGCTGCCGTCGAAGCGCAGCAGGCCGAAGCCGTGCTCGCGGTCGGTGCTGTTCAGGCTGCGGTCGCGCAGCTGGAAGACGGAGATCATCCCGATCTTCCAGTCGCTGCGGCTGATCACCGCGTTGAGGATCTTCTGCAGGTGTTCCTTCTGGGTCGCCTCGCTAACGCACTGGCTGCCGCAGTTGGCGGTCGACTGGCCGTACTCGGTCAGCCAGATCGGCTTGTCGGCGGCGCCTTTTTCGTTCATCCGGTTGCGCAGGACGCTGATCCGGCCGAACGGCCCGGCCGCGGTCCCCTCGTCGGGCGAGTGCCCGTACCAGTAGGGGTGGTCGGCGAAGGCGTAGAAATAGCTGTTGAGGTTGGGGATCTTGGCGTAGAGGGTGTCCATCCAGGTGGTATCGGTGCCATAGGTGCGGGTGACCAGGACCACCTTGACCGGCAGGTTCTGGCTCTTGATCGTTTCCAGGGTCGGGCGCACGGTTTCGGCGTAGAGGCTGGCCGACATGTCGCCGAAGTAGGGCTCGTTGCCGAGTTCGACCGTGGTGATCGCGTAGGCCGCTTCGTTCAGCTCGGGGTGGAGTTTCCAGAAGCTGCCGCCGAGGCCGTAGCGCTTGATGAAGGCGACGACGAATTCCCTGTAGCTGCTGGCGGTGCCGAGCACGTTGGCGCCGAGCTGGGCGTGGATCCGGGTGTGGATCTGGGCCGCGGCCGCGTAGACGATTTCGTCCTGGTGGTCGACCGGCTCGGTCGGGTCCCACTCGTGGCGGGTGACCGCGGCGCCGAGCTGGGTGCGGTAGGCGATTTCGGCATCCGACCAGTAGCCGTGGCCGCCATCGACGGCGACCGTCAGCCCGTTGCCGGGGAAGGTGCCCGGCGTCGGCGAGGGAGCGGGAGTCGGCTCGGTTTCGGGGGGCGGGGTCGGTTCGGGGTTCGGGTCCACGAGGTTGGAGACGTTGACGGGGATCGAGGCGGTGCGGGTGTTGCCGGCGGTGTCGTAGGCGGTCGCGCTCAGGGTGTGGGTCCCGTCGCTGACTTTGGTCGAGTCGAAGCTGCAGTTCCAGGGCGCGTCGCTCTCGGTGTTGAGGACGGCGCCGTCGACCTTCATCACGACTTTGACGATGCCTTTGTCGTCGCTGGCGAGGGCTTCGCAGGTCGAGCCGCTGATTTTCCGCGTCACGTTGGAGCCTGCGGTCGGGGTCGCCCAGGAGACGTTCGGGGCGGTGTCGGTGGGAGTGGGGGTCGGTTCTGGCTCGGGGGTCGGCTCCGGCGTCGGCTCTGGCTCAGGAGTGGGCTCGGGGGTCGGCTCCGGTTTGGGGGTCGAGACGGGCTTGTTGGCGACGGTGACGGTGACCGAGGCGGTGCGCGAGTTACCCGCCGCGTCGTAGGCGGTCGCGCTCAGGGTGTGGGTCCCGTCGCTGACCTTGGTCGAGTCGAAGCTGCAGGTCCAGGGCGCGTCGCTCTCGGTGTTGAGGACGGTGCCGTCGACCGCCATCACCACGCGCCTGACGCCGCGCTCGTCGCTGGCGAGGGCTTCGCAGGTCGAGCCGCTGAGCTTGCCCTTGACGGTGGCGCCGGCGCCAGGCGCCTTCCAGGCGACCGAGGGGGGAGTGACGTCGGTCTGGCGCTTGCGCGCAGCTGCCGCCCGGTTCATTTCCTTGATGCAGCGGTGGCGCAGCGCCTTGCGCTTGGCGGCGCTGGTGGCCTTGCCGGCTTTCTTGTCGCAGACGGTGCTGATCCGCTTGGCGCTGGCGGCCGAGCTGGCACTGGCGCCCGCGGCGAGCGAAGCAAGGAGCAGGAAGGCCATCGCCAAAGCGATGCCTGCGATCCGGGTGGCGGGGGAGCGGAGGCTCATGACTCCCCCCTTGTCGGCTGCGTCGGACCGGAACCCGCAGCCACTGGACAACTTTTGGACAGATGACCCACATTAAAAGTGGGTACCCGCAAGCAGCCTTGCCTCTAACCGCGGTATGCAGCCATCGCCGACTCGACGATGGGGTAGGCCGGCTTTTCGCTGCCGTCCTCGCGGATCAGGCCGAATTGGCGCTCGCGATCGCTGCTGTCGGTGCCGCGATCGCGCAGCTGGAAGACGGAGATCATCTTCACGCCCCAGTCGGGCCGGGAGACGATCGCGTCGAGCATCTGCTGCAGGTGGGTCGCCTGGGTCGTCTCGGGGACGCACTCTTCGCCGCAGTCGGCGGTGGACTCGCCGTACTCGGTGATCCAGATCGCCTTGGTGTTGGCGCCGTGTTCGTTCATCCGGCGGCGGGTGGTTTCGATCCGGCCGAAGGGGCCAGCCGGGCCGCTGGAGGCCGGTTCGTGCCCGTACCAGTAGGGGTGTTCGGCGAAGGCGTCGAAGAGGTCGTTGAGGTTCGGGATCAGCTGGTAGAGCCTGTCCATCCAGGCGGTGTTGTTGCCGTAGACGCGGCTCGGCAGGACGACCGTGACCGGCAGGTTGAGGCGCTTGATCTCTTCCAGCGTCGGACCGGCGACGGCGGCGTATTCCTCGACCGACATCTCGCCGAAGTAGGGCTCGTTGCCGAGCTCGATCGAGGTGATCGCGAAGCGCGATTCGTCGAGCTCGGGGTGCTTGTCCCAGAAGCTGCCGCCGACCCCGTAGTAGCGGACGAATTCGACGACCCATTCGCGGTAGTGGGCCGGGTCGCCGAGCTGGTTGCCGCCGAGTAGAGCGTGGATCTTGGTGTGGATCTGGCCGAAGGCGGCTTCCATCACGTCGTCCTGCTCGTCGACCGGCTCGGTCGGGTCCCACTCGTGGCGGGTGATCGCGGCGCCGAGTTCGGCCCGCTCTTCGATTTCTTCGTCGCTCCAGCCGGTGTAGCCGCCGTCGATGCCGACGACCAGGCTGCCACCGACCAGGGTCGGCGGCACGGCCTTCTTGACCCGGCGGCTCTTGCGTTCGCGGACCAGGCAGCGGCGCAGGGCGCGGGCGCGGACCCGGCGGGTGGCCTTGGCGCCGGCGCCGCGCTTGGCGGCGGCGCGGGCCCGGCTCGAGGCGAGCTTGGCGCACTTGCCGGCGCCGGGCGTGCCCTTGCCGAGGGAGATAGCGCCGCGCAGCTTCGCCTGGCCGCGGGCATCGGCGCCGCTGGCGCTGAAGGCGAGCAGCGAGACGGCCGCCAGCAGCAGGGCGAAGAGGGCGACGCGACGGCTGTTGAGCAAAAGCTCCATGCCGTCCCGTCATCGGTCCGCTATAGAGCCTCCTTGGCCATACGCAAGCCACCTGGACGGATGTACTAGTCCCCGCCTGGGAGCGCAAAAAAGCCTGCGCCCCCGGGAGGGCGCAGGCTCAGGACCAGCTAATCGAAGTCAGCGCTACGGCGTGTTGCGGTGCGTTGCGTCGAAGGGGTCGCCGAAGGCCTCGTCGTCGAGACCCTGGGCAATCTCGCGGACGCCGTCGGGCACCCGCATCTCCGGTTCGAAGCCGAGCCGCTCCTTCACCTTGGCGAAGGAGACCTTGTAGTCGCGTGGATCCTCGTCGCGGTGGACGAAGGAGACGTTGCCGCGGTCGATCTCGCCGGTGATGATCTCGACCAGGTCGAGCTTGCGGTAGTTCTCGTCGCTGTGGCCGACGTTGAAGACATCGTGGCCGACCTCGTCGGGCCCTGCATCCAGCACCCGGACGATGCCGCGAGCGGCGTCGCGGACGTGGATGTAGGGGCGCCAGAACTGCTCGCCGAAGACTTCCAGGTCCTTGTCCGCCCAGAGTTCGCGGGTGAACTCGTTGACGGTGAGGTCGAACCGCATCCGTGGTGCCGCGCCGTAGACGGTGGCGAAGCGCAGGCAGGTCGGCACGGTCGTGCCGCTGCCGTTGGAGAGCAGCATTTTCTCGATCTCGACCTTCTGTTCGGCGTAGAGCGAGACCGGCGCCAGCTGCGCCTCCTCGTCGACCGGCGTCTCCGGGTCGGCCATGCGGCCGTAGTTGGAGCAGGTCGAGGCGAAGATCAGGTGCTTGACCCCGGCCGCGTTGGCGTCGCCAATCAGGCCGCGGGTCGCCTCGACGTTGGTGTCCTGCGCCAGCTCGGGGTCGCGGGCACAAGCGGGGTCGCCGACGATCGCCGCCAGGTGGACGACGGCTTCGGCGCCGTCGAGCAGCTCGCGCCGCAGGTCGGCATCGCGGATGTCGCCGATCGTGACCTTGGCCCCTTTCTGCTCGAGCATGTCGGCAATCGGCTGCTGGCCGTGCAGCAGCGAATCCAGGATTCGCACCTCCCGGCCTGCCTCGAGTAGGGCGGTCGCAACTTCAGCGCCGACGTAACCGGCGCCTCCGGTGACCAGGACTGGTCCGCTCAACGTGATCCTCCGTGTTCTTCGATGTATCGGTCTACTAGCCCGGAAAATGCCGCGCGGAAGGCGGCGGGGCTGAAGCGTTCTGCGTGTGCTCTGATCTTCATCGGATCGAAGCGGCTGAAATCGGTGTCGTGCAAGGCCTCAGCCAGGGCGGCGGCGTCCTCACCGTCGACCAGTACCCCGGTTTCGCCCGAAATCACCGTCTCGCGGACGCCGCCCTGGTTGACGGCGATCACCGGCCGGCCGGCGGCTTGGGCCTCGACCGCGGCGATCCCGAACTCCTCGACGTTGGGCACCACCAGGGCGATGCAACGGGAGTAGAGATCGCCGAGGCGCTGGTCGGAGACGCTGCCGAGGAACTCGACCCCGAGCCCGGCGTAGAGGGCCTCGAGCCGCTCGCGGTCGGGGCCGTCGCCGACGATCTTGATCGGCAGGCCGGCGATCCGCGCCGCCTCGAGCGCAACCTGCACCCGCTTGTGGGGGACGATCTGGCCGACGAAGAGGAGGAAGTCCTCGGGCTGGCCGACCGTAAAGCGTTCGACCGCGACGGGAGGGTGGACGATCTCCGACTCGACCCCGTACAGCTCCATGATCCTGTCCTGGGTGATCTTGCCGTTGGCGACGTAGCGGCTGACCCGCCCGGCGGCCTTCAGGTCCCACCTCCGGTTGCGCTCGAGGATCACCCGCATCACCGGCCGTCCCGGCCGTGGCGTCTCTGCTTCGGCCCGCTCCTGCTCGAACCAGGCGTAGCGGAAGGGGCTGTGGCAGTAACAGACGTGCAGCGCCCCAGGCCCGGGGCGCAGCCCGTGGGCGAAGGCGCTGGAGCTGGTCACGATCGTTTCGAAGCCCTGCACCGGCAGCCGCTCGGCGGCCTTGGGGAAGAAGGGCAGCAGGTAGCGGAAGCTGCTCTGCCTGGCGCCGAGCCGCTGCAGGCCCGAGGTGTGGACCTCGCGCCCGGCGAAGCCTTCGGCCACCGCGTCGGCGTCGTAGAGCAGGGTGTAGATCGGCGCCTCGGGCCAGCAACGGGCCATCTCGGCGAAGGTGCGCTCAGCCCCCCGCATCGTCAGCAGGTAGTCGTGGGCGAGCGCGAGCGAGGAGTTACTAGTAGGCGCCACGCCCCGAGATCACAGCCGGGATGGTGGCAAGCAGGATCTCGATGTCGCGGGCCAGCGACCAGCCGGCGACGTACTGGTAGTCGAAGCGGACCATCTCCTGGAAGGGGCTCTGCGAGCGCCCGTAGACCTGCCAGGGGCCGGTCAGTCCGGGGCGCAGCTCCAGCCGGCGCTGGTGCCACCCCTCGTCCAGGGCGTCGGTCTCGGGGAAGATCAGCGGTCGCGGGCCGACCAGGCTCATCTCGCCGACGAGGACGTTGAAGAGCTGCGGCAGCTCGTCGAGCGAGAAGCGGCGGATGAAGTGACCGACCTTGGTCACCCGCGGGTCCTCGCGGATCTTGAACATGACGCCGTCGTCGGCCTCGTTCATCTCCGACAGCTCCGCCTTGCGCTCTTCGGCGTCGACGTACATCGAGCGGAACTTGATCAGGCGGAAGCTGGTGCGGCTGCGGCCGGCGCGCGGCTGGCGGAAGAAGATCGGGCCGCGGGACTCGACTTTGATCGCGATCGCGATCGCGATCATCAGCGGCGAGAACAGCAGCAGCAGGGCCAGCGAGCCGGCGACGTCGAGGGCGCGCTTGGCGGCCATCGAGACCGAGGTCAGGGTCGGGGTGCCGATCGAGAGCAATGGCAGGCCGCCGACCTGGTCGAGGGCGCGGACGCCGTCGAGGAACTCGAACAGGCGCGGGACCACGTCGACCGCGACGCCGGCGTCGCGGCAGGCGCGGATGCACTCCAGCAGCTCCTCGTGGCTGGCGCGCGAGAAGGCGATGATCACCCGGTCAGCGTGCTGCTTCTCGATGATCTCCTTGAGGTCGGCGAAGCGGCCGAGCCAGGGCAGATCGGGGGAGCCGACGTTGTAGACGTCATCGTCGACGATCCCGATCGGGAGCAGGCCGTACTGGGCGTTGTTGCCGAGCTTCTCGACCACCTGGCCGGCGACCATGCCGGAGCCGAGGATCAGGGTCCGCTGGCGCAGGGTCTCGTTGCGGTGCAGGCCGGCGCGGACGACGGTGCGGGCGACTCCGCCGAAGGCAGCGAGCCCGACCACGGTGAGGAAGGTGAGGAAGACCGGGTCGTCGATCGAGGTCGCGGCGGCGATCCCGAACAGCGGCCAGGTGATCAGCAGGATGGCGACGAAGCCGCGCGGCACCTCGGGTACCGCCGAGGCCCAGATCGAAAGCTGGTCGCCGCGGTAGAGGCCGATGCTGAAGGCCGACGCCGGCCAGAGCAGGACCGTGCCGGCGACGAAGATGAGGCCGTCCCAGTGGCTGAAGCCGACGATCAGGACCGCGAGAGAGGCGGCCACGGCAGCGGCGAGCCCGTCGCCGAAGACGAGCATCCGCGCCAGCACCGAGCCGCGCTGTTTGGCGCGGCTGTCGCTCGCCGACTCGACGCTGCTGGACGCCAGCTCGGCGGCTGCTGAAGCTTCAGCGGCAGTTGGGCTCGACACAGTTGGGCTCGACATTTTTCAGATAGGTGGTGAAGGGTGGGGAACAAGAGCTGGCGCTGAAATTCCTTTGGCCGTGGGGGCTGGCCTTGAGCGCTTCAGCTTGCCTGTGTGGACAAGCGAACTTCTGCAATATCGGACTTCTTCCGGACTGCGCCACCTTCGTCTCTTGACGGGCGGGTTCTTTCAGAGCCCGCTCTAGAAAATAAAGGTCTTTGGCGTAGATCTCCATCGGTGAGTTCACATATCGGCGATAACCTCGTACTCAGAATTTCGGCAACTAAGCGTGCAGTGGATGCGCAACCGTGATCCCGTGGACGGATATTTCCGCCCAAGAGCCGCAAATTGCGGATTTTCCCTGCCTACATCCCGGTTTTCAGAGCGCTGAGCACCGCGGCGATGTTGCGCCGCTGCTTCGTCCGACGGCGGCGGGTCCAGGTCTTTCCCATCGCGTACTGCGCTTGCAGTTGACAGTCGGCTGAAAGGCAGCGTACTGGGCGGCCCGCGATCGACCCCTCGACCCAATCGATCTCCCGCAGGTCGGCCGCGTGCAGCTCGACTACCCGCAGGGCGCGGTCGCGGAACGTCTGGGCGGCCGCGATCGGCACCTCCCCGAT
>DASTSW010000009.1:0-20316 GCA_035760445.1 Solirubrobacterales bacterium | reverse complement strand
CCTCGAGTGGGAAGCGGGCGACGTGCGGCTCTTTGTGGATGAAGTTCAGCTCTCCCAGGTATTGGACAACCTGATCAGCAACGGGCTGGACCACGGCAGCGGCGAGGTCGCGGTCGAGGTGATGGAGGTTGGCGCCGTCGTTCGTCTCGTCGTCGCAAACCGAAAGCGGGCGGTGCCCGAAGGTGTTCGGTGGTGGTGGGGGCGAGATCTGCCGAGCCGGCTGGCGGGGCGGCGTCGCCACGGTCACGGGCTGTGCATCGTGAGGCGGATTGCGGACCGAAGCGGTGGCAGCTTTCGCCTGCTGCAGCAGGGCGATCGCTGCGAGGCGACGCTCGAGCTGCCGCTTTCGGGAGGCTCGCGATGAGCCGCCGCGGGCGGGCCATCGGTTTCCTTCTCGGGGCCGTCCTCGCCGCGGTCGCGGCGGGGACGATCGCCGACGGATACGGCCAGAGCGTGGTCAGGGGTTACGGCGAGCTGCGCCCGGCCCTGGTCGCCACCGCTGACCTGCCGGCCGGAAAGGAGATCGACCCCGCGGTTGCAACCGAGAGGCTGGAGGTGCGGCGGGTGCCGGTCCGGTTCGTCCCGGAAGCCGCGCTTGCGACGCCTCAGGAAACGCTCGGGCTGGTCCCGACGGTGACCATCCCGGCAGGTTCCTACTTGCTGGCGGGACAGTTGCGCCCGCGCGGGACTGCGAGGCCGGGACCGAACCTCGGCCATGGCAGGCGCCCGGTCGAGATCGCTGTCAGCGGCGCCGGTGCGCTCGTCGCCTACGGCGGGCAGCCGGTGGGCTCGCGCGTCGACGTGGTCGTCACCAGCGAACCATCGGGTTCGGAGCCGGGCCGCACCTACGTTGCCGCCGCCGGGGTGCCGCTGCTGGCGCTGGCTCCCGCTGGCGCCGCGGAACCCGGAGACGCGACCGTCACTCTCGGCCTGACCCGCTCGCAGGCGCTGCGCTTGATCGCCGCCGAGAGCTTTGCTCGCCGCGTTACCGTCATGCCGGGGCGCTGATGCGCCGGCGCGAGAGCGACGTCGCCGAGCTCGCGGTCGCGCTGCGCGAGCGCCTGGTCGAGCGCCGCCGTGCCGACGCCAGGTCTGGGCGACGCCGCGAGGAGGAGATCGCCGACTCGGCCCGCGCCTTGGTCGACGAACGGGCGGCGATCCTGCCAGTCGCCGATCGCGACGAGGTGGTCGAGCGGATCGTCCGCGACAGCGTCGGCCTTGGCCCGCTGGAGGTGCTGCTTGCCGACCCGGCGGTGGAGGAGGTGATGGTCAACGCGCACGACCGCATATATGTAGAGCGGCGAGGCCTGCTCGAAGCGACCGCCGTCGCCTTCGAGAGCGAGGGAGACCTGCGCAACGCGATCGAGCGGATCCTGGCGCCGCTCGGTCGCCGGGTCGACGAGCTGAGCCCGATGGTCGACGCCCGGCTCGCCGACGGCTCGCGCGTCAACGTCGTCATCCCGCCGCTGGCGATCGACGGTCCGGCTCTTTCGATCCGCCGCTTCGGCGCCACTCGCCCCGGTCCGGAAGAGCTGGTCGCGATGGGTACCCTCGGCGGCGAGCAGCGCCAGCTGCTCCAGCGGGCCGTCGCCGGCCGACGCAGCATCCTCGTCAGCGGCGGCACCGGCTCCGGCAAGACGACCCTGCTCAACGCCCTCTCCAGCTTCATCGGCGCTGGCGAACGGGTGGTAACGATCGAGGACGCGGCTGAGCTGCGCTTGCAGCAACCACACGTGGTGCGCCTCGAGAGCCGGCCGGCTGGGGTCGAGGGACGGGGCGAGGTGACGATCCGGGACCTACTGCGCAACGCGCTGCGGATGCGGCCGGACCGGATCGTGATCGGCGAGGTGCGGGGGGTCGAGGCGCTCGACCTGCTGACCGCGCTCAATACCGGTCACGACGGCGCTCTCTCGACCGTCCATGCCAACTCGCCGGCCGACGCGCTGAGCCGGCTCGAGACTCTGGCGCTGATGGCCGGCGTCGGGCTGCCGCACGCAGCGGTGGCCGAGCAGGTTCGCCGCGGGATCGACCTCGTCGTCCACCTGGAGCGGCAGGCCGACGGCGCCCGGCGGGTGACCGAGATAGCCGAGGTCTCGTGACCCTGCCGGTGCTGATCGCCGCGGCCGCCGGCGGGCTGGGCGCGCTGGCGGTGCGCGAGGCGCTGCTGGCCAGCCCGGCGGCGGCCCAGTGGGTGCGCCTGGCGCTGGAGCCGCTGCGGCGGGCGGGCGAGGAGGGATACGCCCCTTCGACTCTCGAGCGTCGGCGACTGGCGGCGCTGGGCACCGGGGCGGCGATCGTCGCCGGCTGGTTCCTCGGCGGCTTTCTTCTGGCGCTGCCGCTGGCGGTGGCCGGGCCCACCCTCGCGGGCTCGGCGATCGCCAGCCGGCGCCGGCGTTACCGCCGGGCGGTCGAGCGGTCGCTGCCGGAAGTGGCGACCTCGATCGCCGACTCGCTCAGCGCCGGTCGCTCTCTGCGCGCATCGCTGGCGGGCTCCGTCGCCTCGCTCGACGGCCCGCCCGCGGCCGAGCTCTCCCGCCTCGCCGCCGAGCTGGAGGTGGGTGCGCCGACCGCGGAGGCGATCGCCCGCTGGCGCGGGCGGATGCGCTCCGAGCGGGTCGACGCCTTCGCCGCCGCGCTGCTCAGCCAGCAGCTCGCAGGTGGCGACCTCGCCGGGCTGCTCCGGCGCTTCGCGCTCGGGGCAGCGGAGCGGGAGCGGGTCGCCGAGGACGCCCGCTCGGCGACGGCGCAGGCGCGCTTCACCGGCCTGCTGGTGGTGGCGATGCCGACTGGCGGCGCCTTACTGGCCGAGCTGCTGCAGCCGGGCTTCCTCGCCGGCCTGCTCGGCTCGCCGCCCGCAGCCGTGCTCCTGGCGATTGCCGTGGTTCTGCAACTTGTCGGTTTCGCCGTCATCCGTCGCTTCTCGCAGGTGGTCGAGTGAGCGAGGTCGGTCTGCTCGCCGGTCTCGCGGTGCTGCTCGGAATTGCCGCGGGTCGAGAGGTGCTGGCCGGGGTGGGACTTCGGCTGCGTCCGCCGCGTGCCCTGCTCGGCAAGTCGCTCGGCGCGGGGGGCGGGATGCTGGCGGGCCTGGTCGCCGCGCCGGCCGCGCCCGGACGGCTCTCGCTCCTCGTGCTCGTCGGTCTGCCGATCGCCGGCTTCGTCGTCCCGGATGCGCTGCGCGAGCGAAGAGCCCGGCGCCGTCAGCGGCGTTTGGTGACGGCGCTGCCCGACGCGCTCGACCTGCTCGCGGTCAGCGCCGGCTCGGGGCGCGGGCCGGCGGCCGGGATCGAACAGCTGGCCCGGGCGGGGGAGGGGCCGCTGGCGGAGGAGCTGCGGCTGACCGTCGCCGAGCTCTCCTGCGGCGTCCCGCTCAGCGCCGCGCTCCACTCCTTGCGCGAGCGCGTACCCGGCGGTGAGATGGCGAGGCTGGTTGCGGCGATCGAGCGCTCGCGCCGCTTCGGCTCGCCGCTCGCCGACCAGCTCCGCCGTCAGGCGACCGCCCTGCGCCGCGACAGCCGCCGCGCCGTAGAGGAGCGTGCCGCGCGGGCCGCGCCGAAGATCCAGCTCGTCGTCGCCCTCGTCCTCGTGCCTTCGGTCCTGTTGATGATCGCCGCCGGCCTGATCGCCAACGCCGGCACCCTGCTGACCGGGTTCTGACCTACTCGAGCGCCTCTTCGCGCAACCGTTTCGCCACGGCGCCGGTTGCGGCGGCAACGGCGTCGAGCCCGGCGGCGTTCTCCTTGTGGCCGCTGACGTAGCAGCAGAGCTTGCCGTTGACCAGCTCGAAGGCGAACTTGTCCGGCGCCGCGTCGGTCAGCCAGACGATGAAGGTCGGCGAGAACAGCTGCCGCAGCCAGTTGGCGTCCTGCCCCTTGTTGGCGAAGATCTCGTACTTCTCCAGCAGCGCTTCGCTCTCCAGGCTCACCCGCTCTTTGTCGCCGCGAAAGACGTCCTCGAACTTCTCCAGCGCCCGGAAGCCGAACTTGCGCTGGCAGTAGAGCTCGGGGACGAGACCGGCGCAGTCGGGCACCTCGACGTAGCCGAGGGTGTAGCGGTAGTAGTTGGTCTGCTTGTTGCCGTCGCTGTCGCGCGACTCTTCCTCGTAGGTGAAGAGGGCGAGGGTCCCCTCGAACTCGCCGATCGGGCCGAGGAGGCTGCGATCGGTGTAGCGCTTGTCGCCTTTGCGCAGCAGCGGGGTCGCCTGCGGTAGCTGTCCCTGGCCGTGGATCAGGGTCATCCCGCGCTGCTGGGCGTAGACCTCGAAGAAGTCGTCGGCGGCCTTGCTGTCGGCGATCACGAGGACGACCAGGAGGCCGACGAAGAAGACCCCGGCGGCGGCGATCAGGCCGATCAGTGGGTCGACGGCGATCCCGCCGGCGATGAAGGCGACAACGGTCAGCGTGCCGAGCAGGACGACCGTCAGCGTCTTGCCCATCAGCCGTTTGAAGTGGTAGCCGCGGAGGTCGTTGGCGTCGTCAGGGGTGGCCACGGGGGCAACCTAGCGCTCGCGCAGGCGGATGCAAATGGGGTTGCATGGGGAGGTCGTGTTGCAAAGTGGGGGAGAGTGGGTTATTGTGGCGATCGAGTTGAAGCCCAGGACCGGGGTGGTGAGGCTCCTCCCACCTCATCACTCCGGTCCAACTCTTTTCAGTCCCCGTTCGGAAAGGACTCGACCGCAGTGGCGTTCAGGGGTCTCTACGAGCACAACCTCGATTCCAAGGACCGACTCACGGTTCCTTCTCGCTTCCGGGCTTCGCTTGCCGATGGAGTCGTTCTCTCCAAGGGCTTCGACCCCTGCGTCTGGGTGCATACGACCGAGGAGTTCGAGCAGCTCTCCGACCGCTTCCTCTCGCCGCACAGCCCCTTCGGGCGCGACGCGCGGGCGCTGCGCCGCCGCTTCCACGGCGGCTCCTTCGACGAAACGCTCGACTCCGCCGGGCGCATCCGCATCCCCAAGCCGCTGATCGAGCACGCCGGGCTCGACGGCAACTGCGTCGTGATCGGCGCCGGCGAGTACCTGGAGATCTGGAACGCCGACGCCTGGGCCAAGCAGGAGGAGGAGCTCGACGCCGCCGCCCCCGAGATCGCCGAGGGCCTCGCCGCCGCCGGGACCGCGTAACCATGAGACTGAATGCCGCCGCCGCCCAAAACCTTCCGTATCACCCGCCGACGGGACGAAAAGCGGTTACCTCGAGCGGTTTTCGTCCCGTCGATCGCAAGGGGCTTCGTCCTGTCGAGGTCGTCATGAGCGAGCACGAGCCCGTTCTCGCGCCGGAGCTGGTCAGCCTGCTGGCGCCCGAGCCGGGGCAGATCGCCGTCGACTGCACCTTCGGCGGCGGCGGCCACGCCCGCCAGGTTGCCGAGCTGATCGGGCCGGAGGGGACGCTGATCGGGATCGATCGCGACCCGGCCGCGCAGGAGCGCTTCAACCGCTTCGCCGCCGAGGTGCCCTGCCGGACGCTCTTCATCAGCAGCGACTTCGCGGCAGGACTTCGCGCCCTGCAGGGCGAAGGAGTGCGCCCAGACATGGTTTATGTAGATCTGGGGATGTCCTCGATGCAGGTTGACGCGCGTGAGCGGGGCTTCTCCTATTCCTACGACGCGCCGCTCGACATGCGGATGGACACGCGGCAGGAGTTCACCGCCGCCGACCTCGTCAACGAGTGGCCCGAGGCCCGGATCGCCCAGGTCCTGCGCCGTTTCGGCGAGGAGCGCTACGCCGGCGGCATCGCCCGCGAGATCGTCCGCCGCCGCCCGTTGGCGACGACCGGCGAGTTGGTCGCCGCGATCAAGGCCGGAATGCCACCTTCGGCCCGGTTCGGCGCCGGCCATCCCGCCAAGCGCAGCTTCCAGGCGATCCGGATCGCCGTCAACGGCGAGCTCGAGGCCCTCGAGGAAGCGCTGCCGCTTGCCTGGTCCCAGCTCAAGGTCGGCGGTCGCTTCGCCGCGATCTCCTTCCACTCGCTCGAGGACCGGCCGGTGAAGCAGTTCCTCGCCGCCAAGGCGCGCGGTTGCGTCTGCCCGCCCGAGCTTCCCGTCTGCGTCTGCGGCCACGAGCCCGAGGCCGAGCTCCTGACCCGCCGGGCGATCTCGCCCGGTCCCGAGGAGGCGGAGTCGAACCCGCGCTCGCGCTCGGCGCACCTGCGGGCGGCGCTGAAGATCGCCGAGGCGCAGCCCGTCGGGGAGACCGGCTGATGGCCGCCGCCGCTCCCGCCCGTCGCAGCACCGCCGCCCCGGCGCCGGCGCCCTCGCGGACGACGCCGCCGCGCAAACGCAAAGCTCCAGCGCGCAAACCGAAAGCCCGGGCTGTAGCAGCTCCGGCGAAGGCGCCCGCTCGCCGCGCGCCCGCCCGTAAGCCGGCGCCGAAGCGACGCACCGTCTCGACTCAGCCCCGGCTGGTAGTCGCCGCCGGCCGCACCGCGGTCGCCGTCCGCCAGCTGCCCGACTCCAGCCTCGTCGTGAGGATGACCCGCGGCCGCGCCTGGATCGCGGTCCTCGGCCTATTGCTGGTCGGGATCGTCGCCCTCAACGTCGCCACCCTCAGTTTCGCCGCCACCGCGGGCCAGATCGACGAGCAGATCACCGCCCTGGAAAAAGAGAACTCGATGCTGGAGAGCCGCGAGGCCCAGCACTTCAGCACCGCCCGGGTGCGTAACCAGGGTGCCGCGCTCGGCTTGGCGATGCCCAACCTCGAAGAGCCGGGCGTGATCGAGTACGAGCCCGGCGACGTGGCTACCGCGGCCGAACGCCTCGCGGCTGCCGGGGGTTAGACGGTCCCGATGCGTTTGATCGAGCGCCGGATCGGGCTTCTCTTCGGCGCCTTCCTTCTTTGCTTTCTCGTCGTCGTCGGTCGCGCTTTCTGGCTGCAGGGGGTGCAGGGATCGAGCCTCGCCTCCCAGGCCGTCTACCAGCAGACCGAGGAGGTCACCGTCCCCGGCCTGCGCGGCGACCTGCTCGACCGCCGCGGCAACAAGCTGGCCGCCTCGGAGGATGCGGCGACGATCTACGCAACTCCGTACCAGGTGAAAGATCCACCGAAAGCCGCCGAGCGGCTGGCGCCGATCCTCGATCAACCGAAGGGCGAGGTGCTGGAAGCGTTGACCGCCGAAGGCGGCTTCTCCTACATCGCCCAGAAAGTCGACCTGGCGACCGCCGCCAAGGTCGAAGCGCTCGACATCGAAGGGATCGGCCAGCTGCCCGAGAGCCGCCGCACCTACCCGCAGGGTGAGATGGCCGGCCAGGTGATCGGCGCCGTCGGCTCCGAAAACCAGGGGCTGACCGGGCTCGAGGCGGGCGAGGAAGAAGTGCTCGCCGGCAGCGACGGCGAACGGCGGATCGTCAACGACGCGCTCGGCGAGCCGATTCGGCTGGAAACGGTGGAGGAAGCCGAGGACGGCGAAGACATTCAGCTGACCCTCGACCCGGTGATCCAGCGCGAAACCGAACGGGCGCTGGCCGGCGTCGGCGAAGCGTATTCGCCGAAGGGGGCCACGGCGATCGTCGTCGATCCGCGCAGCTCCGAAGTGCTTGCGATGGCGAATTGGCCGCCGGTCGACCCGAACAACCTCGAAGAAGCGAGCAACGACGACCTGCTCAACAAGGCGACCGGGTTCACCTACGAGCCGGGCTCGACCTTCAAGGCATTCACCGTCGCCGCGGCGCTGGAGGAAAAAACCGTCACCCCGACGAGCGAATTCGTGCTGCCGCCGGTCCTCCAGGTCGCCGACCGGACGATCGAAGACTCCCACCCGCGCGGGACCGAAACGATGAGCGTCTCGACGATCCTCGCCCACTCCTCGAATGTCGGGGCGGCGACGATCGGGCTCGGGGTCGGGGCGGAAAAATTCGATAAATGGATCCGTCGCTTTGGCTTCGGCAGCTCGACCGGGATCCAGTATCCGGCCGAGGAGCAGGGGCTGCTGCTCGATCTCGACGAATACTCGGGCTCGACCCTCGGCAACGAGGCGATGGGCCAGGGCCTCTCGGTCACCCCGATCCAGATGGTCGCCGGGTACACCGCGATCGCCAACGGCGGCACCCTGCGGCCGCCGCAGCTGATCAAGAAGATCGGCGACGAACCGGTCGAGGAGCCGAAGGGCAAGCGGGTGATCTCACCGCAGGTCTCGAGTGAGATCCGGGAAATGCTCGAGGGGGTGCTGGCGCCGGGCGGAACTGCCGCTGAGGTCAGCGTGCCCGGCTACACCCTGGCCGGCAAGACCGGTACCGCGGAGAAAGCCGAAGACGGCGAATACTCGGACACCAAATACGTCGCCTCCTTCATCGGCTTCGCCCCGGCCCAGAACCCGCAGCTGCTGGCGGCGGTGATCGTCGACGAGCCCCAGGGGGAAATCTACGGCGGCTCGGTCGCGGCGCCGGCTTTTGGGCAGATCGCGGAATTTGCTCTTCCTTATCTTGGGGTGCCGCAGGAATGACTTTGGCGGGTGGGGGGTCGGGTGCCCCTCTCCCAGAGACCGTCGCGCAGCTGGGCGTAGTGCTGGGTGCGATCGTGGTCTCAGGAGCCTCTGGGAGAGGGGCACCCGACCCCCTTCCTAGACTTCGCTGCAGATGAGACTGGACGAGTTGGTCGCTGAGCTGCCGGGGGCGCGGGTTGTCGGCGACGCCTCCGTTGAGGTGAAGGAGCTGGCTTATGACAGCCGCAAGGTCGAGCCCGGGACGTTGTTCTTCTGCGTGGTTGGAGAGAAGGTGGATGGGCATGAGTTCGGGGCGCGGGCGGTCGAGGAAGGTGCGGCGGCGCTGGTGGTCGAGCGGGAGCTGACTGACCTCGAGGTGACCCAGGTGGTGGTGCCCGACTCGCGGGCGGCGATGGCGCCCATGGCGGCGCGGTTCTGGGACGACCCGACGGCGCGGTTGCAGGTGGTCGGGGTGACCGGCACCAACGGCAAGACGACGACCGCCTTCCTCGTCCGCGAGATCCTCCAGGCAGCCGACATCTACTGCGGGCTGCTGGGGACGGTGAAGCAGGTGGTCGGCGGGGTGGAGAAGGAAGTGGTGCGGACGACCCCGGAGGCGATCGAGCTGCAGAAGACCTTCCGGCAGATGCTCGAGGGCGGCGACGAAGCCTGCGCGATGGAGGTCTCCTCGCATGCGATGAGCCTGCACCGGGCCGACGCGATCCACTTCGAGGTGGCGATCTTCACCAACCTCACCCAGGACCATCTCGACTTCCACGCCGGCATGGAGGACTACTTCCTCGCCAAGCGCAAACTGTTCGAGGCCGGGCCGAAGGTCGCGATCGTCAATGTCGACGACCCCTACGGGCGGCGCCTTGCCGAGGAATTCGAGTGCATCACTTTCTCTGCCGAAGGCGCCGAGGCGGACTACAGCGCCAGCGCGATCCAGTTCGACGCTTCGGGGGCCAGCTTCAGCGTCTGCGGGATGCAGTTGCGGACGGGATTACCGGGCCACTTCAACGTCGCCAACGCGCTTGGTGCTTTCGCCGCGGCGGAGGCGATGGGGGTGGGGACGGAACTCGCCGTCGTCGGGCTGGCGCGGGCGGCGCGGGTCCCGGGCCGGTTCGAGCCGATCGACGAGGGCCAGGGCTTCTCGGTCCTGGTCGACTACGCCCACACCCCGGACTCGCTGGAGAACGTGCTGAATGCCGCCCGGCGGTTGACCAAAGGTCGGTTGATCTCGGTCTTCGGCGCCGGCGGCGACCGCGACCGCGACAAGCGTCCGAAGATGGGTCGCGCCGGGGCCGAGCTCTCCGACCTGACCGTGATCACCTCCGACAACCCGCGCTCGGAGGACCCGGAGGCAATCGTCACCGAAGTCGCGGCGGGAGCCAAAGGCGTTTCTGGCGTCGTCGAGCTGGAGGTCGTCGTCGATCGCCGCGAGGCGATCGCCCTGGCGCTGGGCCGCGCCCAGCCGGGCGACACCGTCGTCATCGCCGGTAAGGGCCACGAGCAGGGACAGGAGTTCGAGGGCGGTCGCAAGATTCCCTTCGACGACCGCGAGGTTGCCCGAGAGGAGCTGGGGAAGCTGGTCAGCCCGGCGTGAACCTAACTCCGGAGGAGATCGCCGCCGCGATGGGCGCCGAGGTCGTCGCCGAAGGCGAACCGGGCTCACCCCGTCGCGCCGTGATCAACTCCAGCGAGGCGGGTCCAGGGGATCTCTTCTTCGGCCTCGAGGGCGCCAACCGCGACGGCGGCGAGTTCGCCCCGGCCGCGCTCGATGCCGGCGCCTGGGGCGTGGTCGTCGGAAATAAAGTCCGCCGGTCTTTAGAGCCGGATAGGGCGCCTGAGGTCCGGCGGACCGGCTGGGTGTTTGTCGTTGAGGACACTTTGGTGGCACTTCAGGCGCTTGCCCGGGCTTACCGCCGCGCCCTCGGTGCTCGCGTGGTCGGGGTGACCGGCTCGGTGGGGAAGACCTCGGTCAAGGACATCTCCCGGGCGCTGCTGCCCGGCGTGGTCCACGCCAACCGGGAGAACCTCAACACCGAGATCGGGCTGCCGCTGACGATCCTCGAAGCGCCCGAGGAGACCGAGACGCTGATCCTGGAGATGGCGATGCGGGGCGCCGGCCAGATCGCCGAACTGGTGGCGATCGCCGAGCCCGAGGTGGCGGTGATCACCAACGTCGGCCCGGTCCACGTCGAGCTGCTCGGCTCGGTCGCGGCGATCGCCGCGGCGAAGGCCGAGATCCTCGCCGACCTGCCGCCGGGCGGGACTGCGGTGGCGCCGGTCGCAGCCGGCGAGCTGGAGCCGCACCTGCAGGGGGTCGCCGAGCTGCTGCGCTTCGGCCCGGGGGGCGACGTCGAGGCGACTGAGGTGCGGATCGACGATGGCGTCACCGAGGCGCTCGTCTCGACCCCGTCCGGCACCCAGCGCTTCCACTTCCCCTTCACCGAGGCCCACAACCTGACCAACGCCCTGGCGGCGATCGCCGCCGGGGTCGCGCTCGGCGCCGACCTCGCCGGGATGGCCGACCGCGCTGCGAGCATAGGATTCTCCCGCTTCCGGGGTGAGCGACTGGAGCTACCCGGCGGAATCGTCCTCGTGAACGACTGCTACAACGCCAACCCGGTGTCGATGCGCGCGGCGCTCGACCATCTCGCCACCCTGGATGCCCCGCGCACGGTCGCGGTGCTGGGCGAAATGGGGGAGCTCGGGCCCGGCTCGGCCGGCTATCACGGCGAGGTCGGCGAGCACGCTCGCGCCGCCGGGATCGACTTCGTCGTCGGCGTCGGCCTGCCGGCCCGCGACTACGGCCCCGACGAGCTGGTCGCCGACCCCGGCGAGGCCGCGGAACTGCTGGCCGAGCTGCTCGAACCGGGGGACGCGATCCTGGTCAAGGGCTCGCGCTCGGCCGGCCTGGAGGCGGTCGCCGAGCAACTGGTCGACCTCGTCCCGGCTGAGGAGGACTGATGGGCGAAGTCCTGATCGCGGGGATGGCGGCGATGCTGATCTGCATCTTCCTCGGCCCGAAATTCATCGAATACCTGCGGGTCAAGGAGTTCGGGCAGCACATCCGCGAGGACGGGCCGCAGGAGCACCACACCAAGGCCGGCACGCCGACGATGGGCGGGCTGATCGTCTTCGCCTCGATCTGCGTCCCCTTTCTCGTCCTCTCCGACCGCGACGCCCAGAGCATGGCCGTCTTCGGGGTGGCGATGGGCTGCGCCGTGCTCGGCTTCGCCGACGACTACATCAAGATCGTCAAACGCCGCTCGCTCGGCCTCGCCGGGCGCTGGAAGCTGCTCGGTCAGCTGCTGCTGGCGCTGGGACTGTGGTGGGTCGCGCGCCACTCGGTCGGGCTCGAGCCGACGCTCTACTTCCGGATCGGCGACGGCAGCATCGACCTCGGCCCGGTCCTCTACTTCGTCCTCGTCTTCCTGGTCATCGCCGGGACCTCCAACGGGGTCAATCTCACCGACGGCCTCGACGGCCTCGCCGCCGGCTCCTGCGCGATCGTCCTCCTCGCCTACACGGCGATCTCCTTCATCTCCAACGAGCAGCAGGACCTGGCGCTGCTCTCCGCCTGCCTGGTCGGCGCCTGCATCGGTTTCCTCTGGTACAACGCCTTCCCGGCCTCGATCTTCATGGGGGACACCGGCTCGCTCGGCCTCGGCGGGGCGATCGGCGCCCTGGCGGTGATGACCCAGACGGAGGTCCTGCTGATCATCATCGGCGGCATCTTCGTGATCGAGGCGCTCTCGGTGCTGCTACAGGTCTTCGCCTTCAAAACCTTCCGCCGCCGGGTGCTGCTGATGGCGCCGCTCCATCATCATTTCGAGATGATGGCCTGGTCGGAGACGAAGATCATGCTCCGCTTCTGGATCATCGCCGCGGTCTGCTCGGGGATCGGCTTCACCCTCTACCAGCAGTCGATCGGCTGATGTCCGAGGTCGAGGTCACCGCCGGGCCGATCGAGTACGGCGACAGCGGCGGGGCGGGGCGGCCGATCGTCTTGATCGGCGGGTTGCCGCACGACGAGGCGCTCTGGGACGAGGTGATCGCCGAGCTGGCGCCCCGGTTCCGCTGCCTGACGCCGGTCCTGCCGCTGGGCGCGCAGCGCAAACCGCTGCGCCGGGACGCCGACCTCTCGCTGCCGGGACTGGGGAAGATCGTCACCGAGTTCCTCGAGCGGATGGACTTGCGCGACGCGATCGTCTGCTTCAACGACTGGGGCGGCGCCCAGACGATGGTCTCCCACGGCGGCACCGAGCGGGTCGGCGCCTTCGTCCTCGTCTCCTGCGAGACCGACAACAACTACCCGCCGGGTATTGCCGGCCGGATCGCGGCGCTCTCGGGCTTCATGCCCGGCGGCTTCGGGGTGATGCGCCTCGGCCTCTCCTCGCCGACCCTGCGCCGGCTGCCCTTCACCTACGGCCGGATGAGCAAGCGCGGTGTCCCCGACGAGCTGATGCACCGCTGGCTGCAGCCGCTGAAGCGGTCCGAGATCCGCCGCGACACCCGCAAGTACATCCGCGACGTCCGCCACGGCCGCCGCGAGATCCAGGCCGCGACGCCGAAACTCCAGAACTTCGAGCGCCCGGTCCTCGTCGTCTGGGACGAGGAGGGGACGATGATGCCCAACAGCGAGGGCCGCCGCCTGGCCGAATCCTTCCCCAACTCGACCTACGTCGAGCTGCCCGACTGCTTCACCCTGATCCCGATCGACCAGCCGGTGGCGCTGGCCGACGAGATCAAGAAGTTCGCCGCCTGAATCGCCGCCCGAGAGGGGTATCCGGGGCGCTCGCGAAGCTTCAGGCGTGCCCCTGAGCGTGCCCGCCAAGGAAGTTCGCCCGCCCCTGCCGCAAGGGCCTTTCCTCGTCGTCGGGCTGGCCCGCTCCGGGCAGGCGGCGGCGCGGCTGCTGGCGGAGCGGGGGGAGACGGTTCGGGCGGTCGATTCCGCGCATCCCGAGGGGGCGGCAGGGTTGGAGGGGGCCGGCGTCGAAGTCTTCCTGGATACGGATGGATTGGCGCAGCTCGAGGGGACCCGCACGGTCATCAAGAGCCCGGGTGTTCCCCGGGAGGCGCCGGTGATCGCGGCTGCTCTGGAGCGGGGAATCGAGGTCGTGGGAGAGATGGAGCTTGCCTGGCGGGCGCTGCCGAACCGCTTCGTCGGCGTCACCGGCACCAACGGCAAGACGACCACGGTCGAGCTGATCGGCCACCTCTACCGCGGCGCCGCTGAGCCGGTCGCGGTCGCGGGCAACGTGGGCACCGCGCTATCGGAGCTGGTCGGCGCGGTCGAGCCGGAGACGACGATCGTCTGCGAGTGCTCCAGCTTCCAGCTCGAGGACACGGTCGCCTTCGCCCCCGAGTGCGCGGTCTTCCTCAACCTCGCCCCGGATCACCTCGACCGCCACTCCGACCTCGAGTCCTACCTGGCGGCGAAGCTGCGGATCTTCGCCAACCAGGGCAACGACGACGTCGCCGTCTACAACGCCGACGACCCCTTTGCCGCCGGCACCGACCTCGGCGGCTGCGGGCGGCGGATCGCCTTCTGCCGCGGCGCTGCCCCCGACTGCGAGGTGGCGGTCGCCGAGGGAACGATCTTCTACGACGGCGAGCCGCTGCTGCCGATCGCCGAGCTCGGCCTCTTCGGCGAGCACAACGCCGCCAACGCGATGGCCGCCGCGGCGGCGGCGCTGGCGATGGGGATCGACCGCGAGGCGGTGCGTGAGGGTCTGCGCAGCTTCGCCGGCGTCCCGCACCGCCTCGAGCAGGTCGCCGAGATCGGCGGCGTCCGCTTCGTCAACGACTCGAAGGCGACCAACGTCGCCTCGGCGACGGTCGGGATCCGCGCCTTCGAGAGCGGCGTCCACGCCATCCTCGGCGGTAGCGAGAAGGACGAGCCCTTCGCGCCGCTGGCCGCCCCCCTGGCCGAGCGCGCCCGCGCCGCCTACCTGATCGGCGCGACGACGGAGCGGATGGCGCCGGAACTGGCACCCGCGGTCGAGGCCGGCGTCGAGCTGCACCGCTGCGCCGACCTCGATGACGCGGTCCGCCGCGCCGCCGCCGCTGCAACGCCCGGCGAGGTCGTCCTGCTCTCACCCGCCTGCGCCAGCTTCGACGCCTTCGCCAACTACGAGGCTCGCGGCGATCGCTTCCGCGAGATCGTCGGGGAGCTGGGATGAGCGCGCTCACGCTCGGTCGCGGCAAAGGCGCGAAAGGTAAGACCGCAAAGAAGCGACGCCCGCACTCGACCGAGTACAACATGTTGCTGACCGCGACCCTTTGCCTGCTGGCGCTCGGCGCGGTGATGGTCTTCTCCGCCAGCTCGACCACCCGCGTCCTCCAGGACGGCGGTCTCTCCGACAGCGCCTTCTATCTGAAGCGGACGCTGATGTTCGGCGCCGTCGGCCTCCTGATCATGCACTTCGTCGCCCGCCACGGGCTCGAGCTCGTCCGCAAGCTGACCCCGGTGATCCTCGGCATCTCCTTCTTCCTGCTGCTCGCGGTGCTCGTGGTCGGGACCGAAGTCAACGGCGCCAGCCGCTGGATCGGCGGCGGCTTCCTCCAGATCCAGCCTTCGGAGATCGCCAAGGTGGCGTTGATCCTCTACGGCGCCGACCTGCTTGCCAACAAGCCGAAGCGGGCGCGGTCGATCGAAGGGATCATGCCCTTCCTGCTCGTCGCTGGCGTCTCCTGCATGCTGATCATGCTGGAGCCGGACATGGGGACGACGATGGTGATCACCTTCTCCGTCGCCGCCACCCTGGTCGCCGCCGGGGTCCGTCCCGCCGACCTCGGCAAGATCGCCCTGGTGATCGGCTCCCTGGCGCTGCTGATGGCGGTGATCGAGCCCTACCGGATGGCCCGCCTGACCGCCTTCCTCAACCCGACCGCCGACGCGGCCGGGGCCGGCTTCCAGGCGGCGCAGGCGAAGATCGCGCTCGGCTCGGGCGGCCTCTTCGGGGTCGGGATCGGCAACGGCGTGCAGAAGGCCTTCTACCTGCCCGAGGCCCACACCGACATGATCTCGGCGGTGATCGGCGAGGAGCTCGGCCTGGTCGGGATCGCCGGCGTCGTCGGCCTCTTCGGGATGATCGGCTTCGCCGGCTTCAAAACCGCGCAGAAGGCGCGCGACAACTATTCGAAGATCCTCGTTTCCGGCCTCACCTCGCTGATCCTCGTCCAGGCGACGATCAACCTCTTCGCGGTGATGGGGCTGGCGCCGCTGACCGGCGTGCCGCTGCCCTTTGTCTCCTACGGCAACAGCAGCCTGATGGCCTGCTTGTTCTCCGTCGGCCTGATCCTCAACGTCGCCGGCGGTGGGCGAGCGGCGGCGCGCAAGTCAACGCCCACCCGCGCTGGCAAACTGCGCGTCGTCCAAGGCGGGCGATCGCCCGCCCGCGAAAGGAGCCGAGCGAGCGGTGCCAGGAAAGCCAAGAGTGGTGGTGGCAGCGGGGGGAACCGCGGGGCACGTCGTGCCCGCCATGGCAGTCGCCGACGAGCTTCGGGCTAGCGGCGCCGAGGTCAGCTTCCTCGGCACGCGCGAGCGGATCGAGGCGGAGCTGGTCCCCGCCGCTGGCTACGAGATCGATTTCGTCAAGGTGCGCGGCATCGACCGCCGCAATCCCCTGCGCGCGGCGCGAGCCGGGCTGGAGGCGCTGGGCGCGGTCGGGGCGGCGCGCAAGGTCCTGCGCCGCCGCGATGCCGATGTGGTGATGGGCGGCGGCGGCTTCGTCGCCGGACCGGCCGGTCTGGCCGCGACGCTGACCCGCACGCCGCTGGTCCTGACCGAGGCCGACAGTCACATGGGTTTGGCGAACCGGCTGCTGGCGGGACGGGCCCGGCGCGTCTGCCTCGCCTTCCCGATCGCGGGGCGCGAGGGCGACCACTATCTGGTCACCGGGCGGCCGGTGCCGAAAGCCGTGCTCGAAGCCGACCGGGCCGCGGCCCGCGCCCGCTTCGGGATCGACCCCGAAGCGCGCTGCCTACTTGTCGTCGGCGGCAGCCAGGGCGCGCGCTCGGTCAACTTCGCCGCGATCGAGGCGTTCGCCGAGGGCGACGGCCGCGACTTCGACGTCGTCCACATCGCCGGCACCCGCGACTACCCGGAGCTGCGGGCCAAGCTCGCGGCCGCAGCCAATGCCGAGCGTTACACGCTGCTGGAGTACGAGCCGAACCTCGGCGACGCCCTCGCTGCCGCCGACCTGGTCCTCGGGCGCTCGGGCGGTTCGATCTTCGAGGTGGTCGCGACCGGGCGGCCGGCGATCCTCGTTCCCTATCCCTTCGCCACCGCCGACCACCAGACCGCCAACGCCGAGTGGATGCGGGCGGGGGGCGCGGCCAGCGTGATCGCCGACGCCGAGCTCGACGCCGACGAGCTGCGGGTCGAGGTCGACGCGATCATGGGGGACCCCGCGCGCCTGGAGGAGATGGCAACCGCCGCGCGCGGCCTGGCCAAGCCCGACGCGGCGCGGCGGATTGCCGACCAGGTCCTGGAGGCGGCGTGATGAGCGACTGGAGCGGCCGCCGGCTGCACTTCATCGGCATCGGCGGCGCCGGGATGAGCGGCCTGGCCCTGGTCTGCGCCCGGCTCGGGGCGGAGGTCACCGGCTCAGACCGGGCCGACTCCTCTTATATGGAGCGCCTGCGGGCGGCGGGGCTCGAGCCGTCCGTCGGCCATGACGCGGCGAACCTGCCGGAGGGGGCCGAGGTGGTCGTCTCGACCGCGATCGCCGCGGACAACCCGGAGCTGGCGCTGGCTCGCCAGCACGGAACCGAGCCGATCCACCGCGGCCAGCTGCTGGCCGAGCTATGCGCCGAGAAGCGGCTGATCGCGATCGCCGGCACCCACGGCAAGACGACGACCACGGCGATGGTTGCCTGGGCGCTGCGAGCGCTCGGCGCCGACCCCGCCTTCTTCATCGGCGGCGAGGTCCCCGGCCTGGGACCGGACGGCGGCACCGCCAACGCCGGCTGGGGCGAGGGGGAGTGGGTGGTGGCCGAGGCCGACGAGAGCGACGCCAGCTTCCTGCGGCTCCATCCCGAGGTCGCGGTCGTCACCAACGTCGAGATGGACCACCACTCGCGCTGGGGGTCGCTGGCCGAGCTGTACGAGGCATTCCGGTCTTTCGCCGGCCCGGCTCGCGGCCTGGTCCAGCCAGGGGACGAGGAGATGGAGTGGCTGGACGGGGTCGGAGGCGAGGTGGTCGAGTTCGACGGCGCCGCCCCCGGGCCGGCCGATCTCGGACTTGCGGTACCCGGGGAGCACAACCGCCGCAACGCCCGCGCCGCGCTGGCGGCGCTGCAACTGGCGGGCTTCGAGGTCGACGCGGCGCTCGAGGCGCTGGCGAGCTTTCACGGCGTCCACCGGCGCCTGCAGCTGAAGGGCTCGCGCGGCCCGGTCCATATATATGACGACTACGCCCACCACCCGACCGAGGTGCGGGCCGCCCTGGCCGCGTTGCGTGAACTCGATCCCTCGCGCCTCGTTGCCGTATTCCAGCCGCACCTCTATTCGCGTACCAAGGCCCTTGCGGTGGAGTTCGGCGCTGCCCTTAGTGCCGCCGACGAGGCCGTCGTCCTCGACGTTTACCCGGCCCGCGAGGAGCCGGTGGGAGAGCTGGCCGGGGTCAGCGGTCTGCAGGTCGCCCAAGCGGCGGCGGAGCGCGCCGGCGGCAAGCCGGTCTGGTGGCTGCCCGGCGCCGATCTCGCCCAGCGGGCGCTGGCCGACCGCCTGGACCACAACCCGGAGCTCTACGGCGAGGGGACGATCCTGGTCACGATCGGCGCCGGCGACGTCTTCAGGCTGGGCGAGGCGCTGGTCACCGAGGAGGCCCGATGACCGCCGCTCCTGAGGGCCTGCAGCCCGACTATCCGCTGGCCCGCCTGACCACGGTGCGGACCGGGGGGGCGGCCGACTGGTTCGGCCGCCCGGCCGATGAGGAGAGCCTGATGGCGGCGCTGCGCTGGGCCGACCAGGAGGGCCTGCCGGTCGGGGTGATCGGCTCCGGTTCGAACCTGCTGGTCGCCGACGACGGCTTCTACGGCGTCGCCCTGAAGCTCGACGGCTCACTGGCGGCGATCGAGCGCGAGGGTGAGCGCGTCATCTGTGGCGGCGGCTATCGCTTCCCCTCGGCGGCGGCGAAAACCGCGGGCTGGGGTCTCTCGGGGCTCGAGTTCGGGGTCAACATCCCCGGCACCGCGGGCGGCGCGGTGCGGATGAACGCCAACGCCTACGGCGGCCAGCTGGCCCGAGTGTTGGAGTGGGTGGACGTGGCGACTGCCACCGGGACCGACCGCCGTGTCCCCGACCAGCTCGCCTTCGAGTACCGCCGTTCGAACCTGCGCGAGGGCGAGATCGTCGCCCGCGCTTCCTTCCACTTGCAACCCGCCGACCCGGACGAGATCCGCGCCACCTTGGCCTCGATGCGCGAGCGCCGCCGCGAGGCCCAGCCCTCGGGGATCAAGACCTTTGGCTCAACCTTCAAGAACCCCGACGACGAGCGCGCTGAAGGCAAGTCGGCCGGGCAGTTGCTGGAGGCGGCCGGCTGCCGCGGTCTGCGCCATGGTGGCGCCCGCTTCTCCGAGAAGCACGCCAACTTCGTCGAGAACGACCGCGACGCGACCACTGCCGACGTGCTGGAGCTGATGGCCGAGGGTCGCCGCCGGGTGCACGAGCGCTTCGGGGTCGAGCTCGAGCCAGAGGTGCAGGTGCTCGGCGACGTGCGCTGGCCGGAGGGTTGGGAGCTGTGAGCCGGCGACTGATCGCGATCCTGGCTGGCGTCCTCGTCCTGGCGGTGGCCGTCTACTGGTTCGGCTTCCGGCAGAAGAGCGTCGAGGCTGATGTCCAGGTGCCGCAGCTGGCAGCCGTGATCGGCGAAGGCGAAGAAGCAGTGGGGGTGGCCGGCAACGGCGCCGTGGTTCGCTGGCTGCCGCCGCCCGAGGATCCGCCGCTGCCGCAACTGCCGCTGGATGAGATCCCTAAAGGAGGCAAGGTCCGCGGTACCGCGCTCGAACAGGTCCGCGTCCTGGCGGCGGTTCCCGACCAGTTGCGCCCGTACGTCGAGAGCAGCTACTTCGGCGAGAGCGGGGTGGACGTCGAACTGACCACCGGGGTCGAACTGCGCTTCGGCGACGCTTCCCAGGCGCGGCGAAAGTGGAAGGCGGTGGCCGCCGTTCTCGCTGATCCGTCGGTTACCTCGCCGAGTTATGTAGACGTGCACGCTCCCACCCGACCCGCATACGAGGACTCCGGGAGCGAACTTCCAGCCGCACCCTGAACCAGGCCTGAGACTTCTTAAAGGGCTTTACAGTGCGGTGTCGAAAAGTCTCAACCTGAGGGTGAGAGTGGCTCAACCCTCAACTAGTGATTGAGACTCCGAGTCTGCAGGATGGTTCGCGCTCGTTTGACAGAGGGGCCGGAATGCCCTACGTTGAGCGCAATTTCCGTCCTTCAGCGGGAGGCTCGAACCCTAGAGCATGGCTGAAGGGTCGGACGGAACAAAGGCTCAACTCACATGGAATCCACTTACTTGGCAGTGATCAAGGTCGTCGGCGCTGGCGGCGGCGGCACCAACGCGGTCTCCCGCATGATCGACGCTGGCATCAGAGGCGTCGAGTTCGTCGCCGTCAACACGGACGCGCAGGCGCTGCAGGCCTGCGACGCCGACATCAAGCTTTCAATCGGCCAGGAGTTGACCCGCGGCCTCGGCGCCGGGGGCAACCCCGAGGTCGGCGCTGGCGCGGCGGCCGAGAGCCGCGATGAGATCAAGGAGGCGCTGAAGGGCGCCGACATGGTCTTCGTCACCGCCGGCGAGGGCGGCGGCACCGGCACCGGCTCGGCCCCGGTGATCGCCGAGATCGCCAAGGAGGAGATCGGCGCCCTGACCGTCGGCGCGGT
>DASTSW010000008.1:0-62695 GCA_035760445.1 Solirubrobacterales bacterium | reverse complement strand
GGATATACGCGGAAAAGGCGCACCGCTGTACGCGACGCTGGCCGGCACCGCCTTCGTCCTCGCCGCCGGCGTCTGCTCGCTCCTCGCTCTCGCCAACGCGCCCGTCGGGCCGACCTCCTACTCCTCGACCCTGAGTGAGTACCGCAAGCTCGTCGGCGAAGGCCCCACCTTGGTTCTCGCCTCTCCCCAGCTGCTCGAGGAGGAACACGGGGAACCGTTCCTCGCCTGGGAAATGCGTGGCGGCCGGGTCTGCATCAAGTCGACCGATGACCCGAGCGTCCCGCCCGGCGTGCGCTTCGTGGTCCGGGACGAAGGCGGCTGGACGCTGACGCGGGTGAAGGACCCGCCGCCCGGCAAGAGCCCTTGCCCGCTGATCGCGGTGCGCCAGGCGCGGCAAGGTCCCGCCCGCTGACTCCACGTACCATTGCCCCGCATGGAGGCCGCGACCGAGAAGACCACCTTCACCCTGCCCGACGGCAAGCCGCTGGAGCTGCCGGCGGGGGCGACGGGCGCCGACGCGGCGGCGGCGATCGGCCCCGGTCTCGCCAAGGCGGCGCTGGCGATCAAGCTCGACGGTGAGCTGCGCGACCTGGCGGCACCGCTGCCGGCCGGAGGCGGCGAGGTGGCGATCCTCACCGACCGCGACCCCGAGGCGCTGGAGCTGATCCGCCACGACGCCGCCCACGTGATGGCCGAGGCGGTGGTCGACCTCTACCCGGGGACCAAGGTGACGATCGGGCCGCCGATCGAGTCCGGCTTCTACTACGACTTCGAGTTCCCGCCCAACACAAAGATCACCGAAGACGACCTGCCGAAGATCGAGGCGGCGATGCTGGAGCACATCGGCGCCGACGAGGAGTTCAGTCGCCGCGACGTCCCGGTCGCCGAGGCGATCGAGATCTTCAAGGCCCAGGACCAGGGCTTCAAGGTCGAGCTGATCGAAGACCTGGTCCGCGACGAGGGCGTCGAGACCGTCTCGCTCTACCGCAACGGTCCCTTCGAGGACCTCTGCCGCGGACCGCACGGCCCCTCGACCGGGCGGATCAAGGCGATCAAGCTCAGTTCGGTCGCTGGCGCCTACTGGCGCGGCGACGAGCAGCGCGAGAGCCTGACGCGGATCTACGGCACCGCCTTCTTCTCGAAGAAGGACCTGGAGGAACACCTGGAGCGAATCGAGCAGGCCAAAGAGCGCGACCACCGCCGCCTCGGCCCGCAACTCGGCCTCTTCATGCTGCGCAAGGAGGCGCCGGGGATGCCCTTCTGGCTGCCGAACGGGACCACGCTGCTGCACTCGATCGAAGCTGAGGTCCGCGACCAGCTGCGCAAGCGCGGCTACCAGGAGATCGCCACCCCGCAGGTGCTGGACGAGAGCCTCTGGCACCGCTCCGGCCACTGGGACAACTACAAGGACGACATGTACTTCATGGAGGACGACGACCGCCGCTACGCGCTGCGGCCGATGAATTGCCCCGGCGCCTGCCTGGTCTACGCCTCCGACCGCCACTCCTACCGCGAGCTGCCGCTGCGGCTGGCCGAGTTCGGCCGCGTCTCCCGTAATGAGCGCGAGGGCGTCCTCCACGGCCTGCTCCGGGTCCGCGCCTTCACCCAGGACGACGCCCACGTCTACTGCACCGAGGAGCAGATCGGCGACGAGGTCGCCTCGATCTGCGAGGCGATCGACGAGCTCTACGGCCGCTTCGGCTTCGAGGACGTCCACGTCGAGCTCTCGACCCGGCCGGAGAAGTCGATGGGCAGCGAGGAGCAGTGGGCGAAAGCCGAGGCGGCACTGGCCGAGGCGTTGGACAGCCAGGGGCGCGAGTACACGCTCAACCCCGGCGACGGCGCCTTCTACGGCCCGAAGATCGACTTCCACATCACCGACGCGCTCGGTCGCTCCTGGCAGTGCGGCACCTGCCAGCTCGACTTCCAGATGCCTGAGCGCTTCGAGCTCTATTACACCGGCGCCGACGACGCCGCCCACCGGCCAGTGATGATCCACCGGGCGCTGCTCGGCTCGATGGAGCGCTTCGCCGGGATCCTGATCGAGCACTACGCCGGCCGCTTCCCGACCTGGATGGCGCCGGTGCAGGCGATCGTCCTGCCGATCTCCGACCGCCACAACGACTACGCCCGCCGCGCCTACGAGCGACTGCGCGATCTCGGCGTCCGCGTCGCGATCGACGACCGCTCCGAGTCGGTCGGCAAGAAGATCCGCGACGCCGCGACGATCGGCCTCTATCCCTACATGCTGGTGGTCGGCGATCGCGAGGAGGAGAACGAGGCGGTTGCCGTTCGCTCCCGCGAAGACGGCGACCTGGGGGAGATGTCGCTGGGCGATTTCGCGTCCCGTGTCGAGTCCGAGACGGAGCAGCGCTGAACACCCGCGTTTACGCCGGGCCGTTCTGTCTCTATACTGCGCCGAACTTGATCGCAGGTACCCAAAACACCCGCCGCCGCTGAGCGCCCCGTGCCTGCTTACCGTTTCGTCCTCTTGAAGTCCCGCCTCCGATAGTGCCGGTCCCGCGCAGGTTCGATCGGCGCCCACCAGAGCGCGACACGACGCGGATCAACGAGCGGATCCGTGTCCCGCAGGTGCGCCTGATCGGCGCCGACGGCGAGCAGCTGGGAATCGTCGACACCAGCGAGGCCCTGAAACGCGCCCAGGACGCCGACCTCGATCTGGTCGAGGTGGCGCCGAACTCGAAGCCGCCGGTCACCCGCCTGCTCGACTACTCGAAGTACAAATACGAGCAGGAGCAGAAGCAGAAGGCCGCCCGCAAGCACCAGCAGCAGGTCAACGTCCGCGAAATCAAGCTGCGGCCGAAGATCGCGGCGAACGACTACAACACCAAGAAGGGCCACGTCGAACGGTTCCTCAAGCACCGCGACAAGGTCAAGGTGACGATCATGTTCCGCGGTCGCGAGCAGGCCCATCCCGAGCGCGGCCGGGACCTGCTGCAGAAACTCTTCGAGGATCTGGACGGCCTGGCGACGATCGAGCAGGCGCCGCTGCAGGAAGGCCGCAACATGAGCATGCTGCTTGGCCCCAGCAAAGAGGTCGACAAGCTCACCGCCGACGGCAAAGCCGACGACGCTCCGGCCGCCGACGAGGCTCCGGCCGCCGATGACGCCGCGGCCGAGTCCTCTGAGTCCTAGCTGAGGATCGCCTCGGCGATTCGCTCGGCCGCGTGCCCGTCCCAGAGGGGCGGCGGCTCCGAGGGCGCGGAGCCGCGCGCGGCCAGCGCCGCGGGGATGCCGGCGATTGCCGCCGGGTCGAGGCCGAGCAGGGTGTTGGTGCCGGCGCGGATCGTCACCGGCCGCTCGGTGTTGTCGCGCAGGGTGAAGCAGGGGATGCCGAGGTAGGTCGTCTCCTCCTGGATGCCGCCGGAGTCGGTCAGGACGGCGCCGGCGTCGGCGATCAGCGAGAGGAAGTCGAGGTAGCCGAGCGGGTCGATCAGGTGCAGACCGGGCGAGTCGGGCTCCAGCCCCTCCATCATCTTGCGGGTGCGCGGGTGGACCGGGAAGACGACCGGCATCTGCTGTGCCAGGGCGGCGAGCTGGGCCACCGTCTCGCCCAGCAGCGGGCCGTCGACGAGGGCGGGGCGGTGGAGGGTGACGAGGGCGTAGGAGCCGGGCTCGAGCCCCAGCTTCGCCGCCGAGCCCGCCGCCCGGATGCGGTCCTCGAGCGCCACTAGGGTGTCGATCATCGTGTTGCCGACCATCCGCATCCGCTCGTCGGGGATGCCTTCGGCGCGCAGGTTCTCCACCGCCTCGTCGCTGTGGAGGAAGAGCCACTCGGCGAAGCGGTCGGCGACGATCCGGTTGACCTCCTCGGGCATCGTCATGTCGAAGCTGCGCAGGCCGGACTCGATGTGGGCGACCGGGATCCCCATCTTCACCGCGGTCAGCGCCGCCGCCAGCGTCGAGTTGACGTCGCCGGGGACCATCACCAAGTCGGGGCTCTCGTCGATCAGAACCGGTTCCAGGCGCTCCATCGTCCGCGCCGTCTGGGCCGCGTGGGTGCCGGAGCCGACCTCGAGCATGTAGTCGGGAGCCGGCACGCCGAGCTCCTCGAGGAAGACCTCGGACATCAGCCGGTCGTAGTGCTGGCCGGTGTGGACGATCGCGTGGCGGCCCTCGGGATGGCGCGCTCGCAGGGCGCCGATCACCGGGGCGGTCTTGACGAAGTTGGGCCGGGTTCCGACCACGTAGAGAATCCGCATCGAGGCGCCAGCGTACTGACGCGGTTTGTCAGATTTACGTCAGGAGGCCCCTGTCTGCTTCAATACCGGACCCGATGCCGAAGATGAAAACCCATTCGGGCGCCAAGAAGCGCTTCAAGAAGACCGCGAAGGGCAAACTTCGCGGCCGCCGCGCGTTCTCCAGCCACATCCTGGAGAAAAAGTCGCCGAAGCGGAAGCGCAAGATGGCGAAACCGGTGGAGATTTCGCCGAACGACGCCAAGAAGGTCCGGACCCTGCTCGGAGGCGGCAAGTGAGCCGCGTCAAGCGCAGCGTCCACGCGCGCAAGAAGCGCCGCAAGGTCCTGAAGGAAGCGAAGGGCTACTTCGGCCGTAAGCATTCCTCGTACCGGTTCGCCAAAGAGCAGGTCCAGCGGTCGGGGATGTACGCCTACCGCGACCGGCGCAACAAAAAGCGGACCTTCCGCCGCCTCTGGATCACTCGCATCAACGCCGCCGCGCGGCTCGAGGGCATGAGCTACTCGGAACTGATGCACGGCCTCAACAAGGCCGAGGTGGAGGTCAACCGCAAGATGCTGGCCGAGATCGCCGTCTCGGACCGCGACGCCTTCCGCCGATTCGTGGAGCTAGCCCGGGAGGGTGCGGCCGCCTAGCGGCTCACTCACATTCCTCTCTCCCGGGCGGGCCGTGAAGACGGCCCGCTTTTTCGTTCCAGGAGAAGAAAACGCCAAGCAGAAGAACCGAGCACCAACAGACACCCACCAACAGAGTCACCGAGATGATCGAGAGCCCCCAGAACGAGAAGCTGAAGCTGGTCCGCAAGCTGCGCGACCGCAAGCACCGCGAGCGCGAGGGTCTGTTCGCGACCGAGGGCGAGGATCTGCTCGAGGCGGGCGTGGCGGCTGGGGCCCAGCCGCGGTTCGTGCTCGTCGCCGCCGGCGCGGGCCTGGAAGGCGAGGAGGTCGAGCCGGGACTGCTCGCCGATGTCTCAACGCTGGGGTCGAGTACCCGCGTGATCGCCGTCTGGCCTTTGCGGTGGTCGGAGCGGCCGGCGAGCCCCTGCTTCTACCTGCACGGCGTGGGCGATCCCGGCAATGTCGGGACGATCATCCGCACCGTCGATGCCCTCGTCGACGGCTCGGTGGTTCTGGGTCCCGGATGCGCCGATCCGTTCTCGCCCAAGGCGGTGCGGGCGAGCATGGGGTCTCTCTTCTCGCAACCGCCGGCGAAGGGCGATTTCGCGACCACGGGACAACCCCGTGTCGCTTTGGTCCCGCACGGGGGGGAAGAACTCGACACGCTCTCGGGAGCCGCGACGGTTTGCTTGGGTGCGGAGCGCGATGGGCTTCCCGACGCTGTGATCTCCCAATGCGACCGCCGCGTCACGATCCCCCTCCGTGCGGGCGGTCCCGAGTCGCTCAACGTCGCCGCGGCGGCTGCGATCGCCGCCCAGCGGATATCTTCGCTCGCGATGACCGAGGCCCAGCCCGATGCTTGAGCAGATCGAGAAGATCCGGGCCGAGGCCGGCGGCGCGATCGAGGGCGCCGCGAGCAGCGCCGAGCTGGAGGAGCTGCGGGTCCGCTACCTCGGCCGCAAAGCCGAGCTGACGACGATCCTGCGCGGGATCGCCGAGCTGCCGCAGGAGGAACGCGGGCAGGTTGGCGGCGCCGCCAACCGCGCTCGCAAGGAGCTGGAGGCGCTGCTCGAGTCCCGGGCCGAGAGCCTCGACTCCTCCGAGCTGGAGGCGCAGCTGGTCACCGATCGGATCGACGTCACCCTGCCCGGGGCGCCGCCACGGCCGGCCGGCCACCCGCACCTGATCGCCCGCACCACGCGGCTGATCGAGGACACGATGGTCGGCCTCGGCTACCACGTCGCCGAAGGCCCGGAGATCGAGCACGACTACTACAACTTCACCGCCCTCAACCACCCGCCCGGTCACCCGGCGCGGATGCTCCAGGACACCTTCTACGTGCAGTCGCACCCCGACGTGCTGCTGCGCACCCACACCTCGCCGATGCAGGTGCGCTCGATGGAGACGCAGCCGCCGCCGATCTTCGTCGTCGTCCCCGGCAAGGTCTACCGGCGCGACTCCGATGCCACCCACAGCCCGATGTTCCACCAGGTCGAGGGGCTGGCGATCGCCGAGGGGATCACCCTCGCCGACCTGCAGGGGACGCTGCTGGCGATGTGCCGGTCGCTGTTCGGGGCCGACCGCGAGCTGCGCCTGCGGCCGCACTTCTTCCCCTTCACCGAGCCCAGCGTCGAGGTCGACGTCTCCTGCTTTCAGTGCGGCGGCAGCGGCGAGCTGGCCGGCGGCGAGCGCTGCAACCTCTGCAAGGGTCAGGGCTGGATCGAGATTCTCGGCGCCGGGATGGTCGACCCCAACGTGCTCGGCTTCGTCGAGAGCCACGGCTACGACGCCGAGCGGGTTCAGGGCTTCGCCTTCGGGATCGGGGTCGAGCGGGTGGCGATGCTGCGTCACGGCGTCCCGGACCTGCGGCGCTTCTTCGACAACGACGTGCGGATGCTGGAGCAGTTCTCATGAGGGGCTGGGCATGAGGGTCCCGTACAGCTGGCTGAGCGAGTACTGCGATCCCGGCATCGAGCCGGCCGAGCTGGCCGACCGACTGGTGATGACCGGGACCGAGGTCGAGCGGCTCGAGACGATCGGGCCGTCCTCGGGCGAGGGCTTCGTCGTCGGCAAGGTGCTGGAGCGCGAAAAGCACCCGAAAGCCGACCGGCTCAGCGTCTGCAAGGTCGACACCGGCGATGGCGAGCGGACGATCGTCTGCGGCGCCCCCAACGTCGACGCCGGCCAGACCGTCGCCGTCGTCCTGCCCGGGGCGACGATGCCGGGCGGGATGAAGATCCGCAAGGCGAAGCTGCGGGGGGTCCCTTCCGAAGGGATGATCCTCTCCGCCGCCGAGCTCGAAATCGCCGAGGAGGCCGACGGGATCATGGTCCTCGACGACGGCCCGGCGCCGGGCACGCCGCTGGCCGAGGTGCTGCCGCTGGGCGAGCCGGTGCTGGAGATCGAGGTGACCCCGAACCGCAGCGACTGCTTCGGCGTCCACGGGGTCGCTCGCGAGGTGCACGCGATCACCGGCGCCCCGCTGGCCGCCGACCCCTGGGCCGAGGACGCGCCGGCCGAGGGAGCGGGGGAGGCGACCGACTACGCCTCGGTCGCCGTCGCCGTGCCTGAGCTCTGCCCGCGCTTCACCGCCCGCGTCTTCACCGACGTCACGATCGGCCCGTCGCCACTGTGGCTGCAGGCGCGGCTGGCGGCGGCCGGCCAGCGGCCGATCAACAACGTCGTCGACATCACCAACTACGTGATGCTGCTGACCGCGCAGCCGCTGCACGCCTTCGACCTCGACAAGGTCCCGGACGGGGAGCTGACCGTCCGCACCGCGGGCGAGGGGGAGAAGATGACCACCCTCGACGACGTCGAGCGGACCTTCGACGCCGAGACGGTGCTGGTCTGCGACCGCAACGGCCCCTCGGGGATCGCCGGGATCATGGGGGGTCAGACCTCCGAGGTCTCCGAGACGACGACCCGGGTCCTGCTCGAGGTCGCCAACTGGAACGGGACCAACATCCTCCGCACCTCGCGGCTGCTGGGGCTGCGCTCCGAGGCCTCCTCGCGCTTCGAGAAGCAGCTGCACCCGGAGCTGACGATGCGGGCGCAGCGGATCGCCTCGCGGCTGATGGTCGAGCTCTGCGGCGCCAAGCTGGTGCCGGGGACGATCGACGTCGCCGCCGAGATCCCGGCCCTGCGGCGGCTGCCGCTGCGGGCGGCGCGGGTCAGCGGCCTGCTGGGGATGGAGATCTCCCAGGCCGAGCAGAAGACCTACCTGGAGCGGCTCGGCTTCGAGGCGGAGCTCGACGACGAGGACCTCACGGTCACCGTCCCGCCCGACCGCCACTACGACGTCACCCGCGAAGTCGACCTGATCGAGGAGGTGGCGCGGGTTCACGGGATCGACGAGCACCTGCCGACGACGCTGCCGGCGACCGGCGGCGCGATCGGCGGCCTCAGTCGCGAGCAGCGCCTGCGGCGGCGGGCGGAGGACGCCCTCCGCGACCACGGCTTCGACCAGGCGGTCGGCTGGAGCTTCACCGATCCCGGCGAGGCCGAGCGGCTGCGGATTGACGCCAACGACCCGCGGTCGAAGCCGATCCTGCTCGCCAACCCGCTCTCCGAGGAGCAGTCGGCGATGCGGACGACCCTGCTCGGCTCGCTGCTGGACATCGCCTCCCGCAACGTCGCCCGTGGTACCTCCTCCGCGGCGTTGTTCGAATCCACCCGCGTCTACCTCCAGGACCCGCCGACGGGACGAAAAGCGGTCGAGGTAACCGCAAATCGTCCCGTCGACGCGCTGGCGGGGCAGTTCGCTGGGGATCAGCCGGCTCCGTTTTCCGAGCCGCACCGGTTCGCCGGGATCGCGGTGGGGTCATTGGCCCCTCGCTCCTGGCGGGGCGGGGGAGAGGCGGCGGACTTCTTCGCGGTCAAGGGCGTGCTCGAGGCGCTCGCGGTCCAGCTCGGGGTCGAGCTGGAGTTCGCTCCCGCCGAGCAGCCTTTCCTCCATCCGGGGCGCTCGGCGGCGATCTCGATCGCCGGCTCCGCGGCCGGCTGGCTGGGTGAGGTTCACCCGCTGGTCTGCCGGACCTGGGACATCGACGCGGCCGTCGCCTTTGAACTCGACGCGGCGCCGCTGATCGCGGCGGCGAGCCTCGGCGAGGAGTCCTACGAGGACGTCACCACCTTCCCGGCCGTCTATCAAGACCTGGCTGTGGTCGTTCCGGCCGAGACCCCGGCCAGCGAGGTCCGCGCCGCGGTCCTGGCCGGCGGCGGCGAGCTGCTGCACGCGGCCGAGGTCTTCGACCTCTATGAGGGTGAGCAGGTCGGCGAGGACCGCAAGAGCCTGGCGCTGAACCTCGAGTTCCGCGCCGCCGACCGCACCCTCACCGACGACGAGGTCGCCGGCCTACGCGAGGCGATCAAGGCGAAGCTAGGCGAGATCGGGGGGACCCTCCGTGAGTAAGCGCGTGCTGGTCGCCGGCGCCTCTGGTTTCACCGGTGCCCTGGCGGCGCAAATCGTCTGGGACCACCCAGGCCTCGAGCTCGTCGCCGCGACCTCTCGCAGCGATGCCGGCAGGCGGCTGACCGACCTCTACCCGCGCTACCGGGCCGAAGTCGACCTGAGCGTGCTGGACCTGGAGAACCTGCCCGAAGTCGACGCAGCGATCGTCGCCTACCCGCACGGTGCCGCCGCGCCGACCGTCGCCGCGCTGCGCGAGCAGAGGATCCTCGTCGTCGACCTTTCCGCCGACTTCCGCCTCCGCGACCGCGAGACCTACGAGCGCTGGTACGGCGAGCACGGCGCCCCGGATCTCTTCGGCACCGGCGTCTATGGGCTCACCGAGCTCTACCGCGACGAGCTGCGCGAGGCGAAGCTGGTGGCGACCCCGGGCTGCTACCCGACCGCCAGTGTCCTGGCTCTGGCGCCGCTGGCCGAAAAGGGGCTGCTCGGCGAGGTCTTCGTCTCCGCCATGCAGGGCACCTCCGGCTACGGGCGCAGCAGCGACGACCTCGTCCACTTCTCGGCTATGACCGAGAACGCCTTTCCCTACAAGACCGAGGGGCACCGGCACCGGCCCGAGATCGAGCAGGAGCTGGCGGCGCTGGGCAGCCCGGCGCCGGTCACCTTCGTCCCGCACCTGCTGCCGCTCGACCAGGGTGAGCTGGCGACCTGCTTCGCGACGCTGGGTGAGGCGACCTCCAAAGAGGCGGTCCAGGCGCTGTATGCGGAGCGCTACGCCGCCGAGCCCTTCGTCCACGTCCTCGACGGCCCGCCAAACCTGCGCGCCGTCCGCGACACCAACGAGTGCCACGTCTACGTCACGGTTGAGGAGCGGGGGAGGGTGATGGCCTTCTCGGCGATCGACAACATCTGGAAGGGCGCCTCCAGTCAGGGCGTGCAGAACCTCAACTTGATGTTGGGTCTGGACGAGACGGAGGGACTCCAGTGACCTCGCCGGAAGCGGACGCGAAGCGGAGCATTCCGGCTGACCACTTTTTCCGGAGCCGCTGGGTCGATGCGCCCGACGGCGTCGAGGAGCTCGACCCTGCCCAGCTCGCACCCGGCTTCCGCGCCGGCGGCGCCCATTGCGGGCTGAAGGGGGGCGGTCGCACCGACGTCGGCCTGGTCGTCTGCGACGCCGACGAGGTGTCCTCGGCAATGGTCCTCACCCGCAATGCCTCGGCGGCGGCGCCGATCCGCGTCTGCCGGGACGAGGTCGACGGTCCCGACGTGCGCGCCGCGGTCGTCAACTCCGGCAACGCCAACGCCGAGACCGGGGAGCAGGGTCTTGCCGATGCCCGGGCGATGTGCGCGGTGGCCGCCAGGCAGCTCGGTCTGGAGCCCCCGCAGGTCGCCGTCGCCGAGACCGGGACGATCGGGGTGCCGCTGCCGATCGACGCCGTCCTCAACGGCATCGCCGAGGCCGCGACGACGCTGGCGCCCGACGGCGGCACCGCCTTCTCCGACGCGATTCTCACCACCGACCGCTGGCCCAAGCGCTGCACCCTGCGAGCCGGCGGGGTGACGCTTTCCGCCCAGGCAAAGGGAGCGGGGATGATCGAGCCGAACATGGCGACGATGCTCTGCTTCGTCCAGACCGACGCGGTCGTCGCCGACGCCGACGCGCGCCTGCAGACCGCCGTCGACGCCTCCTTCAACCGGATCACCGTCGACGGCCAGATGAGCACCAACGACATGGTTCTGCTGCAGGCTTCCGGCGCCTCCGGCAAGCCGCTGCCCGAGGGCTTGCTCGAGGCGGTCCTGCTGCAGCTGGCGATCGAGATCGTCCGCGACGGCGAGGGCGCCGCCCGCACCGCCCGGATCGAGGTCAGCGAGGCCGCCTCGCAGGCCGAGGCCGAGCGCGTCGCCCGGGCGATCGCCAACTCGCCGCTGGTCAAGACGGCGCTGTTCGGCCGCGACCCCAACTGGGGCCGGATCGCCCAGGCGGCCGGTGCCGCCCTGGCCGGTGAGGAGCTGGGTGAGCTCGGCGCCGAGGCGATCGATGCGGCCGAGCTGGGCGCCGACGTGGACGAGGCAGAGATCGGCCTGCGGCTCGGACGCGGCGAGAACCGCGCCCACGTCTGGTTCTCAGACCTCGGCTACGAGTACGTGAAGATCAACGCGGAGTACACGACGTGACCCAGGACACCAACATGAGTCACACCGACAACATCCGCTACGACAGCGGCAGCGTCGCCACCCTGCTGGAGGCGCTGCCCTATATCCGCGAGTTCCACGGCCGCACGGTGGTGATCAAGTACGGCGGCGCGGCGATGCTCGACGAGGATCTGCGCGAAGCCTTTGCCACCGACGTGGTCCTGCTCAAGTACGTCGGCCTCAACCCGATCATCGTCCACGGCGGCGGCCCGGAGATCACCCGCTACATGGAGAGGCTCGGGCTCGAGGTGCGCTTCCACGAGGGCCTGCGGGTCACCGACTCCGAGACGGTCGAGGTGGCGCAGATGGTCCTCGCCGGCAAACTCAACTCGGAAATCGTCCAGCGCCTGAACCGCCACGGACAGGCGGCCGTCGGCCTCTCCGGCACGGACGGCAACCTGTTCGAGGTCTCACCGGTCGCCAACGCCGAGCAGGTCGGCTTCGTCGGCTCGATCGACCGGGTCGACGTCGACGTGCTCAACCACATCGCCGCCGACTACATCCCGGTGATCGCCTCCTCGGCCTCCGATCGCAGCGGCCAGTCCTACAACGTCAACGCCGACGAGGCCGCAGGCAAGGTCGCCGCTGCGCTCGGCGCCCACAAGGCGATCTTCCTCACCGATGTCGAGGGATGGCTCGCCGACGCCGACGACGAGGGCTCGCTGATCAGCCGTGCGACCGTCGCCGAGGTCGACACCCAGCTGGCCGGCCTGGAGGGAGGGATGCGGCCGAAGCTGCAGGCCTGCGCTGACGCGATCCGCGGCGGCGCCCAGTCGGCCCACATCATCGACGGCCGGGTCCCGCACAGCCTGCTGCTGGAGCTGTTCACCGACGCCGGCATCGGCACCATGGTCACCCCATGACCGATGTCGCCGACGGCATCGGCCTGGAGCAGACCCGCGCGCTCGAGGAGCGCTATCTGATGCGGACCTACAAGCGGGCGCCGGTCGACTTCGTTCGGGGCGAGGGGGCGCTGCTCTGGGACGCGGACGGCAAGCAGTACCTCGACTTTCTCACCGGGATCTCGGTTTGCTCGGTCGGCCATTGCCACCCCGATGTGGTCAAGGCGGTCCGGGAGCAGGCCAAGCACCTGATCCACGTCTCCAACCTCTTCTACACCGAGCCGATGGCGCGTCTTGCCGAGCGGCTTTCGGAGTCGAGCCTCGGCGGCCGCGTCTTCTTCGCCAACTCCGGCACCGAGGCGAACGAGTGCGCGATCAAGATCGCTCGTAAGCACGCCCACGCCCGTGGCGTCGCCGCGCCGGAGATCGTCAGCTTCGAGAGCGACTTCCACGGACGCTCCTATGGCGCCCTGTCTGCCACCCCCGGGCTGGCGGCGAACGAGGCGCTGGGGCCGATGCTGCCCGGCTTCCGCTCCGTCCCCCGCGACGACCCGGCGGCGATGCGGGCGGCGGTCGGCGCCAGCACCGCCGCCGTGCTGGTCGAGCCGATCCAGGGCGAGGCGGGGGTCTTCCCAATCGCCGACGAGGTACTGCTCGCGGCGCGACAGGCCTGCGACGCGGCAGGAGCGCTGCTGATCTTCGACGAGATCCAGACTGGGATCGGTCGCACCGGCTCGCTCTGGGCCTACGAGCAGACGCCGGTCCGCCCGGACGTGATCACCAGCGCCAAGGCGCTCGGCGGCGGCTTCCCGATCGGCGCCTGCATCACCTCGCCGCTGGCCGCCGAGGTGCTGGAGCCAGGCGACCACGGCTCGACCTTCGCCGGCGGGCCCGTCGCCACCGCCGCGGCGCTGGCGGTTCTGGACGTGATCGACGACCCGGCCCTGCTCCGTCACGTGCGCGAGCTCGGCGCCTACCTGCGTGAGTCGCTGCAGGCGCTCGAGGGCGTGCGCCAGACCCGCGGCCGCGGCCTGATGGTCGGGGTCGGCCTGGAGGAGGGCGTCGACGCCGCCGCGGTCGGGGCCGACCTGCTCGGGCGCGGCCTCGTCGTCAACGTCCCCCGGCTGGACACCCTGCGACTGCTGCCGCCGCTGGTGATCGATTCCGACCACGTCGACCGCGCGGTTGAACTGATTGGCGAATCGCTTCTAGGCTTTCGGGGTTCATGAGCCCCGCCGGCAACCCGAGGGACTTCAACCGACAGCAGCGCGCGCTGCGAGCGACCACCGCCGAACGCCTGGAGGCAATCGTCGAGGCGGCCGAGCGCGCTGCCGAAGGCGTGATCGACGACGCCGAAGCGCAGGCGCGTCGCTACTTGGCCCAGGCCCAGGCCGAGGCCGACCGTCTGACCCAGGACCGGACTGCGGAGCTCTCCGACCTGATCGACACCCTGCTCGGTCAGGCGCTCTCGCTGCGCCGCGAGGCCGAGAGCCTGCAGGCGACACTGGAGGAGGCGCGAGCGCGGATCGACGGGCAGCCCGCCTCGGCCGACGAGCCCGCCCCGGTGGAGGTCGAAGAGCCGGAGGAGCTGGACGAGCCCGAGGTTCCAGTTACGCCGCGGCTGCGGGCGGTGGTCTTCGAGGAGGCGCCGCTGGCCGAGGAGGGCGGCAGGCGCTCGGACGCCGCCGGCGCCCGCCTGCTGGCGACCCAGATGGCGATCTCGGGCAGCAGTCGGGAGGAGATCGCCCACCGGCTGCGAAACGGTTTCGAGATCGAGGACACCGACGCGATCCTCGACGCGATCCTGGGACCGGAGGAGAGCTAGACGATGCACGAGGATCCGACGCGCCTGATGGGGCCGGAAGACCGCGGGCCGGGTGGCCCGGGAGGCGGGCGCCCGCACGGCAACATGCGCCTGCTCGTTGCCGGTCTGATTGCGGTGATCATCGGCCTGCTGATCGCGATCGTCGTCATCGCCAACGGCGACGACAGCGGCGAAACCACGACCTCGAGCCTCGAATCCACCGCCACGACGCCGTCGACCACGACGACCGACAGCTCGACGACGACCACGGATTCGACCACGACCGAAGAGGAACCGACGGTCGAAGAAGACGAAGAAGCGCCGCCGGAAGAAGAAGCCGAAGAAGCGCCGCCCGCAGAAGAAGAAGGCGGTTCCGGCGGCCTCGAAGCGCCCTAGAAGCCCTCGGCGCTGGCGGCGTGCGAGACTTGCGCCCGCGTGAGCACCGAGCAGCCCCATTTCCAGCCGACCGCCAGCTACGAGGCCGACCCCGCGTCGGTCCACCGCGTCCTGCTGCTCTACTCGGGCGGACTCGACACCAGCGTGATGCTGAAGTGGATCCAGGACCACTACGAAGCCGAAGTCGTCTGTCTCACGGTCAACCTCGGCCAGCCTGGCGAGGACTACGGGGTGATCGAGGCCAAGGCGCTGAAGCTCGGCGCGGTCGAGTGCCATGTGGTCGACGCCCGCGAGCGCTTCGCCGCCGAGTTCATCGCCCCGGCGATCAAGGCCAACGCCATCTACGGCAACGGCTACCCGCTCTTCACCGCCCTCGGCCGGCCGCTGATCGCCCAGCTCGCGGTCGAGTACGCGCGGCAGACCAATTGCGACACGATCGCCCATGGCTGCACCGGCAAGGGCAACGACCAGGTGCGGATCGAGGCCACGGTCGCGACCCTGGCGCCGGAGCTGAAGACGATCGCCCCGGTCCGCTCCTGGGAGATGGGTCGCGAGGAGGAGATCGCCTACGCGCGCGAGCACGGCATCCCGGTCAAGGGTGGCACCGAGGTCGCGCCCTACTCGATCGACGACAACCTCTGGGGGCGCTCCTCTGAGGGTCGCTGGATCGAGGAGCTCGACCACGCGCCCGAGGACGACGTATTCCAACTGGTCACCCGCCCCGAGGAGGCGCCCGACGAGGCCGAGACCGTCACCGTCGGCTTCGAGCACGGCCTGCCGGTCTCGCTCAACGGCGAGCGCCTCGGCCTGGTCGAGCTGCTGGAAAAGGCGGCCGAGATCGGCTGCCGCCACGGGGTCGGGATCGTCGACCACATCGAGGACCGGATCGTCGGCCTCAAGGTCCGCGACATCTACGAGGTGCCGGCGGCGGCGATCCTGCTTCCCGCCCACGAGGAGCTGGAGCGGCTGGTCGGCACGATCCACCAGAACCAGTTCAAGCCGGCGCTGGATCAGAAGTGGGGCTACCTGGTCTACGCGGGGCTCTGGTGGGAGCCGCTGCGCACCGACCTCGACACCTACATGGACGCGGTCAACGCTCAGGTGACCGGCGAGATCGGCCTGCGCCTCTTCAAAGGCAGCGCCCGCGTCGTCACCCGCTCCTCGCCGAACGCCGTCTACGACGCCGAGCTGGCGAGTTTCTCGGAGTCCGGCGGGCTGTTCGACCAGAACGCCTCGCCCGGGTTCATCGAGCTCTGGTCGCTGCAGTCGCGGATGGCGCACCGGATCCGCGAGCGGGGGGAGGGCTGATGTACAACCGGGTCGGGAAGGCCTCGGTGAAGTTCGCCTTCCGCTACCTGCGGCGCCGCTACCGGCGCGAGACGCGGATCGCGCTAGGGGTCGGTGCCGTCGTGGCGGCGGTCGCCGTCTACTTCGCTACGCGCGAAGTGCCCGAGGGCTGACAGCGCCTGCGGCAATCGCAAGCTTTCTTGCGGGTTATCGTCGACTTGCAGGGATTTCGACCTCGGCTCGCTAGCCTCGCCGCTCCGTGCGGCCGCAGCAGCTGAGAAACGACCTGGCGAGGATCGGCGCGGCGGCATCGCTCTGCGCGCTGCTCGCCGTGCTCGTGTTCGCCGTCGCCAGCGCCGGCGCCACCGACGCCGACAAGCTCGAAGCGAAACTGGCTTCGGCCCGCGACGAGGCGAGCTCGCTCTCGGTCCAGCTGCAGTCGACCACCGCGGAACTGGGTAGCGCAGAAGCCGAAGCGAAGGACGCGGCAGCCGAAGAGGAAGAACTGACCGACCTGCTGACCAAGGCCAAGGAGCGGACGGCGGAACTCGCGCGCAAGCTGGAGGCGACCGAGAAGCGGCTGGCGCTGGAGAAGGCGCGCCTGCGGCGCTCGCGCCAGGTACTGGCGCAGCGGCTGGTCGCGATCTACGAGCAGGGCACGCCGAGCACCGCCGACCTCGTCTTCGGGTCCGGCGACTACGAGGACTTCGTCACCCAGAGCGACTACCTGCGGGCGATCTCCGAAGCCGACAGCGCTCTCGCGGATCGCGTCGCCGAGGTGCGCGAGGCCGTCCACCAGCAGGTGCTCGAGGTCGCCGACCTGAAGGCGGAAGCGGTCGCCTACGACGAACGGCTCGAAGCCGCTCGCGAGGAAATCGGCGCGGTCCGCGAAGCCGCCGAGGCCGCCGCCGCTCGCTTGCAGTCGCTCAGCGCCAGTCGCGAAGCTTCACTGGCAACCTTGAAATCCGACATCTCCGAATGGGTCGATCAGATCCAGGAAGCGCGCCTGGCCGAATCGGAAGCCGAAGCCGAAGAAGAAGTCGGCCGCTGGCTCGGTGGTCCCTACTCGATCCCGACCTACATCGTGATGTGTGAGTCAGGCGGCAACTACAGCGCCCTCAACCCTTCCAGCGGCGCCGGCGGCGCCTACCAGATCCTTCCCTCGACCTGGGAACTGTACGGCGGCAAGGGCTTGCCCCACGAAGCCCCGAAGGCCGAACAGGACCGGATCGCGGCTGAGATCTGGGCCGACTCCGGCCCCAGCGCCTGGGTCTGCGCCTAAGTCACGAAGCCGCGCGCCATTGATGACAACACGCCTCGTATGGTTGCCTGGATGGCAGTCATGGCAAGGGAAACCTGGACCGACGAGCGGCTCGGCGACCTCGTGAAGCGGATCGATAAGGGCTTCGGTGCGACCAAGGTCGAAATCCGAGATCTGCGTGTCCATACGGACAAGGGCTTTGCCCGGGTCGACTCCGACATTCGGGAACTGCGTGTCGAGATGCGTCAAATGCGAGCCGACCTGAAGGAGGGCTTCGATCGCATGGATGCCCGCTTCGACGCGCTGCAGCGAACGATGATCATCAGTCTCGCGGGTATCGCCGGCAGCATCGCCGCTAGCGTCATCGGCGGGCTCGTCGTCACCCAGCTCTGAAGTACCCCGGAACTAGCGTGGAAGTGTCACCGAAGCCGCCGGTTTCGTCGGGTCGATTTGCCATGCTCGACGCCGACCGTGAGCACCGCCTCTGCCGTACATCTCCACGCCCACAGCGAGTACTCGCTGCTTGATGGCGCCTGCAAGATCGACGCGATGGCGGCGCGGGCGGCGGAGCTCGGCCAGCCTGCCCTGGGGCTGACCGATCACGGCGTGATGAACGGCGCCGTCGACCTCTACAAGGCCTGCAAGAAGCACGGGATCAAACCGATCGCCGGGCTCGAGGCCTACCTCGTAGACGACCGCCGCGCGATCAAGGAACAGACCAAGTACGAGCGCAACCACCTGACCCTGCTTGCGGAGACCGACCAGGGCTTCGCCAATCTGGTCAAGCTCACCTCTGCCGGCTTCCTCGAAGGCTTCTCGCGCGGCAAGGCCAACGTCGACATGGATCTGCTCGCCCAGCACGCCGAGGGCGTGATCGTCCTCACCGGCTGCCTGCAGTCGCGTTTCTGCCGTCGCCTGATCGAAGAGCGCAAAGACGACGCCCGGGCTCACCTAGACGACCTGATCCAGGCCTTCGGACCCGAGCAGGTCTACTTCGAGGTGCAGAAGAACGGCATCGACGAGCAGGACAAGGCCAACGAGGGGATCGTCCACTACGCCCGCGAGCTCGGCCGCCCTGTGGTCGGGACCGCCGACGTCCACTACCTGCGGCGCGAGGACTTCGACAACCACGCGGCGCTGCTCTGCGTGCAGACCAAGTCGACCCTGCAGATGCCGAAGATGAGCTTCGACACCAACGAGTTCTACATCAAGAGCTCCGAGGAAATGGCCGAGTCCTTCGCCGAGTGGCCCGAGGCGGTGCCGACCACGCTGGAGATCGCCGAGCGCTGCAGCATCGACATCGAGCTCGGCAAACTGCTGCTGCCGCGCTACCCGACCGAGAACGGCGAGGAGCCGGGGGCGATGCTGCGGCGGATCGCGATGGACGGCCTTCGTGCCCGCTACGGCGACCCGCCGCCGGCCGAGGCGGTCGAGCGGCTCGAGTTCGAGCTCGGGGTAATCGAGGAGATGGGCTTCGAGTCCTACTTCCTGATCGTCTGGGACTTCGTCACTTTCGCCAAGGAGAACGGGATCGCCGTCGGCCCGGGTCGCGGCTCGGCGGCTGGCTCGATCGTCTCCTACTGCCTACGGATCACCGACCTCGATCCGCTCGCCAACGAATTGATGTTCGAGCGCTTTCTCAACCCAGGGCGCAAATCGATGCCGGACATCGACATCGACTTCTCGGTCCGCGGCCGCGAGCGGATGATCCGCTACGTGGGCGAGAAATACGGCCGCGAATCGGTCGCCCAGATCATCACCTTCGGCAAGATGGCGCCGCGCGCCGCGACCCGCGACGCCGCCCGCGTGCTCGGCTACGACTACGCCACCGGCGACAAGCTGGCGAAGCAGATTCCCGAGCCGATCATGGGCCGCAGCCCTTCCTTCGAAGAATGCCTGGCCCCCGGCCAGGAGTTGCGGAAAACCTATGACGAGGACGCCGACGCGAAGAAGATCGTCGACGTCGCCCAGGGTCTCGAGGGGATCATCCGCAACAACTCGATCCACGCCGCCGCGGTGGTGATCGCCGACCGGCCGCTGCAGGAGATCGTGCCGCTGCAGCTGGCCGAGGACAAGAGCGCTCCGGCGGCGCCGAACCCCAACGGCAACGGGTCCGGCCCCGGCTCCGGGAAACAGGAGCGCCAGTACAAGATCGTGACCCAGTACTCGATGAACCCGATCGAGGAAATCGGCCTGCTGAAGATGGACTTCCTCGGGCTGCGCAACCTCGATGTGATCGAGGACGCGATCGACATCATCGAGCGTTCGCGGGGCGAGCGGATCGACATGGAGCAGATCCCGATCGACGACGCCAAGACCTACGCGATGCTCGCCGCCGGCGACTCCACCGGCGTCTTCCAGTTCGAGTCGGAAGGGATGCGGGACGCGCTGCGCCGGGTCAAACCGACCGAGTTCGCCGACATCGTCGCCCTCGGCGCGCTCTACCGGCCCGGCGCGATGGCCTACATCCCCACCTACGCGAAAGGCAAGAAAGACCCATCCTCGGTCCGCTACCCCGACCCCCGCCTGAAGGCGATCACCGAGGAGACCCACGGCTGCGTCATCTACCAGGAGCAGCTGATGCAGATTGCCCGCCAGATGGCCGGCTTCTCGGGTGCTCAGGCGGACGATCTGCGCAAGGCGATCGGCAAGAAGAAGCGCGACCTGATGGCGACCATGAAAGACAAATTCATGGAAGGCCTGGCGGAGTCGGGTACCGACCGCAGCGTCGCCCAGGACCTCTGGAAGCTGAACGAAGCCGCCGCCGACTACTCCTTCAACAAGTCCCACGCCGCCTGCTACGGGCTGATCTCCTACCGCACCGCCTACCTCAAGGCCAACTATCCGGCCGAGTACATGGCGGCGGTGATCTCCTCGGTGATGAACACCAAAGACAAGGTCCCGTTCTTCGTCAACCGCTGCGCCGAGATGGGGATCGACGTGCTGCCGCCCGACGTCAACTCCTCCGACCACAGCTTCGTCGTCTCCGAGAAAGCGATCCGATTCGGCCTCGACGCGGTGAAGAACGTCGGCCACCAGGCGGTCGAGGCGATCCTCCGCGCCCGCGAGGAAAAGCCGATCGAGTCGATCTGGGACTTCTGCGAGCGGGTCGACAGCCGCGCGGTCAACAAACGGGCGATCGAATGCCTGATCAAGTGCGGCGCCCTCGACTCCACCGGCGACAGCCGCAAAGGAATGCTGGAGACCCTGCCGGCGGCCCAGTCGGCCGGCCAGAAGGCGCAGGTCGACGCGCAGATGGGACAGGGCTCGATCTTCGACTTCGGCGAAGAAGGGGGAGGGGAGGCACAGTCGCAGGGTCAGCACCGGCCGCCGGTCCCGGCCGCCGAGTTCGATCGCGCCGAGATGCTCTCGATGGAGAAGGAGACGCTCGGCACCTACCTCTCCTCGCACCCGCTGACCGAAGTCGGGCCGGCGCTGCGGGCCCGGGTCGACTGCGGCATCGCCCAGCTGGCCAACAAACCCGACGGTGCCTGGGTGACGGTCGGCGGGATCGTCGTCGCCTGCAAAAAGATCCGCACCAAGAGCGGCAGCCAGATGATGTTCGCCACCCTCGACGACGTCGAGGGTCAGGTCGAGATGCTGGTCTTCAAGGCCGACCAGGCCGAGAGCGCGGAGATCATCCAGCCAGACGCGATCGTCCTCGTCCGCGGCCGCCTCGACCACAAGGATCGCGGCGAGACCAAGCTCGTGGTCCAGGAGGCGCAGCGGTTCGAACCCGACGAGGCGGAAATCGCCAAGGCGGCGAAGCTGGTCCCGGCGGCGACCCCGTCGGGCCCGTTCGAGGTCCCGATCGACCTGGCCCGCTGGAGCGACGAGCTCTGCGACGAACTGAAGGCGATCTTCGAACACCACAAAGGCGACGCCGAGGTCCACCTCGTGGTCGGCGGGCGTCGCCTGAAGGTGGGGGAGGGCTACCGGATCAAACCCTCCGGGATGCTGCGCTCCGAGCTGGACCACCTGTTGGGCGCGGTTCCCCTGGCTGCGTGACCAGTCCAAACCGCTTGGTTCCGCGGTCTGGCATCCCTAAGCTTTGCCGATGACCGCTACGCGCACCAAGGTTGGCGAGTGCCGCCAGTGCCGCTCCTTCTGCGACAAGATGGTCGAGCCGCGCGGTTGCGTCGAGCTCGGCTGTCGCTTCCTCTACAGCTACATCGACCGCCTCAGCGGCGAGCAGTACGTCGGCTGTATGCAGGAGGTCTACGCGGCCGAGGTGGAGCTCTCCGCGGTGCTCGAGCCCGACGGCTTCGGCGGGGTGAAGATGACCGGCGAACCGCTGCCGCACTGCCAGTTCTCGGTCGAGCGCGCCTACGAGGGCAGCGGCGAGTCCTACGGCTGCGTCAACCGCCGCTTCTTCGACTGCTCCGACGCGGGTAGCGAGGGGCTGCGAGCGTTCGATTTGCGCGACGTTTGATTCGACACCGTTCGGTGTAGACTTCGCCGCCATGGCTGATTCCTCCGTCGCCGACGTCGACGCCAACGCGCTGCTCGACGAGGCCAACTCCGCGACCGAAGCTACGGGCGAACCGAAGTTCACCCTCGAGCTAAACCAGGACCAGAAGGACATCCGCGACTGGGTTCACGGCTTCGCCGAGAACGTCGTGCGGCCCGCCGCCGAGGAGTGGGACGAGCGCGAGGAGACGCCCTGGCCGGTAATCGAGGAGGCCGCCAAGATCGGCCTCTACAGCTTCGAAGCGATGGGCCAGTTCTGGGCCGACGAGACCGGCCTGACCCTGCCGATCGCCAACGAGGAGCTGTTCTGGGGCGACGCCGGCATCGGCATGGCGATCATGGGCACGACCCTGGCGGTCGCGGCGATCTTCGGGCAGGGAACCCCGGAGCAGATGGGCGAGTGGATCCCGCAGTGCTTCGGCACTCCGGAGGACGTCAAGCTCGCCGCCTTCTGCGCTTCCGAGCCGGACGCCGGCTCAGATGTCTCTGGCATCCGCACCACGGCCAAGTACGACGAAGCCAACGACGAGTGGGTGATCAACGGCCAGAAGGCCTGGGCGACCAATGGCGGCATCGCCAACGTCCACGTCATCATCGCCTCGGTCGACCGCGAGCTCGGCTCGCGCGGCCACGCCGCCTTCGTGATCCCGCCGGGGACCAAGGGCTGCGAGCAGGGCGCCAAGGTCAAGAAGCACGGCCTGCGCGCCTCGCACACCGCCGACGTCCACCTCGATGACTGCCGCGTCCCGGGCTCCTGCCTGCTCGGTGGCAAAGAGAAGCTCGACGAACGCCTCGCCCGCGTCCGCGAGGGCAAAAAGGCCAAATCGCAGGCGGCGATGCAGACCTTCGAGGCCAGCCGGCCGACGGTCGGCGCCCAGGCGCTCGGCATCGCCCGCGCCGCTTACGAGTACTCGCTCGACTACGCCAAAGAGCGCGAACAGTTCGGCCGCAAGATCGTCGAGAACCAGTCGATCGCCTTCGACCTCGCGAACATGAAGCTCGAGATCGACGCCGCCCGCCTGCTCGTCTGGCGCGCCGCCTGGATGGGCCGCAGCGGTCAGAAATTCGAAAACGCCGAGGGCTCGATGTCGAAGCTGAAGGCCGGTGAAGTCGCCGTCTGGGTGACCGAGCGGGCAATTCAGATCCTCGGCGGCAACGGCTACACCCGCGAGTTCCCGGTCGAGCGGATGCACCGCGATTCGAAGATCTACACGATCTTCGAGGGAACCTCAGAGATCCAGCAGCTCGTAATCGCCCGAGCGATCTCCGGCTTCCACATCAAATAGAAGACTTACGGCGGGAGAAAGCAAGGGCCGGCTAGTCCGGTCCTTGTCGCCTGCTCGAAAGGGGGTGGGGGGTTCGGGTGCCCTCTCCCAGAGACCGTCGCGCAGCTGGGGCGTACTGCTGGGCGCCGACGTGGTCTCATGAGCCTCTGTGAGAGGACACCCGAACCCCCGGCCACTGCGGGTTGGAGAAGGACCCTTTTCGTTTGGAGTCAGATACCTCGGCGCTTCAGACCTTCTCGGCGGAGGCGCTTGGCGAGGGTTACTTCGGCTTTCGAGGAGCCTTTCTTTTCTGGGCCGGGCGTCTCGAGGGTGGCTGGGAGGTTCTCGAAGCGGGGCTCGGAGAGGAAGGCGGAGAGGCCTCGTTTGCCCATCTCGCCTTTGCCGATGTTGGCGTGGCGGTCGAGGCAGGCGCCGAGGGGGACGGCGGCGTCGTTGACGTGGACAGCGCCGAGGCGCTCGATGCCTACCTTGGCGTCGGCTTCGTCGAGGACGGCGCCGAGGTGGGCATCGTCGGTGATGTCGTAGCCCTGGACGAAGAGGTGGCAGGAGTCGAGGCAGAGGCCGAGGCGGGAGCCGCTGCCGGCCAGCTCGATCAGCTCCGCGGTCTGGTCGAAATCGCGGGCCAGGAGGCCTTTGTGGCCCGCGGTCTGCTCGATCAATAACGGGCAGGACTCCGTTTCCTTCAGCGCCGCGGCGATCACCTTCGAGGCCCGTTTCAGAGACGGTTTGAGCGGGTCGGTTTTCTGCGAGCCGGGGTGGAGGACGACGCCCCTGGCGCCGATCCCGTCGCCGACCCGCAGCGCGTGGGTAAGCGAGGTCAGCGACTTCTTCCGCAGCTCTTTGTCTTTGGTCGCGCAGTTGATCAGGTAGACGGCGTGGATGATCACCGCTTCGACCGGGGAGGCGTCCATTGCCTCGCGGAAGGCGGCGAAATCCTCCTCGGTGTGATTCGTCGGCCGCCACATCCGCGGGCTCTGGTGGAAGATCTGGATAGATTCGCAGCCGCGTTCCTTGCCGCGCTGGACAGCGTTGGCGAGTCCGCCGCCGGTGGATACGTGCGCTCCGATCAACATGCCAAGCGATAACTCCCGTTTCAGGTTTGCCCCCTCGCCGACCGGTGCGCTGCACATCGGCGGAGCGAGGACGGCACTCTATAACTGGCTCGCTGCCCGCCACGGCGGCGGCGAGCTGGTGCTGCGGATCGAGGACACCGACCGCGAGCGCTCGACCACGGAGAACGTCGAGCAGATCCTCGACGCGATGCGCTGGCTGGAGCTCGACTGGGACATCGGGCCGGTCTCGCAGGCCGAGCGGGCGCCGCAGCACGAGGCCGCCCTGCAGCGGCTGCTGGAGTCCGGTCACGCCTACCGCGACCACGCCACCGCCAAGGAGGTCGAGGCCTGGAAGGCCGAGCACGGCGCCGGCAGCGGCTACCGCGGCACGCCCACCGACGATCCCGGCGCTGCGATCCGCCTGCGGGTCCCCGACGAAGGCGAGACCGTCGTCCACGACCTGATCCGCGGCCCGGTCGCCTTCCCCAACGCCAGTTACGACGACTTCGTCATCGCCCGCGGCGACGGCTCGGTCCTCTACAACTTCGCCGTCGCGGTCGACGACGCCGAGATGGGCGTCACCGAGGTGGTGCGCGGCGACGACCACCTCTCGAACACGCCGAAGCAGCTGCTGGTGCTGGAGGCGCTCGGACACGAGCCGCCGCGCTACGCCCACCTGCCGCTGCTGCACGGCCCCGACGGCAAGAAGCTCTCCAAGCGCCACGGCGCCGCCTCGGTGCAGGAGCTGCGCGACGCCGGCTACCTACCCGCCGCGGTGCGCAACTACCTCGCCCTGCTCGGCTGGGGAACCGACGACGACACCACCCTGATGTCGACCGAGGAGCTGGTCCGCCGCTTCCGGGTCGAGGACGTCGGCAAATCGGCGGCGATCTTCGACGAGAAGAAGCTGCGCTGGCTGAACGGCCGCTTCATGCGCGAGATGCCGCTCGACGAGTACACCGCCGCTGTTGCCCGCCACCTCGGACGCGACGCCGACGAGCGGCTGCGGGCGGCCTGCGAGATCGCCCAGGAGAAAGCCCAGACCCTGGATGAGGTCTGGCCGCTGATCCGCTTCCTCTTCGAGCCCCCGGTCGAGGACGAAAAGGCCTGGAACAAGGTGATGAAAGAGGGGACGGGGGAGGTGCTCACGGCAATCGCCGAGGTGCTCCGGGGCGTCGAGCCGTTCGAGCCAGAGCCGATCGAGTCGGCGCTGGCGCCACTACTCGACCGCTTCGAGCTCAAGCCGGGGCGGCTCTACCAGCCAATTCGCGTCGCGATCACCGGCACTTCGGTCTCTCCCGGCATCTTCGAGTCCCTGGCCGTCCTGGGCAGAAACCTCTCGCTGGAGCGGATCGAAGCCGCCGCCGCCCGCCTCGGCTCCGCTTAGTAGCTGCAAAAAGCCCGCTTTCGCGGTTGCAAGGGATTCCTGGGCTAAACCTGAGCGCTCTAGCTGCCGATGAGTTGGCCAATGAGCGTTACGACCGCCCAGACCAGTCGTGCAGCCTCCCTGCAAGGGGAAGCGAAAACGGGATCGAGGAACGCCGCCGCGCCCGGCAGCCGCCTGGCTGAGGCCTTTGAGGCGGTTGAGCGCTTCCCTGTACTTCTCGAGGCGCGCGAGCGAGTGATCGCCGCCGCCACCGCCGAGAACGTCCGCGTGGGCGAGATCATCGAGGCGGTCGAGAGCGACGTCTCTCTGGCGATCTCGGTCCTGCGCCACGCCAACCGCGGCGGCCTCGTCGCCGGCGGCGTCGCCGGTGTCCCCGCTGCGCTCGAGGTCCTCAAGCCGGCCGGCGTTCTCGCCCTGGCCGGGACCGCACCCAGCTTTGATTTCTTCGAGTCCAACGGCGGCTGGGAGCTGAAGCCGGAGCGCTTCCGCGTCCACGCCCTCGCCACCCAGCGCGCCGCCGACCGGATCGGCCGCGTCGTCGGCTGGGCCGAACGTGACGAGCTCGCCGTGGCGGCGCTGCTGCACGACGTTGGCCGCCTGGTGATCTCCCGCCTGCACCCCGGCTACAAGGTCTACTTCGATGCGATCTCCCGCACCCCCGAGCAGCGCCTGCGGGAGGAACGCGAGCAGCTCGGCATCGACCACGCCTTGGTCGGCGGCGTCCTCGCTCGCCGCTGGAACCTTCCCTCGCGGATCGCGGTCGCGATCGAGCGCCATCACGCCGAGGACGCCGAGGGGCTGGCGGCGATGGTCGCCACCGCCGACATGGTCGCCCACTACTGCCAGGGCGAGGCGATCGCCCCCGAGCGCCTGAAGGCCAGCGCCGAGCGCTGCGGCCTCGGCCCCGAGGCGCTGCGCGATCTGCTCTACGAGCTGCCGCTGCCAACCCAGGACACGACCCGGGTCAGCGAGCCCTGCCCGCTCTCGGCCCGCGAGCTCGACGTTCTCCGCCACCTCTCCGAGGGCATGGTCTACAAGCAGATCGCCAGCGAAATGCACCTCTCGGTCTCGACCATCCGCACCCACCTGCACAACGTCTACGGCAAGATCGGCGCCGTCGACCGCGCCCAAGCGGTCCTGATGGCCCGCGACAGAAACTGGATCTGATGAACCCGCCGGTCAAGTCGCGCCAGCCACTCGCGCACGAGTGGCGCCGTCACTCGCTGGTCAGGGTTCGCCGGCCGTCGTGGTCGGGTCACGCTTCCGCGGCCACCGCTTCCGATGGCACGCCTGCTCAGGTCGTGAACAGCACGTCGCGGACGGTCTCGTCGCAGACCACCGCCGACGACATCGCCTGGTAGGCGGCTAGTCGATCAGGCACTCGCGGACGGCGATTGCCACCGCGTGGGTGCGGTTCCTGGCGCCGAGGCGGGCGAGGGCGTTCTTGGTGTGGGTCTTCACCGTCTCTTCGCTGAGGTCCAGCTCGCGCGCCGCCACCGTGGTCGACTCGCCGTTGGCGAGCAGCTGCAGGATCTGGCGCTGGCGCTGGGTCAGCTTGCCGCGGCTGCCTTTCGGCGGCACCGCCGGGTCGACGTAGCGCTCCTGCTCGACCGCCGCCTCGACCGCGCGAGCCAGCTCCGCCGGGCCGGTGGTGCGGGCGACGTAGGCCAAGGCGCCGGCCTGCAGCGCCGCGCTCGCCAAGTGCCGCTCGGGTAGCTCGCCGTGGGCGACGATCCCCAGGCCCGGGGCATTGCGCTGCAGCAAGCGGATCGCGTCCGGGCCGCTGATCGAGTTGCCGTCGCCGTTGCCGCGCCAGCGCATGTCGACGATCGCGACGTCGAAGTCGCCGACGTCGCGGACGAGGTCGAGCGCCTCCTCTCGGGTGGGAGCCTCGTGGACGACGAACTTGCCGTCGAGGGTGTCCCGGATTCCCAGTCGGACGAGAGGGTGACCGTCGATCACCAGGCAGTGTGGGGGCTCGCTCAGGGCAGGATCCGATCGATCGTTTCGATTTGCGAGGGCCGCTGAGCGGTCAGCGCCCTCCGCGAAGCGATCCTACCCAGCCGAGGGGTGCGGTAGAAAGTCCCAGTGATCTCAATTACCTCAAAGTCGAGATATGCCGTAGTCGCTATGGCGGAGTTGGCGCGTGCGGGGGAGCGGCCGGTGCCGATCAAGGAGCTCGCCGAGCGCCGCGAGATCCCCGAGCAGTTCCTCGAGCAGCTCTTCTCGACCCTGCGCCGCAACGGTCTGCTGACCAGCCACCGCGGCATGCGCGGCGGCTACACGCTCTCCCGTCCAGCCGAGGAGATCACGGTGCTCGAAGTCGTCCAGGTCCTCGACGGCAAAGTTGGTGACGAGGCTGACGAGGCCGGTGGTATCTGGGCCGAGGGGGTCGCCGCCCTGCGCAAAGTCTTCGGCGAGACGACGATCGCCGAAGTCGCCCGCCGCGAGGCCGAAGAGTCCGGCAGTGGCATGTACTTCATTTAGAAGGGTGGAGGATCAGAAGGCCGGGCGGGCCGGGTAGGGCCCGCCCGGGGTCCGGAATCAGCAGGACTTACTGACGCTGATCGCCGGGATGGCGTCGTTGCTCTTGTTGATCCTCATGATCCATCCGTCCTTCTGTGGGTTTGAGCAACCCGCGGGTACCTGAGTACTACCCCGTACTTAATGAAAAAATGGAGACGCTCAGGCAAATCTGAGGGGCTGGTATGGGCCGCTTTGGCCCAGGTCTTGCGCGGGTTCCGGCGATCCCTCCTAGACTCCGCGCGATGCGAATTGGAGCGGAGGCCTCGGCCGTGGTCGGCAACACGCCGATGGTCATGCTCGACCGGCTCGCGGCTGGGGTGGGCGGCCAGGTCTGCGCCAAGCTCGAGTACTTCAATCCCGGCGGCTCGGTCAAGGACCGGATCGGGGTGGCGATGATCGACGCGGCCGAAGAGCAGGGCCTGATCGAGCCCGGCCGCGCGGTGGTGGTCGAGCCGACCAGCGGCAACACCGGGATCGCCCTGGCGATGGTCTGCGCCGCCCGCGGCTACGAGCTGATCCTCACCCTGCCGGAGGGGATGAGCCGGGAGCGCGGCAAGCTGCTGCGGGCCTACGGCGCCGAGGTCCGCGAGACGCCCTCGTTGGGCGGGATGAACGAGGCGGTGGCGCTGGCCGAGGAGATTCGCGAGCAGCGCAAGGGCTTCATGCCGATGCAGTTCTCCAACCCCGCCAACCCCGAGATCCACCGCCGCACCACGGCGGAGGAGATCTGGAGCCAGACCGAGGGCGAGATCGGCGCCTTCGTCTCCGGTGTCGGCACCGGCGGCACGATCACCGGCGTCGGCCAGATGCTGAAGGAGCGGGCGCCGGAGGCGCTGGTGGTGGCGGTCGAGCCGGCCAGCTCGCCGGTGCTCTCCGGCGGTGCGCCCGGTCCGCACAAAATCCAGGGCATCGGCGCCGGCTTCGTGCCGGAGATCCTCGATCGCAGCGTGGTCGACGAGATCCTCGCGGTCGGCGACGAGGAGGCGCTGGAGACGGCCCGGCGCGTTGCCAAGGAGGACGGGGTGCTGGCCGGGATCTCGGCCGGGGCCAACATCTGGGCGGCGCTGGAGATCGCGGCGCGGCCGGAGATGGCGGGGAAGAGGGTGGTGACGATCGTCTGCGACTCGGGCGAGCGCTACATGTCCTTACCCTTCTTCTCACCATGAGCCGCTGGAAGAGGGTGGTCAAGGAGATCCGCGCCGACCTCAAGGCGGCGCGCGAGCGCGACCCGGCCGCCCAGGGCGTCTCCAGCTTCGAGATCCTCACCAGCTGGGCCGGGGTGCAGGCGCTGCTGGCCCACCGCGCCGCCCACGCCCTGCTCGAAGCCGGGGTGCCGCTGCTGCCGCGGATGATCGCCTACCTGACCCGCTCGGTGACCGGGGTCGAGATTCACCCCGCCGCCGAAATCGGCAACGAGTTCTTCATCGACCATGGCTCCGGCGTGGTGATCGGCGAGACCGCGGCGATCGGCGACTGCGTCACCCTCTACCAGGGGGTGACCCTGGGCGGCACCGGGTTCCAGCCCGGCAAGCGCCACCCGACCCTCGGCAACAACGTCACGGTTGGCTCGGGAGCAAAGCTGCTGGGCCCGATCGCCGTCGGCGACGGAGCGAAGATCGGCGCCAACACGGTCGTCGTCGAGGACGTGCCGGCGGGCGCGACCGTGGTCGGCAACCCCGGCCACCCGGTCAAACTCGAAGGCCGGCGGGTCGAAGGCCCCGACGCCGACTGGATCCACCTGCCGGATCCGATCGCCGAGGCGATCAAGGCCCTCTCCGAGCGGATCGCCGACGTCGAGAAGCGGCTATCCCAGCTCGACGGCGGCAACGGCCCGAGCGCCGAGACGGCAAAGATCGAGCCCCGCACCGGCCGCTCCTCGGCCGGCGGCTGAGGCCAGGCGCTTAGTTGACTCCAGGTTTGCCAAAGCGCCTGACGTCCGCAGGCGGATTGCTCGTGGTGGTGCTGGCGCTTGCGTCCTGCGGCGGGGACGGCAAAAGCGACGAAGAGGAGATCGTCGAGGCGATCGATTACGCCTTCGTCAGCACCGATCCGGACGCTTGTACGGAGCAGATGACGCCGGCCTTTTCCGAACAGCTGTTTCGCGACGACGCCGCCGATGCGGTGGAAAGCTGCGAGCAGAACGCCCGGGCGGAAGAAAGTGAAAACGACCCGGTCGAAGTGAGCAACGTCGTCGTCGACGGCTCCAAGGCGACCGCCGATGTCGCTTTCGCCGACGCCCAGGCCTTCTCCGTTGCCCTGATCGAAGACGACGGCGACTGGAAGCTCGACGAAGTCGTCGGCTTCGTCGATTTCGATCGCAGCAGGTGGATGGACGAACAGAGGGAGTTCTTCGAAGACGGCGAACCTTGGCCCGCGCGGGTGACCGATTGCATCCTCGATGCCTACCGCGGGATGTCGCAAACGGAGTTGGAAGAGATGCTGCTGGGCGGCTCCCCCGATCCGGAAACCGAAATCATCTCGCGCTGCTCGTCGACTGGGTAACGCCTCCAGGCCCCGCCGAGCGCCTGGCTATGCTCGGCGGGTGAGCCTCCAAGGCGAGTTCGAGCTGGAGGGAGACCAGTCGCAGGTCCCTGCCGGCGCACCCACCGAGCCCGGCGCCGACCGCGCCGAGCGGCTGCTGGCTGGGCTCAACGGGCCACAGCGGGAGGCGGTCGAACACGGTGAGGGGCCGCTCCTGGTCCTCGCCGGCGCCGGCTCGGGCAAGACCCGGGTTCTGACCCACCGGATCGCCTATCTGCTCGCCAACGGCACCGCCCGCCCCGGTGAGATCCTGGCGATCACCTTCACCAACAAAGCCGCGGCGGAGATGCGCGAGCGGGTCGGCCAGCTGGTCGGCCGCTCGGTGCGGGCGATGTGGGTGACGACCTTCCACTCCTCCTGTGCGCGGATGCTGCGGGTCGACGCCGAGCGCCTCGGCTACTCGAAGGGCTTCACGATCTACGACCAGGCCGACTCGCTGCGGATGCTGAAACGCTGTCTGACCGAGCTGGGGGTCGATCCGAAACGGTTCCCGCCGCGGGCGATCCACTCGAAGATCTCCGGCGCCAAGAACCAGCTGATCGATTCCGACTCCTATAACGAATCCGCCCAGAACGAATTCGAGGAGATCGTCGCCGAAGCCTTCCCGCTCTACGAGAAACGGATGCGGGAAGCCAACGCGATGGACTTCGACGACCTCCTGGTCCGCACCGTCAACGCGATGGAGCTCTTCCCGGAGGTGCGCGAGCGCTGGCAGCGGACCTTCCGCCACGTCCTCGTCGACGAGTACCAGGACACCAACCACGCCCAGTACCGGCTGCTGCAGCTGCTGGCGGGCGAGCACGGCAACCTGATGGTGGTCGGCGACGAGGACCAGTCGATCTACGGCTTCCGCTACGCCGACGTCTCCAACATCCTCGACTTCGACAAGGACTTCGAGGGCGCCGAGGTCGTCAAGCTCGAGCAGAACTACCGCTCCACCCAGACGATCCTCTCGGCCGCCAACGCCGTCGTCGAGCGCAATCGCGAACGGCGGCCGAAGGAGCTCTGGAGCGAAGGCGACGAGGGCGAGAAGGTCCAGCTCAACGAGCTGAGCGACGAGCACCAGGAGGCGCGCTGGGTCGCGGCGGAGATCGAACGGCTGGGGGAGGAGGAGGGCGTCGCCCGCTCCCAGGTCGCGGTCTTCTACCGGACCAACGCGATGAGCCGGGTGCTGGAGGACACGCTGATCCGCTTCGACCTCTCGTACCAGGTGATTGGCGGAACCAAGTTCTACGAAAAAGCCGAGGTCAAGGACGCGGTCGCCTACCTCAGCCTGCTGGTCAACCCCGCCGACCTCGTCTCTTTCACCCGCATCGTCAACTCGCCGCGCCGAGGGATTGGCAACACCAGTCAGGGGCGCCTTGCCTCACATGTCAACACCACCGGCCTGCCGATCTGGGAGGTAATGGAACGGGCCGAGGAGGTCCCGGGCCTGAGCGCCGCCGCGCTCAAGGCGGTCGGCCGCTTTTACGAGACCGTCGACCTGCTGCGGGCCAGGGTCGACGCTGGCGAGCCGGTGGCCGAGGTGCTGCAGGCGGTGCTCAGCGAGACCGGCTACCTGGAGGCGCTCGAAGCCGAGCGGACGGTGGAAGCCGAAGGGCGGGTGGAGGCGCTCGAAGAGCTGGTCGGAGTCGCCGCTGAGTTCGACCAGAATCGCGAGCTGGAGGGTGAGAGCGAAGTCCCGCCCGTCGAGGAGTTCCTACAGCAGGTTTCCCTGGTCTCCGACCAGGACACGATCGAGGACCGCGAGGAGCTGATCACCCTGATGACCCTGCACAACGCCAAGGGGCTCGAGTACGACACGGTCTTCATCGTCGGCTGCGAGGAGGGCGCCTTCCCTCACATGCGGGCGCTGGAAGAGGGCGGCGAAGAAGAGGAGCGTCGCCTCTGTTACGTCGGCATCACCCGCGCCCGCAAGCGCCTCTACATGACCTGGGCACGGGAGCGTCGGCTGTTCGGCCGGGCCGAGCACAACCTGCCTTCGCGCTTCGTCGACGAGCTGCCGCCCGGGCTGACCGAGAGCCACTCGACCGCCGCGCGCAGCCTCGGCACCAGCTGGAGCACCTCGGTGACCGACGAGGTGACGCCCGCGCAGGCGGTCGACCCCGGCCCGGCGCTGGAGCTGCAGACCGGCGACGATGTCATCCACGCCAGCTTCGGCGACGGGGTGGTGACCGGGGTCGAGCCCGGCGGGGTGATCATCGTCCGCTTCTCCGGCGACGGCGCCGAGCGCAAGCTGATGGCCGACTACGCCCCGATCCGGAAGCGGTAGGCGATGGCGGCGCGGGTGATCGACGGCAAAGCGGTCGCTGCGGCGGCGCGCGAGCGGATCAAGGTCGACGTCGCCGCTTTCACCGAGGAGTACGGCCGCTCACCAGGCCTGGCGACCGTGCTGGTCGGCGAGGACCCTGCCTCCCAGGTCTACATCCGCAGCAAGCGGCGCACCTCTGAGGAGGTCGGGATGCGCTCCGTCCACCACGGCGTCGACGCCTCCACCTCGGAAGCCGAGCTGCTCGACCTGGTCGGCGAGCTGAACGCCGACGACGGGGTCGACGGCATCCTCGTCCAGCTGCCGCTGCCGGCGCAGATCGACGAGGACGCTGTCGTCGCCGCGATCGATCCGGCCAAGGACGTCGACGGCCTGACCCCGGTCAACGCTGGCCGGCTCGCCCACGGCGACCCCAGCCTGGTGCCCTGCACGCCGCGCGGGGTGATGGAGTTGCTCGCCCACGAGGGGGTCGAGCTGGAGGGTGCCGAGGCGGTCGTCGTCGGCCGCTCGAAGCTGGTCGGGGTGCCGGTCGCGCGCCTGCTGCTGCTCGCCAATGCGACGGTGACGACCTGCCACTCGCGCACCCGCGACCTGGACGAGGTCTGCCGCCGCGCCGACGTGCTGGTCGCCGCGGTCGGCGTGCCGAGGCTGCTCGGCGCCGAGGCGGTCAAGCCCGGCGCGGTCGTCATCGACGTCGGCGTCAACCGCCTCGAGGAGGGCTTGGTCGGTGACGTCGACTACCAGGCGGCGGCCGAGGTTGCCTCGGCGATCACGCCGGTCCCGGGCGGCGTTGGCCCGATGACGATCGCGATGTTGCTCAGCAACACCTTGCAAGCCGCGCGCCAGCGGGCGGCCGGGTAGGAAACCCGGCTATCTGCGTCGAAGCAGCTTCTGATCAGGCATAGGGTCCTTCGACCCACCCCAAACTCCGAGGAGGAGAGATTCATGGACAGGCTCAGTACGGGGGAGAAGATCGCCGGCGGGTCGGCTGTCCTTCTCTTCATCTTCATGTTCTTCGACTGGTTCACGGTCGACTTTTCAAGCGGCGACGGTCTCTTCAGCGTTAGCGCCGGCGGCAGCGCCTGGGACGTGTTCAGCTGGATCGACCTCTTCCTGCTGCTGACGGTCATCGTCGCTATCGCGGTCGTCGTGATCCGGATCTCCGACGCGCTCGTCGAGCCGTCCTTCTCGATCAACGCGGCGGTGGCGATCCTCGGCGGCCTCTCGGTCCTGCTCGTCCTCTACCGGATCATCGACCCTCCGATCGACACCGGCGATCTCCCCGGGGTCGACGTCGGCCGGGCGATCGGCGTCTATCTCGGTCTGCTGGCCTCGGCTGGAATCGCCTATGGCGGTTACCGGGCGATGCAGGAAGAAGGAACCTCGTTCGGCGAGCTCGGAGATCAGTTCTCCAACCGCGGTGGCCCCGGTACCACCCCGCCGCAGCCGCCGTCCTCTACGCCGCCGAGCCCACCGCCGCCACCCCCGCCGACGAGCTGAGCGACCCGCCCCCGGCGACTTCCCGGGAGACCTGCTTCGCGAAGGCGATGATGGTCATCATCGGGTTGACGCCGGGGGCGGTCGGGAACAGGGACGCGTCGGCCACGTAGAGGCCGGGCGTTCCGTTGACCGAGCCGTCGGGGGCGCAGACACCACGGCGCGGGTCCGCAGAGATCCGCGCCGTCCCCATTGGGTGGAAGGCCTCGAGGCGCAGCTCCGAGGCCTTGAAGCGGGTGGCCTCGAAGGTCGCCAGGTCGCCCGGCTTCAGCACCCCGGCCCGGGGAATGTTCGGATAGACCTCGGTGGCGCCGGCGGCGAAGTGGACTTCCGCCGCCCGGGCGATGCCGAAGATCGTCTTGCGGACGTCCTCGTCGTTCAGCTTGTAGCTGGCGCGCAGAGCGCCTTCGTTGGCGAGGCCGACGGCGCCGACCGAGACGTCGCGCAGCTGGACGCCGATCGAGCCGATGCGGCCGAAGTTCAGCATCGAGCGCTGGTGCTCGGCGCCGGTGCCGACCAGCCAGGCGCCGCCGAAGGCGAGCGGGGTGAAGGTCGCCTCTAGGAGGACGCCCTGCTCGTGCTCCCACTGGTCGACGTAGTAGCTCTGCATCACGCCCTCCCAGCCGTGCACGTCCTCCTCGTAGCGGGCACCGACCCAGCAGGCGGGATGGATGCGGAGGTTGCGGCCGACCTGCTTGCCGCCGAGCCCAGAGCGCAGTAACAGCTCCGGGGTGCCGAGGGCGCCGCCGGCGGCAATCACGGCGCGGCTGGCGCGGACGGTGAAGGGGCGGCTGCGGCCACTGGCGTCGCGGGCCGAGCAGGCGACACCGGCCGCGCGGCCGTCTTCGACCAGGACCCGCTGCGCTTCGACCCCGGCGCGCACCCGCGCCCCGGCTGAGACCGCACGGGGCAGATAGCTGACGTGCATCCCGCGCTTGGCGTCGATCGCGCAGCCGTAGGGGCAGGAGCTGCACTGCACGCAGCTGCCGGCGTTGCGGGCGATCGGGCCGCCGCTGGCGCCGAGCGCCGCCGCCCCCTCCATCGCCAGCTGGCCGTTGCGGCCCATCCGGTTGGGGTCGAGCGGGGTGACGCGGAGGAAGTCCTCGGCCTCGGCGAAGTCCTCGTCCAGGTCCCGCGCCCAGGCGACCCCGAACTCGTCGCGCCAGCCGTCGAGGATCCGGTCGGGGGCGCGGAAGCAGGTGCCCGAGTTGATCACCGTGGTGCCGCCGACGACCTTCGCCACCGGGACCGGGATCGGCGGCCGGCCTTCGGCGATCGTCAGGCCGGCTTCGCGGTAGAGCTCGGTGATCGCCTCCAGGCGGCCCTCGGGATAGTTGTCGCGGTCGTAGTGGTCGCCGGCCTCGAGCACGAGCACGTCGAGCCCGGCCTCGGCCAGCATCGCCGCCGCCACCGCGCCGCCGGCGCCGGAGCCGATGATCGCCACCTCGCATTCCTCGCCGTCGCCGCGGGCTTCGGTGTCGCCGAGCGAGCCGTTCGGCTCGGGCAGCGTGCCATCGGCCAGGGCGCAGTCGGTGCGGACGCCGATCTTCGCCTCGACCTCGGGCGCGACCGCGTAGCCGAGGGTGGAGAACAGCTTCGCCATCAGCAGCAGGTCGTGATGGAGTGGGAAGCGGGAGGAGTCGAGCTTGTGGAGGAAGTCCTCGGCCGCCTCCGGGTCGAGCTTGCTGAAGCGCCAGGGGAAGGGCAGCCACTCGAAGGCGCGCAGGCCGAGCCGCAGCCGCAGCAGCACCTGCGGCGAGAGCGAGCGGAGGAACTCGGCCACCGGGCCGGAGACGTCGATGTCGCGCTCTGCCGCCGGCAGGCCGTCGATGCCCGGCGCTTGCGCCGCGCAGATCGCGCTCAGGGTCCGTTGCTCAGCGGTCGAGAGCCCTGGCGGGCGCTGTCAACCGGGGGCGGCCGGGCGACCGACCCGGCCGGCGAGGACGAAGAGCCATAGCGCCAGCAGCGCCAGGAAGCCGTCGACGAGGAAGTTCAGCAGGTAGATGAAGACCTGTTCCTGGATCAGGAAGAAGGCCAGCGAGCCGAGCGAGGAGGCGGTCTTGCCGGCGGCGAGGACCAGCAGCAGGGGTCGGTAGCGGACTACGTCGGCCTGGGCGACGAGGCAGATGCCGGTGATCACCACCATGTAGGCGAAGGCCAGCGCCAGCCAGAGGTACTCCTGGGTGTGGGGGGCGCGGGTGTCGTTGCCGAACCATTCGCCGACGTCGGAGATGACGTCGAGGACGCCGCTCGGGACCAGAAGGAAAAGCAGGCCGACGACGGCAAAGGTGCCCGCCAGCAGGCGCAAATTGAAGACGACGAATCTCTCGGCCGCGGGTCCCTGCATTGCGGGCACTCTAACTGGCTGTGCAGCCAGTTTCCATACCGACCTAGAATCCGCCGCGATGATCGATCGCGAGCAGGTGCTGCACGTGGCGAGGCTCTCGCGGCTTCGCCTCTCCGAGGAGGAGGTGGAGACGATGGTCGGCGAGCTGTCGGGGATCCTCGAGCACGTCGACCGGATCGGCAACCTCGACCTCGAGGGCGTCGAGCCAACCTCGCACGTGGTGGCGCTGGAGAACGTGCTGCGCGCCGATCAGCCGTGGCAGAGCCTGCCGCGCGAGGTCGCCCTCGCCTCGGCGCCGGAACCGGAAAAAGGCGCCTTCCGCGTCCCCTCGCCGCAGGCCGAATGAAGATGCCTGGCCCCGCGACCACGCACGCCTGGATGCCGCGCACGGCACTTCGCATCTCTGCGTCCTCGGGCTTGCCTTTGCCTCCAGCAAAGGCTGCGCCCTGCGTCCTTGACCTGCTCGGCCGTGCGCGTCCCCAGTCGCACGTGGCCACGAAGCCAGGCATCTGATGACCGACCTGCTGGCACTGACCGCCCTGGAGGCGCACGAAGCGATGGTCGCGGGGGACCTCGGCGCCGCCGAGTACACCGCCGCTTGGCGCGAGGCCGCCGCCGGCGACGAGCTCAACGCCTACCTCTGGCGCGACGAGGGCGGCGAGGAGGCCGCGGCGATCGCGGTCGAGCGCGACTGCATCGCCCCGATCGCGGTCAAGGACATCTTCTGCACCGAGGGCGTGCCGACCACCGCCGGCTCGCGGATCCTCGAGGGCTACCGCCCGCCCTACACCTCGACCGCGGTCCGCAAGCTGCTCGAGGCGGGCGCGCCGGTACTCGGCAAGACCAACATGGACGAGTTCGCGATGGGCTCCTCGAACGAGAACTCGGCCTACGGGCCGGTCCTCAACCCCTGGGACCGCGAGCGGGTGCCCGGCGGCTCCTCCGGCGGCTCGGCGGCCGTCGTCGCCGGCGGCCTCGCCCCCTGGTCGATTGGCACCGACACCGGTGGCTCGATCCGCCAGCCGGCCGCCTTCTGCGGGATCGTCGGCCTCAAGCCCACCTACGGCGCGATCTCGCGCTACGGGATGATCGCCTTCGCCTCCTCGCTCGACCAGTGCGGGCCGCTGACCCGGACGGTAAGCGACGCCGCCCTGCTGCTGGGGATCCTGCAGGGGCACGACCCGCTCGATTCCACCTCGGTCGGCCTCGACGGCGGGGTCTCGCTGCCCGGCCGTGAGGACCTCAGCGGCCTGCGCTTCGGCGTCCCCGCCGAGCTCGCCGGCGACGACCTCGACGCCGGCGTCCGCGAGGTCTTCGAGGCGACGCTGAAGAAGATCGAGGCGCTGGGCGGCGAGATCGCCGAGGTCTCGCTGCCGAGCAGCGAGCACGGGATCTCCGCCTACTACGTGATCGCCCCCGCCGAGGCCTCCTCCAACCTCGCCCGCTACGACGGCGTCCGCTACGGGATGCGTGCCGGCGGCGACGGCGACCTGATCGAGATGTACGAGACGACCCGCTCGGAGGGCTTCGGCCCGGAGGTGAAGCGGCGGATCATGCTCGGCACCTACGCGCTCTCCTCGGGCTATTACGACGCCTACTACGGCCAGGCGCAGAAGGTTCGGACCCGGATCGCCCAGGACTTCGAGGGTGCTTTCGCCGACGTCGACTTCGTCGTCACCCCGACCGCGCCTTCGGTCGCCTTCAAGCTCGGGGAGAAGAGCGACGACCCGCTGGCGATGTACCTGAACGACTTCTTCACGGTGCCGATGAGCCTCGCCGGCATCCCCGCGATCTCGATCCCCGCCGGTCTCGCGGCGCCGGAAGGCGGCGGCCCGCAGCTGCCGGTCGGGTTCCAGATCGCCGCCCCGGCCTTCGCCGAGCAGCGCCTGCTCGACGCCGCCTACGCGCTCGAGCAGGGGATCGGCTTCGACGCTCAGCCGGGAGGAGGCTCCGATGGCTGAGCTGGAGGCCGTGATCGGGCTGGAGATCCACGTCCAGCTGGCGACCGAGACGAAGATGTTCTGCGGCTGCGAACTGTCCTTCGGCGACGAGCCGAACGTCCACACCTGCCCGATCTGCCTCGCCCACCCGGGGGTGCTGCCGGTGCCGAACGAGAAGGCGATCCGCTACGCGCTGCAGATCGGCGCCGCGCTGGGCTGCGAGATCGCCCCGCGCTCGATCTTCCACCGCAAGAACTACTTCTATCCCGACAGCCCGAAGGCGTACCAGATCAGCCAGTACGACATCCCGATCTGCGGTCCCGGCCGGCTCGGCGAGGTCCGCATCCACCGCGCCCACCTCGAGGAGGACGCGGCGAAGACGATCCACGTCGGCGATTCGGGCCGGATCCACGGCTCCGCCGCCTCGCTGGTCGACTTCAACCGCGGTGGCACGCCGCTGGTCGAGATCGTCACCGAGCCGGACCTGCGCGACGCCGCCGAAGCCGCCAACTGGGCGCGCCTGCTGCGCGAGACGGTGCGCCAGCTGGGCGTCTCCAACGTCAGCATGGAGGAGGGGAGCCTGCGGGTCGACGCCAACGTCTCGGTCCGGCCGGCCGGCAGCGAGGAGCTCGGGACCAAGACCGAGCTGAAGAACATGAACAGCTTCCGCTTCCTCCAGCGCGGGATCGAAGCCGAGCTTGCCCGCCAGCGCGAGCTGGTCGAGGCGGGGGGGGCGGTCGAGCAGGAGACGCTGCACTTCGATCCGGCCAGCGGCAGTCTCACCTCGCTGCGTTCGAAGGAGGAGGCGCACGACTACCGCTACTTCCCCGAGCCCGACCTGGTGCCAATCGTGCCGACCGAGGAGATGATCCGCGAAGCCCGCGAGGCGCTGCCGGAGCTGCCGGTGGCGCGGATCGAGCGCTACCAAGCGATGGGGCTGGCCGGCGACGTGGCGCTGACCCTGGCGACCGACCCGGAGACGGCGGGCTACTTCGAGAGCGTCGCCGCGGCCGCCGACGGCGTCGAGCCGAAGGTGGCGGCGAACTGGGTGACCGGCGAGCTGGCGGCGGCGCTGCGCCATGCCGAGGTCGAGGGCGGTGCCACCGCCTCCCAGGTCTCGCCCGAGCAGCTCGCGGCCCTGGTCGGCCTCGTCCAGGAGAAGAAGATCTCCCACGGCAGCGGCAAGACGGTGCTGGGGATCATGGTCGCCGAGGGCGGCGAGCCGGCAGCGATCGTCGAGCGCGAGGGCCTAGCCCAGATGTCGGACTCAAACGAGCTGGAGGCGATCGTCGAGCAGGCGATGGCCGACAACGCCGACGCCGTAGAGAAGATCCGCGAAGGCAACAACAAGGCGATCGGCGCCATCGTCGGCGCCGTCATGCGAGAAACCAAAGGCCGCGCCGACGGCGGCGAGGTCAACCGCTTGATCCAGGAGCGGTTGTAGGTCCGCAGCAAGAGGCGATCGGCGTAGTCGAATGCACATTTCGCAAACGGTCGCTGTAGCGCTAATTGCTGTTGCCGGCACGCTTGGCAGCGGAGTGTTGAGCTATCTAGCGGCGCGTCGAAGCACCGAAGTACAACTCCGGGGCATTGCAGTGGACATGGAGAAACTGCAGGCGTTGCACGCTGAGGAGGGTCGCCGGGAACGTCAGGAGGCTTACTACGGCTTTATTACCTCGATTGAGGAAATGATGCAATACGTATTCGGCCTTCGAGGGCCGGTTACGGAGGATGGCTATCTCGAATTAGTTCAGAAATTCAGCAACGAACACACTCGGGTCCTATTTCTCGGGAGCACCTCAGTTGTGAAGGTTGCCGATGAGATGCTGAGCGTGTTCAGCGCTTTCGCCACCGCTGCGGCAGAAGAGGAAGACACTGAGAAGCCAAAGGACAGACTGAGAAAGGCCTTTGATGCGATCTCGAAGGACTGGGGAGGAGCCAAAATGGATCTCTTGCGTGTGATGAAAGAAGACATCGCCCAGCATCGAAGCTAGTGCCTTCCCGCACTTTGTAACACGTTGTTACAAAGTGCTAGGTTGAACTCATGGCCTGGAACGTGGTGATCGCTGGTGGTGGGTTTGGCGGCGCTGCGGCGGCGCGGGAGTTGGAGCGGACGCTGCCGAAGCAGTCGGCGCGGATGGTGCTCGTCAACGACACCAACTTCGCGCTCTACACGCCGTTCCTGCCGGAGGCGGCGGCTGGGACCTTGGAGCCGCGCCATGTGGTGACGCCGCTGCGCGAGATCCTCAAGCGCACCTATCTGCGGCTCGGCTCGATCGTCGGCCATGACCCTGAGGCGAAGACCGTGACCCTGCGGGCGAAGTACGGCGAAACCGAACAGCTGCCCTACGACCAGCTGCTGCTCTCGATGGGCTCGGTCTCGCGGGTGCTGCCGGTACCGGGCCTGGCCGAGCACGCGGTCGGCTTCAAGAGCCTGGCCGATGCGATCTACCTCCGCAACCATGTGATCGAGACGCTGGAGGAAGCGAACGCGACCGAGGACCCGGCGCGGCGCGAACGGCTGCTCACCTACGTCTTCGTCGGCGGCGGCTACGCCGGCCTCGAGGCGCTGGCCGAGCTCCAGGACTTCGCCGCCGACGCGATGGACTCCTATCCGCGCGCCCGTTTGCACGGGATGCGCTGGGTGCTGGTCGAGGCCACCGACCGGGTCCTGCCCGAGATCGACCGCGACCTCGGCGAATACGCGCTGCGCGAGCTGCGCGGCCGCGGCATCGACATCCGCCTCGGCACCACGCTGGAGGAGGTCGGCCCCGACAGCGCCCGCCTCTCGACCGGCGAGGTGCTGCCGACCAAAACCGTCGTCTGGACCGCCGGCGTTGCCCCGCAGCCGATTCTCAAGGAGCTGAACGTGCCGCTCGACGAGCGCGGCCGCGTCCCGGTCGACTCCTATCTGCGGGTGCAGGGGATGGACTCGGTCTGGGCGATCGGCGACTGCGCCGCGGTCCCCGACCCGAGCGGCGGCACCTCACCGCCGACCGCTCAGACGGCGGTCCGGCAGGGACCGGTCGCCGCCCGCAACATCGCCGCCGAGCTCGGGGTCGGCAGTCCCAGGCCCTACGAGTACCGCTCCCAAGCGGCCTTCGTCAACCTCGGCCGCTACAAGGCCGTCGGCAAGATCGGCGACCACACCTTCCGCGGCTTCCCGGCCTGGTGGATGGCCCGGACCTACCACATGAGCCAGATTCCGGGCTCGGCTCGCAAGGTGCGAGCCGTGCTCGACTGGACCGCCGGGCTGCCGTTCCGCCGCGACCTCTCCGAGGTCGGCTCGATCGGCCACCCCAAACCGCTGCTGTAGCTCCTGGTCGGACTAGCCGACCTGGAGCGTCGTGCTCATTCCCTTTTCCTCGTGTTCGGGGAGGGAGCACCAGAGCTTGTATTTGCCCGCCGGCAGATCGAAGTTCTCGACGCTGCGCTCTTCCGAGTCGGTTTCGGGTATCTCCAGCGGTTCGCCCGATCCGCCTTCGAGCAGCAGATTGAGGTTGTGCGGGTCTTCGCCCTGGTTGTTGAGTTCGATCGTCACCGCGCCGGCTTTGACGCTCGGCCGCGAGAGGACGAAGTAGAACTCGGCGGCTTTGACCGCCAGCCGGTTCGCTTCCGGTTCCTCTTCCGGTTCGGGCATCGGCGGGGCCGGGGTGACGGGAGCCGGAGCTGCGACGACGGGCGGGGTCGCCAGCGGCACGCAGGTCCAGCGCACCTTGCGGCGGACCACCCTGCGCACCTTGCCGTGGCGCTTGACCCGTTTGACCACCCGCTTGACGCTGCGCTTCCAGGTGCAGTCGGCTGCGGCAGCGCGGTCGGCGCCGAGCTGGGGCACCGGATTTCGCGCTCCTGGCGAAACGATCAGCGCCAGGGCCACGGCGCCGAGAAGAGCCAAGACGAGGGCGCGCCTCACGGCTTGATCAGCGTCGGCCGGACGAAGCCGGAGGCGCCGGGGATGATCGCTTCGGCGTCGAAGCCGAGCCACTGCTCCAGCAACGAGCAGTACATGCCGCGGAAGTCGCTGGTCACCCGCAAGTTGTCGGCTTCGTCGAGTTTGGTCAGGCCGGGGAACTCGCCGACCATCTGCCCTTTGGCCTGCGAGCCGATCACGAAGGCGCAGCCAGCGGCGCCGTGGTCGGTGCCGAGCGAGCCGTTCTCCTCCGGTCGCCGCCCGAACTCGCTCCACATCTCGATCATCACCCGGTCGGCGAGGCCGCGGGCTTCGAGGTCGCGCTGGAAGGCGAGGATGCCCTCGCAGGTCTCGCGCAGGTTGTCTTCGAGGTCGCCGGCCTGGTCGGCGTGGGTGTCGTAGCCGCCGGGGGCGCGGATCGTCACCACCCGCATCGGCAGGCCGAAGGCGATGTAGGCGGCGAGGCCGGCGAGCTTGTGGGAGAACCAGGTGTCCGGGTAGGCGACCGGGCTGCTGAAGTCTCCGACCCCCTCGAGGTCCTGGCGCAGCTTGTCGGTCTGCGAGGTGGCGCGCCGCACCTGGCCCATCGCCGGCGAGTCGACCGGCAGCGAGCCGAAGCGGGCGAAGCTGTTGAACATCTCTTCCTGGACCGGGTTGTCGACGCGCGACCAGAGGTCGTAGCCGTCGACGCTGTCGATTGCCGCCACCGGCTTTTCGGCGGTGGCGATCATCGGCGAGAGGGAGCCGTCGAGCGAGAGGCCCTGCAGCGGGTTCTCGCTGTCGCCGACGGCGTCGATGTAGCGGCCCAGCCAGCCGGTCCGGTAGCCGACCTGCAGCTCGCCGATCTCGTAGTAATGGCGGGAGGTGAAGTGGGACTGGTCGGGGTGGTCGTAGCCGATCGCCGGGAAGGCGCTGACCTTGCCCTCGCCGTGCAGCGTCGCCAGCGCCGCGGCGGACGGGTGCCACTGCAGGCTCGGGTCCTCGCTGAAGGTGGTGCCCGCGCCCGGCGCCTGTTTCAGGTTCGGGCGCAGCTGCTGGTAGCGGGGGTCGTTGACCGGTGCCAGCACGCTGAGCGAGTCGATGCCGCCGTCGAAGAAGACCGAGATGAGGATCTTGTCGGTCGGCGCCGCCTGGGCGATCCCCGTCTCGAAGGCCGAGAGCGGGATCTTCGAGGCGCCGTAGACCGCCAGCGCCAGACCGGCGCTGCGGGAGAGGAATCTGCGGCGCGAGAGGCCGGTCCCGGCCGGCTCCGGCATCCCGGCCTCGATCGCAGGCAGGCCCTTGCCGGCTTCGGCGGCGGCCGAGCGCAGCAGCTGGGAGCGGGTGTAGCCGTCGCAGCAGGAGTGGCTTTGGTGGCGGGGGCTCATTGCAAGGTCATATCGGGGCTGACGCCGATCAGCTGTAGAAGGGCGTTCTGGCGCATCGCCCGGTAGGGGCCGTTTTGCCAGCCGGCGACGATCAGTTTCTCGCTGCGTTTGGCGAGGTCGAGCAGCTCGGCGCTGTGCTCGTCGCGCAGCGCCGGCGATCCCCAGGAGGCGACCGCCTTGGCGAGGGCTTCCTCGGGGGTCTCCGTAGTGCTGTAGGTGTCGTTCCAGGCGTCGGGCGCGATCTCCTCCAGCGCGTAGGTGACCATCAGCCAGCGGGCCCGCATCGTCGAGGTGTCGAGCCAGCGATTGTCGTCCCAACCGGAGACGTTGGGCGGCCAGAAGAGCTGCTGCCCGGCCATGTCGCAGATGTAGATCCAGGCCTCGGTGTCGATCGGCCGCCCCAGCGCCCGCAGCATCGAGGCGAGCTGGACGACCGGCGGCTTCACCATCGGCGGCCCCTCGTAGAACTCCGGGCTGGTCAGGATCGCCTCGAGGACCGGCCGGATCTGCCAGCCGGAGCCGACGTAGGTCTGGGTCAGCTGGTCGCGGACGGCGGTCGAGGGCGGCGCCGGGATGAAGTAGCCCCACAGCTTCTCGACGAAGAAGGAGGCGTGGAGGGGGTGCTCGACGCAGAGCCGGCAGGCGTCTTCCCAGCCCCAGTTGCCGGTTTTTCCGAACACCGTCTTGTTGCCGGTGTCGTGCCATTTCGGTTCGAAGCGGAAGTTGTGGGCGCCGAGCTCGCTTGACCAGTCGTTACGCCAGCCGGTCAGGGCGCGGGCCGCTTCGCGGATATCGTCCTCGGTGTAGGCGCCGCGGTCGGCCCCGAGCGAGAACAGCTCCATCATCTCGCGGCCGTAGTTCTCGTTCGGCGCCCATTTGTAGTTTTCGTTGCCGTTCAGCCACTGCAGCATCGCCGGGTCGATCGTCACCGCCTTGAAGAGGTCGAGGAAGGAGCCGAAGCAGCGCCCTCGGAAGAGGTTCGACTGATCGATCATCTGCTGGGTTTTGGAGACATTCGCGTTCGAAGTCGCGAACCAGTCGTGGAAGACCAGCGCCATGCGCTCGATCAGCGGCTGGTCGGAGCGGATCATGCGGTCGAGCCACCAGAGGTGGTCGTGGCCCCAGGCGTCGCCCGGGGCGAGCGGGTTGCCGTCGTCGTCGCGCGGGGCCGGGCCGTTGAGGTGGGGGCTGCCGCCGGGCTGGGTGAGCGACTGGACCGCGCCGACGAGCCCCAGTGAGACGAGCTGCTCGGCCTGGCCCGGGACGGGGCCAAAGCCGGCCCGCTGCAGCAGCCGCACCGCCTGGGCGGTGCCGAAAGCTCCCTGGTAGGCCTCGGGCGGGCGCTGGTCGAAGGGCGGGGCGGGTGCGGGCGGAGCGGCCGCCGCTGCGGCGGCCCCAGCCTGGCGCGCGGGTTTCTTGCCGGGGCCGCGGGAGTGGCCTTTCTTCGGCTTGTGGTGGTGGCGGAAGAGGTAGGCCTGGACCTTCCAGTCGCCCTGGCCGTCCGGCACCCAGCGGTAGTGCTTGTCCTTCCAGACGCGCCGGCGTTTGCGCCGGCTGTCTTTCGGCCTCGCTGCGACTGGTTTCTCTTGCGGGATCGCCATGCGCGAATAGGCCCCTTTGGGGCCTCACACTCTCCTCGGAACCGCGGACGCCGTCCTTGAACGGCGCACGGTCACTGCTGGACGTTAGGTCTAGTTCGGCCGAAGCGCAAGAATGGAGGCGTGGAGTACCTCGTCATCGCCTTCTCCTTCGGCCTCGCCACCGGCCTGATCGGCCGGGGCAAGGGCAGCTCGTTCTTCATCTGGTTCCTGATCGGGGTCGTGCTGCCGCTACTCGGCTTGATCGCGGTGATCCTCTACCGGGTCGACAAAGACGAACCCGAACGGCAGTGCCCCACCTGTCACAAGGCGCTGAAGCTCTACGTCCAGGTCTGCCCGCGCTGCGGCACCGACCTGTACCTGCCGGACCCGGCAGCGGTCCGCCACCCCGGCGTTCGCTGACGCTCAGGCGAAGCGTTTGACGAAGGCCAGCGAGCGGTCGCAGACCTCGCGCCAGCCGCTGTCGATCGTCAGCGAGTGCCCCCGGTTGGGGATTTTCTCGATCTCGGTGACCGCCTCGTTGCGGCTCTGTTTCTTGTAGGAGGCGTTGGCAATCGCCCAGGGGACGGTGTGGTCTTTCTCGCCGTCGATGATCAGCAGCGGCCCCCGGTTAGGGTTCCTCGGGTCGAGCTTGGCCTCGGTGAAGGGATTGAGGTTGGCGTTCGCCATCTGCATCAGCGCCACTCCGGGAGCGGCGACGTGGAAGGTCTCGTAGAGACCGGTCGCCTCCTCGTCGTCGAGCGCGTTGGCCCAGCCGTACTTGAACTGCTCGAAGCTGAGGGTGACGGCCTTGCCGCGGTTGAGCGGGTTCTGCAGCACGGGCCGGGCCGAGCGCAGGGCGGAGAGGGGCAGCGGCAGGACGCCGCGGAACGGCCCCGGGTCGATAGCCACCGTCGCCGCCGAGAGGCCGCGGTCGGCGATGATCTGGCAGAGCAGGCCGCCGGTCGAGTGGCCGAGGACCGCCGGCTTCTCGTCGAGGCCCGCGATCACCTCCGCGGTGTGGTCGGCAATCATCCCCAGCGTCTTCTTGGCGAAGACATCGGGGTTGGCGCGCGCTTCCTCGACCGTGCGCGGATCGTCCGGCCAGGTCGGCGTCAGCGGCGCGTAGCCGGCCTCCTCGAAGACCTCGGCCCAGCGGTCCCAACTGCTCGGCAGCAGCCACAGCCCGTGGATGAAGACGACGGGCGTATTGCCGCTCGCGTTCGCCTTCTCGATTTCAGCGGCCTCGTACTCGGTGATCGACATCCCTGTTCCTCCATTTGGTCGACCCCTGCTGCCATGCAGCCTTTCACGGCGGTCAAGTTGGAGCGAGATCTTCTTGTAATGAGGCGCGGCGCTCTAACGCAGCCAGGTGCGGACGATCGCGTTGGCGAAGCCGGCGCCGTAGCGGAGGGCGGCGGGCTTCTTCGAGTGCCCGTGGAGGCGCTGGTCGACCGTGATCGGTACCTCCTTGGCGGGGATGCCGCGCTTGATCGCCTCGATCATGAACTCGGAGGTGTGGAACTGCTCCTGGCGTAACACGAGCTGCGGCAGGACGGTGGTGCGGACGGCCCGGTAGCCGTTCGAGCAGTCGGTGACGTGGGTGCGGGTGATGAAGGAGACGAGGCGGTTGAAGAAGACGATCCCCAGCTCGCGGGCAAAGTGGTTGCGGTCGGCGTGGCCGAGGACCCGGGAGCCGTGGGCCATGTCGACCTCGCCGTCGACGATCGGCTGGACCAGGCGCTCCATCTCGTCGGGGCGGTGCTGGCCGTCGGCATCGAGGGTGACGACGATCTGGGCGCCGGATTCGACCATCAACCGGTAGCCGGTCCGCAGCGCCGCGCCGCCGCCGCGGTTGGTGACATGGCGGGCGACCGCGGCGCCGTGCTCGGCGGCGACGTCGCCGGTCCCGTCGCGTGAGCCGTCGTCGACGACCAGCACCTCGGTGCCGACTCCGCATACCGCGGCTGGGATCTGGCCGAGGACGGTGCCGATGTTCTCCGCCTCGTTGTAGGCCGGGATCAGGATCGCGATCTTGCCGCGGAAGCGCTCCGGCAGGCCGGCCTGGCGGAACTCCTCCCAGGCGAGGCCCTCGAGCGCGGCGGCCAGCTGGCGCCCGTTGCGGGCGGCCTGCGAGAGCGCTCGCAGGACGAGCAAGAAGAGGATGATGATGGCGAAGACGGCGAGGCCGAGAATGCGGCCGCCGTTGCCCTTCTCGAAAGAGAAGGCGGAGAGCAGCCCGTTGACGATTTCGGTCCCGGAGACGATCGCCAGGCCGAAGCCGGAGGCGAGCAGGATCAGCACGTCGGCGTTGCGCAGCGTGCGGCGGCGGACGAGCGCGTAGGCGATCAGGAAGATCGCCAGCAGCAGCCCGACGCTGCGTAGCGCCGTTAGCTCGGCGGGGAAGATGCCTGCTCTGGGGACCATTTGCGACCGGAGAGTATGGCCGCCAGGCCCGATGAGAGGGCGAGACCGGCAAGTGGAAAGACCAGCGTCATCAGCACCTCGTTGCGCCGCGGGGCGGCCAGGGAGACCGCACCGATGGCGGTGACGAGGACGATCGGGGTCGCCAGGGCGACCAGATCCCACCAACGACGGCGCACCGCGAGCAGGGCGAAACCGGCCAGGCCGAGCGCGACTAGGAGGACCTGGACGACGCGGCCGGCCGTGGTGCTCATCGCTTCGCCGACGCCGCTGCTCCACATCCGCCCGACCTTGCGGGCGGTCATCGCCGCGTAGCCCCAGGGGTCTTCATCGAGGTACTCGTCGAAGTTGTCCTTGCCGGCCCGGCCGAGCGCCTGGTCGCGGGTTAGGTCGGGGTGTTCGGCCTGGACTTCCTTCGCGACTTCGTCGAACAGTTCGGTTGGGTTGACCTGGTCGAGTGCCTCGGAGCCCGGTTCGAGGTCGCGGCCGAGGTAGCGCTCGGCGAGGATCGCCTTGACCCGCTGGTATTCCCCGTCGGCCGGCAGGTAGGTGCCGACGTAGAGCGCCTTGCCGCCGCCGGTCGAGATCGGCACCACCCGGTCGAGGACGATCGCGTTGCGGACCGTCCAGGGAATGATCGGCAACGCGAAGGCGACGAGGAGGACGAAACCGGCGATCAACCCGGCGCGCCAGTCGCGCCCCCGGCCGGCGCGCAGGGCGGCGAGCACGACGAAGGCGAAGCCGACGAAGAGGTACTCCGGCCGGAACATCGCCGTCAGGCCGAAGAGCAGGCCAGGCGCCAGCCACGGCCAGGTGCCGCCACGGTCACTGGCCCAAAAGAAGGCGAGAATTGCCGCCGGCAGGGAAAGCATCGCCGGTGGCTCGCTCATCAGCTCGCCGGTGGTGTGGATGAACGGCGGGTAGACGGCGATCGCGAAGGCGGCGAAGAGGCCGACCCAGCGCCCCAGCTCACGACCGCCGAGCCGCCACCCCAAGGCGAAGACGACGAGGATCGTCGCCACCCCCAGCAGCGCCTCGACGATTCGCGCCGTCCCTTCGCGAGCCCCGCCGGTCGCGTAGTAGGCGGCGGCGTAAAGGAAGGGGGCGCCCGGAGACCAGTCGCTGGAGTCGCGGAATTCCGGCCCGCCGAAGCTCTGTTCCGTATAGAGGGCCTTGGAGATCGCGTAGTAGGCGGCCGAGTCGTCAGCCGGATGCTCGACCGGATTGACGACCACATAAGCGCGCACCACCAGTCCCAGCAGCGCGATCAGCGCCAGCGCAATCAGCGTCCGCGCGCCATAGCGCGACGGCAGCGCCCGGATCCAGTGCGAGAGGGCGTTCAAGGCGCGCCCAGGCTATCCGTGTCGGCGGGTGCATTCGCTGAGTTTTGGGCGCTATAGCGCCTCGAATTCAGCGAGCGCTGAGTTTTGGGCGCCAGCCAGGCGAGGCCGGCGGTGGCGAGCGAGGCCAGAAGCGGCACGAGTACCAGCACGCGCCGTGGTGAGGCGACAAGCAGGGCGCTGACGGCGGTGATCGCGAGGAAGATCGTGCCGATCAGCAGTGCCTCCCAGCGCCGCTGCCAGGCGAGGATCGCGAGGCCGGCGAGGCCGAAGGCGACCAGGAGCCAGTGCAGGACCTCCCAGACCGGCTCGCGCATCACGTCCCGAGGCCCGTGTGACCAGATCCGCCAGACCTTGGTCGCCACGAAGCCCGCGTATTCGACCGGCTCTTCTGAAACGTCGTCCCAGAGCTGTTCCTTGCCCAGCTTCGAGAGCGCCTGGTCCGTTTCCATCCCGGGGTAGCGGTCGTCGGCGAGCCGAGCGAGGATCTGCTCCAACCTCAGATTCTGGGCATCCTGGGATTGAAATAGGTCTGGATTTTCAGCCACCACCTCGGCGCCGACCTTTTCCGGGTCCCCGTCCGAGGGCAGGTAGGTGCCGGCGAAAAGCACCTGGCCGCCGCCGGTGGAGATCGGGACGAAGCGTTCGAGCGCGACGGCGTTGCGCACCGTCCAGGGCGCGACGACCACGACCAGGCCGAGCAAAAAGATCGCGGCGCGAACGAGCGACGAGCGCCAGTCGTCCCGCGCCTCTCGCGCAAACACAACCAGCGCCACGAGCCCCCCGATCGCCAGATACTCCGGCCGGGTCAACGCCAACGCCCCGAACAGCACCCCCGGCAGCAGCCACCGCCAACGCCCGCCGTCCCAAGCCCAAAGCACACCCAGCACCCCGCCCGAGAGGAGCGTCGCCGCCAAAGGCTCGCTCATCAGCATCCCCTGGTACTCCAAGAGCGCTGGATAGATCGCCACAACAAGAGCCCCAATCAACGCTGGCGCGACCCCTGCAAAACGGACCTCACTTGAACTGGGTCGGTTTGGCAGGGGTCGCGCCAGCCGCCGCCCGATCAAATACGCGAAGAGGACGCTCAGCGTCCCGATCAACGCCAGGACGATCCGCGCGAGCTGTTCGTGGACCCCGCCGCTGACCTTGTAGATCCCCGCCACGAACAGCGGCAACCCCGGCGAGTAGTTGCTCGACGGTTGCGTCGCTCCCGGCCCGACCGTGAACCCCTCGCCGCGCTCCAGGTTCGCCGCTATCGCCGCGTACGCCTTCGCGTCGTAGACCGGTGCCCGTCCGTCCCAGGCCTCGCCCACCCGCAGGCCCAGCCCCAGCAGCAGGACCGCGACCAGCGCGCAGAGGCCCAGCCGGCCGCCGTGCCGCGCCGTAAGTCCACTCACCATCGCTCGGATTCAACTAGGACCATCGGTCCCGCGCGCCGCCCGAGCGTTTAAAGTGCCGCCCTCATGCGAATCCTCATCCTTGGGGGCGACGGCTACCTCGGCTGGCCGACCGCACTCCGCTTCTCGGCCCGCGGCCACGAAGTCTCCGTCGTCGACAACTTCTCCCGCCGCCGCTGGCACACCGAACACGGCACCGCCTCGCTGACCCCGATCGGCGAGCTGGACGCGCGCATCGCCGCCTGGCGCGAGGTCTCCGGCGAGCAGATCCGCAGCTACGTCGGCGCCGTCGAGGACGGTGATTTCCTCGACGAGGTCGTCGCCGAGACCAAGCCCGAGGTGGTCGTCCACTACGGCCAGCAGGCCTCGGCGCCGTTCTCGATGCTCTCCCGCGAGCGCGCGGTCGAAACCCAGCACGCCAACGTGATCGGCAACCTCAACCTGCTCTTCTCGATGCGCGACCACGTCCCCGACGCCCACTTGGTCAAGCTCGGGACGATGGGCGAGTACGGCCAGCCCGACATCGACATCGAGGAGGGCTACATCGAGATCGAGCACAAGGGCCGCAAGGACACCCTGCCGTATCCGAAGCTGCCGGGCTCCCTCTACCACTGCTCCAAGGTCCACGACTCGACCAACATCCACTTCGCCTGTCGCACCTGGGGCCTGCGCGCCACCGACCTCAACCAGGGCGTCGTCTACGGCGTCGAGACCGAGGAGACCGCCCGTGACGAGCGGCTCATCACCCGCTTCGACTACGACGAGCTGTTCGGCACCGTCCTCAACCGCTTCTGCGTGCAGGCGGTGATCGGCCACCCGCTGACCGTCTACGGAGCCGGCCACCAGACCCGCGGCTTCCTCAACATCCGCGACACCCTCGCCTGCGTCGAACTGGCGGCGCTGAACCCGGCCGAGCGCGGCGAGTTCCGCGTCTTCAACCAGTTCACCGAGCAATTCTCAGTGTTGGAGCTGGCCGGGCTGGTCAAGGAAGCTGGCGAGCACCTCGGCTACAGCGTCGAGATCCAGCACTACGACAATCCCCGGGTCGAGAAGGAAGAGCACTACTACAACGCGATCCACACCAAGCTGCTGGATCTCGGCCTCGAGCCAACCCTGCTGGGGGAGGAGCTGGTCGAGTCGATCATCCACGCGATCGAGCGCCACAAAGGCCGCGTGATCGAGACCGCGATCGACCCGCAGACTCGCTGGAACCCGGCGAAATCGCCTGCAGGCCAGGCGTAGCGCCGCTGCTACCATCGCCAGTTCCTATGCGGGCCGCTGACACGTTGATGGAATCCCTCAAGGCCGAGGGCGTCAAGGACGTCTTCGGGATCCCTGGCGGGGCAAATCTCCCGACCTACGACGCGATGGTCGATGCGGATTTCCGCCACGTCCAGGTGCGCCACGAGCAGGGCGGCGGTCATGCCGCGGAGGGTTACGCCCAGGCCTCGGGCCGGGTCGGCGTCGCATTCGCCACCTCAGGGCCCGGCGCCACCAACCTCGTCACCGCGATCGCCGACGCGATGATGGACTCGGTCCCGACCGTCTTCATCACCGGCCAGGTCCGCACCGAGCTGATCGGCACCGACGGCTTCCAGGAGGCCGACATCCTCGGCGCCACCCTGCCCTTCGTCAAGCACTCCTTCGCGGTCACCGACCCGCGCCAGATCCCCGAGTACGTGCACCAGGCCTTCCACGTCGCCTCGACCGGGCGGCCGGGGCCGGTGCTGCTCGACATCCCGCAGGACCTCTCGCGCGCCGACATCGACTACCTGCCGCGGACCGAGCCGGTCGAGATGCCCGGCTACAAGCCCTCGACCGAGGGCAACATCAAGCAGATCCGGATCGCCGCCAAAGCGCTGGCGAATGCCCGGCGGCCGATCTTCTACACCGGCGGCGGCGTGATCAACGGCAACGCCTCGGAGGAGCTGCGCGAGCTCGCCGCCTCCGACCGCTTCCCGGTCACCTCGACCCTGATGGGCCTCGGCGGCTATCCCGCGTCCGGTGAGAACTGGCTGGGGATGCTGGGCATGCACGGCACCTGGACCGCCAACCACGCGATGGACAAAGCAGACCTGATCGTCTGCATCGGCGCCCGCTTCGACGACCGCATCACCGGCAAACTCGACGAGTTCGCGCCGCACGCCAAGGTGATCCACATCGACATCGACCCGGCGGAGATCTCGAAGAACGTCGGCGCCCATATCCCGATCGTCGGCGACGTCAAGCAGGTGCTGCCGAAGCTGACCCGCGAGTACCGGGCGCTGCAGACCGACTCCAGCCGCCTCGACGACTGGTGGAACACGCTGCGCGGCTGGCAGGACGCACACCCGCTCTACTACGAGCCCGGCCAGGACGGCGAGATCAAACCGCAGTTCATGATCGAGGCCCTGCACCGCGCCACCCAGGGCGACGCGATCATCACCTCGGACGTCGGCCAGCACCAGATGTGGACCGCGCAGTACTACGGCTTCGACAAGCCCCGCCGCTGGATCAACTCCGGCGGCCTGGGGACGATGGGCTTTGGCCTGCCAAGCGCGATCGGCGCCAAGGTCGCCTGTCCCGACGAGCAGGTCGTCTGCGTCGCCGGCGACGGCAGCCTGATCATGAACATCCAGGAGATGGCCACCTGTGTGACCGAAAACGTCCCGGTCAAGGTCTTCCTGATGAACAACGGCTACATGGGGATGGTCCGCCAGTGGCAGGAGCTTTTCTGGGACAAGCGCTACAGCTCGGTCGACATGGGCTCCAGCCCGGACTGGGTGAAGCTGGCCGAGGCCTTCGGCGCCAAAGGGATGCGCTGCGACAACAGCGCCGACCTCGAGGAGCAGATGATCGCGGCGCTGGAGCACGACGGCCCGGTCCTGCTCGATGTCCGCGTCGCCCGCGAAGAGAACTGCTACCCGATGATTCCGCCGGGCAACGCCGCCCGCGACATGGTCGAGGCGCCGCGCGGAAGCCAGGTGAGCTGATGGAGGCCGGGACCCCGCAGGTGGTCCAGCTGGAGGACCTTCACGTCGCTGGCCAGCTCAGTGGCCGCAAGCACATCCTCTCGATCCTGGTCGAGAACAAACCAGGCGTGCTGGCGCGCGTCGCTGGGCTCTTCTCCCGCCGCGGCTTCAACATCGACACCCTGGCGGTGGGCCCGACCGACGACCCGAGCATCTCCCGCATCACCCTCACCCTCGACGGCGCGGTCCACCCGATCGACCAGGTGACCAAGCAGCTGCACAAGCTGATCAACGTGCTGAAGATCCGCGACATGGAGCCGGAGGAGACGGTGGCCCGCGAGATGGCCCTCTTCAAGGTCTCCTCGGCGGTCGAGAACCGGGCCGAGATCATCCAGTTCGCCGAGATCTTCCGGGCCAAAATCGTCGACGTGGCGCGCCGGACGATGACGATCGAGGTGACCGGCTCCGCCGACAAGATCGAGGCCTTCGAGCGGATGGTCCGCCCGCACGGCCTGGTCGAAATGGTCCGCACTGGCGAGATCGCCATCGGGCGTGGTCACGAGTAGCGACCTCGCCTCCGCGCTCGAGCTAGGCGCCGGGCGCAGGCGCCGCACCCTCGTCGGCGTCACCAAGGAGGTCGAGGTCGGCGATCCCTGCGCGGCGGTCTTCGCTTCGCGGCTGGCGTCCGATCGCTGGTTCTGCTGGGAGCAGCCAGACCGCGAGTTCGCCCTGGCCGGTCTCGGGGTGGCGCACGAGGCGAGCTCGCGCGGTGATGGGCGGTTCGGCGACGTTGCCGACGAGTGCCTGCGGGTCGGCGGCGATGCCGTCCTCGACGAGCCGCGCGGGCTGCCCGCCGGCGCCGGGCCGGTTTGGCTCGGCGGCTTCGCCTTCGATCCGGAGGGCGGGAGCAGCGCGACCTGGTCTTCGCTCTCGCCCGCCTCGCTGGTCCTGCCCGAGGTCTCGATCTGCCGCAGCGGCGGCCGGGCCTTCCTCAGCGTCAACGCTGTCGTGCAGCCGGGCGAAGACGTCGAGCGGCTGGGGGAGAGGCTGTCCTCGCGCCTAGCCGCCTTGCGGCTCGACGCGCCGCTGCCGCTGCTCGACCCGCACCCGACCGCCCATGCCGAGATCCGCAGCGCCCGCCCGCCGCGCGAGTTCGAAGTCGCGGTCGAGGGCGCCACATCGCGGATCGCCGCCGGCGAGATGAGCAAGGTCGTGCTCGCCCGCGAGGTGATCGTCAGCGCCGGCGCCGCCCACGACACCGCCGCCCTGTTCGGCGCGATGCGCGAGCAGTTCCCCGCCTGCTTCTGCTTCTGCTGCGGGACGCCCGAGGCCGCTTTCCTCGGCGCCAGTCCCGAGCTGCTGGTGCGCCGCTCGGGCGCCAGTGCCTCGACCGTCGCCCTCGCCGGCTCGACCCGCCGCAGCTCCGACCCCGCCGTCGACGACCACCTCGGCGAGCAGCTGCTGCGCAGCGACAAGGACCGCCGCGAGCAGCGGATCGTGGCCGAGCGGATCGTCCGCGCCCTGCGCCCGCACGCGGTCTGGGTCGAGGCGGCGGCTGAGCCGGAGATCGCCAAGGTGGCGAACATCCAGCACCTGGCGACCCCGATCGTCGCCCAATTGGCCGAACCGCACTCGGCGATCGAGCTGGCCGGGATGCTGCACCCGACTCCCGCAGTCGGCGGCGAGCCCTGGCCTGCCGCGGCCAAGACCATCGCCGACCTCGAGGGCATGGACCGCGGCTGGTACGCCGCCCCGGTCGGCTGGATGGACGCGACCGAGGACGGCGAATTCTGCGTCGCCCTGCGCAGCGCCCTGCTCCGCGACCGCGAGGCCCACCTCTTCGCCGGCGTTGGCGTCGTCTCCGGCTCCGACCCGGCCGCCGAGCTTGCCGAGACCGAGGTCAAGCTCGGCGCGCTTTTGCCGCTGGTCGCCGAGTAGTCTGCGGGCGGTGAAACGCCCCGTAGTCCTTCTGGTACTCATCGTCTCTCTGCTCGCGGTGGGTCCCTCGGCGCGGGCCGCGGAACCGGCCGGCCCCCGCTTGGCGATCTCCGTTTCGGCCGCGGAGGAATCTGGAGTGATCACGATCGGCCCGCGGCAAAGAGATCTCAGGGTCTTCGTCGCCGACCCGGACTACTGGGGCCTCGGCGAACACCTCTCCTGGTCGGCCGACGGCGGTCTACTCGCGTTCGCCGCTTCGGGCCCCTTCCAGAGCGATCCCGGCGGAGCCTACGGCACCGGATGGCCGCTGCTGGCGATCGCCAGGGCGGAGAGAAGGGGCTCACGGGTGTTCCCGCGCGCCTTCCTCAACGGCGGCGATCCGGTCGTGTCCCCGGACGGCCGATTGGTCGTTTTCTCCCGCCTCAAGCTGGTCAAGACCCTGCCCGACGGGGAGGGCAACCTGTTCAAGGTCGCGCTCTGGTCGCTTGACGTAAAGCGCGGCTCGGTCCGGCGCCTGACCCGATGGCGGATGGGGGGTTTCTCCGAACCGGTCTCCTTCTCGCCCGACGGCGCCAGCATCGTCACCGAGCTTTTCGATCGCAGGGGCGTTCGACTCGTCGCGACCGATCTGGGTAGCCGCCGCAGCGTCCGCCTGGCGCTCCTCCCCGGCGAGGCGCGCGAACCGACCTACTCGCTGGATGGCACCCGGCTGGCTTACGTGCTGCAGCGGGACATGAATCCGGGCCGGTTGCCGGAGAAGCCGGTCAGCGAATTGGTCGTCGCCGGCGCTGACGGCAGCGGCGCCGTGCCCCTGCTGCGAAGGAGGGGATACATCACCTCCCTGGGCTGGGATCCGTCGGGGAGTCAACTCGCCTTCGTTAGCAACCCGCCCGCGGAAGCGACCGGCTCGCTCGAACCCGAACCTGGCAACAAGGTGATGGCGATCAACGTTGACGGCACCTGCCTGCAAGAGATGTTCAGCGAGACGGAGCTGACCGTGCAGGCGGCCGCCTGGCAGCCGGGCGTCGGGCGCGAGGCCGGCCCGATCGCCTGCTAGCGCGAGAGAGCGTCGTGGACGCGCTCGATCAGCTGGCGGTGGGCCTCGACGTTGGCGTGACGGTCGGTCTTGACCTCGATCAGGCCGGTGCCCGCCGCGAGGGCATCCGGTAGGTCGCCGAGAGAGTCGAGGCGCCGGTGCGGCAGGTCGAACAGCCCCGCGGCCTTGGCGACGTCGACGCCGCGCGGGGTGCCGAGCAGGGCCTCGAATTCCTCGTTCTCCAGCGCCGCCTCCTGCGGCAGGAAGTGGAAGATGCCGCCGCCGTCGTTGTCGATGACGACGATGCGGACTGGGGTTCCGGCCTCACGCAGCGCCGCCAGGCCGCCGATGTCGTGGAGCAGGCCGAGGTCGCCGCTGACGATCGTCGTCGGCCGGCCGCTGGCCTGGGCGGCGCCGATCCCCGAGGAGATCAGGCCGTCGATCCCGTTGGCTCCGCGGTTGGAGAGGAAGGAGACATCGGTGCTCGACGCAGGTAGGAAGGCCTCCTGGTCGCGGATCGGCATGCTGGAGCTGGTGTAGACGAGGTCGCCGTCGCGGTGGGCCAGGCCGAGGGCGCGGTGCAGGGCGGGCTCGGTGATTTCCTCGCCGGTGAGAGCCCCGTCCAGCGTGGCCTGGGCGGCGGTCTCGGCCTCCAGCCAGCGATCCGGCAGCGGTCGTTCGCGGCCCTCCAGACCTTCCAGTCGCGCCGCCCATCCCTGCGCCAGCTCGGTCGGGTCGGCGCGGAGGATCGCCGCCGCGCGCCGGCTCGGCTCGTTCCAGCCGCCGTAGGGGTCGACGACGATCTGGTCGGCGCCGCTCATCTCGATCCAGGCGCGCAGTGGCTTGCTGGTCGGCATCGCGCCGAAACGAAGAATCAGGTCGGGCACGACCGAGCGGGCGAAGTGCTCCTCGCGCAGCAGCAGGTCGTAGGCGGCGACCACGTGCGAGCGATCGTGGGGCCCGCAGCGTAGCTGCGAGGTCGGCTCGGCGAGGATCGGGAAGCCCGAGACCCGGGCCAGGTGGGCGAGCGGCTCGCGCAGCTCGGGATCGAGCTGGCGGCCGGCGACGATCACGCCGGAGATCGCGTTGCCGATGTGGCCGGCGACCTCGTCGAGCAGGAAGGTCGAGGGCTCGAGGTCGATATGGGTGACGGCGGTCAGTGGCCTGCCGTCGCGCCCGTTCAGCGCCAGCGGGTCGGTCGCGGTCACCGCGCCCTCGACCGGGACCGGTGCCAGCGGCTCGCGCCAGGGCAGGTTGAGGTGGACGGGGCCGGGACGAGCCTCGCCCCGGGCCGTCGCCAGCGCCCGGCAGGCAACCGAGCGATAGTGGAGCAGGCCGCTGTCGTCGGCCTCGTGGGTGCCGACTTCGCAGAACCAGCGGACCGAGGAGCCGAAGGGCTTGATCTGGTCGATCGTCTGCCCGGCGCCGATCCCGCGCAGCTCCGGCGGCCGGTCGGCGCTCAGCACGATCAGTGGGATTGCCGATTCGTCGGCCTCGACCACCGCCGGGTGGTAGTTGACCAGCGCCGTCCCCGAGGTGCAGAGCAGCGCCACCGGCTCGCCACTCGCCTGCGCCGCGCCCAGGGCGAAGAACCCGGCCGAGCGCTCGTCGACGATCACCTTCACCTCGATCTCCACCTGCCGCCAGAGCGCCACCGCCAGCGGCGTCGAGCGCGAGCCGGGGGAGATCACCGCCAGTTTCAGTCCGCCACGAGCGAGCTCCTCAGTGAAGGCTGAGGCGAGGGCGGTGTTGGCGTTGGTCGGGTCCATCGGCGGCGTCCTAGAGGCGATGCGCTTGCAGGGCATCCTCGTCTATCTCGACGCCCAGGCCGGGGGCGGGGGGGAGGTGCAACTTTCCGTCGCGCACCTCGCACTCGACCGAGGCGATCGTCGCGGCGAAGAGCCGCTGGGTGGCGAGCCCGTGGGCGAGGTGCAGGCGTTCGGGGTGGGTGGTCTCGGCGAGGCTGAGCGCGACCTGAGCGGCAGCGGCAATTCCCACCGGCCCGTCGAGGGCGCTGGTCACGTAGGCGGGAAGCACGTCGGCGATCGCCAGTGCTTCCTGGGGACCGCCGACCTTGGAGAGCTTGATTCCGGTGAAATCGCAGGCACCGAGCGCCGCGGCCCGCTCCGCCTCCGCGAGCGTCGCAACGCTCTCGTCAGCCGCAAGCGGAATCGAGGTCGACCCCGCCAAGTCGGCCATCGCCTCCAGTCCGGCCACGGGCTGCTCAGCCAGCTCGATCCCCAAAGGCTCGAGTTCCTGCAGCGCCCGCTTCGCCGTGTCCAGATCCCAAGCCTCGTTCACGTCAATCCGAATCCGCGCCTCATCCCCAACCGCCTCGCGCACTGCTCGCACAGTCTCAATTTCGCGAGTCCGCGTGAGTACACCTATACGGGGCACTGGCGCGGACTCGGCACCGAGCTTCAGCTTGAAGGTGGTGAATCCGTCCTGAGCCCAACCTTCGGCCTGCGCCGCGACCTCATCCGGAGTGCCGGCGACGAGCGTGGCGTTACACGGAACCGCTTCGGTCAGACCCGGCGCAGACGCCGAATCCGCCGCCCTCCTACCCAGCAAATCCATCTCAGCGGTAGCGACCGCGCACCTCGCAGGCGCCGAGAGCCCCGCAACCTCCCGATTCTCTGCCCACCCCTCGAGCTCCCGAACCACCTCCACCAACCCCACACCGCCCCGCAACGCCAGCGGCACCGCTTCCCCCAGTCCCACAACCCCGTCCTCGTCCCGCACCCGCAGCAGCACCATCTCTCGCTGCCCCAGCACCCCCCGCGCGGTGACGTAGGGCTCCTTGAAGGGCAGCGCGTAGGGGATGACCTCGACCGAGCTGAGGTTCACGTCCCGAGTCTCTCAGGCGGAGATCAGCAGGCCGACGGTGACCAGCAAGCTGAAAACGCCGAGCAGGGCGCCCGTCTGGGCCAGGACCGCGTTCAGTGCCGGCCCGTCGCGACGCTCTTCCAGGGTCTTCGTCGGTTTGATCGCCAGCGGCGCCGCGAACAGACCGATCAACGGCAGCAGGCTGGCGTCGCCGGCGACCAGGGCGATCGGCAGGACCATGAAGCCGCCGCCGACCAGCAGCTTGTAGAGCTGCACCGCCCGCTCGCGCCCGACCCGCACCGCCAGCGTGTTCTTGCCGGCGCGGCGGTCGGTCTCGACGTCCCGCACGTTGTTGACGACGATGATCGCCGTAGCGAGGAAACCGATCGAGATCGAGAGCCCGAGCGGCAGCGCGTCGAGTTGCTCCAACTGCACGTAGTAGGAGCCGTTGACGGCGACCAGGCCGAAGAAGAGGAAGACGAAGACCTCGCCGAAGCCGGCGTAGCCGTAGGGCCGCGGCCCGCCCGTGTAGAGCACGCCGGCGGCGATCGAGAGGACCCCGATCACGAGGATCACCCAGCCGGCGACCGCGGTCAGGTAGATGCCGCAGGCGACCGCCACCGCAAAGGCGATCCAGGTTGCGGTCATCACCCGCTGCGGGGTGACCATGCCGCTGGCGGTGACCCGCACCGGCCCGAGCCGGTCGGCGGTGTCGGCGCCGCGCTTGGCGTCGGAGTAGTCGTTGGCGAGGTTGGTGCCGATCTGGATGAAGATCGATCCCACGAGGGCGGCGAAGAAGGCGCCCCAGCGCGGCAGGCTGCCGTACCACTGGACCGCCGCCGCGGTCCCGACCAGGACCGGTGCCACCGCCGCCGGCAGCGTCCGCGGCCGGGCTGCCATCAGCCAGATCCTCATGCGCGCCGGGGGAACTGGGAGAAGTCGGGCTGCCGTTTCTGCTTGAACGCCTCGCGGCCCTCGGCCGCCTCCTCGTTGCCGTAGAAGAGGAGGTTGGCGTCGTGGGCGAGTTGCTGGATGCCGGCGTAGCCGTCCTCGTGGGCGTTGAAGCTGGCCTTGACCAGACGCAGAGCGAAGGGGGAGAGGGCGAGCATCTCGCGGCACCAGGCGACGGTCTCACGCTCCAGGTCGGCCAGCGGCACGACCGTGTTGACGAGCCCCATCTGCAGCGCCTCCTCGGCGTCGTACTGGCGGCAGAGCATCCAGATCTCCTTCGCCACCTTGGTCCCGACCAGGTCGCGCAGCAGCGAAGCGCCGTAGCCGCCGTCCCAGGAGCCGACCCGCGGCCCCACCTGCCCGAAGACCCCGTTGTCGGCGCTGATCGTCAGGTCGCAGCAGAGGTGGAGGATGTGGCCGCCGCCGATCGCGTAGCCGGCGACCATCGCCACCACCGGCTTCGGCAGCCGCCGCATCTGGATCTGCAGGTCGGTGACGTGGAAGCGTCCGACCGTGGCGCCCTCGGCGACGTAGCCGGTGTCGCCGCGCACGGTCTGGTCGCCGCCGGAGCAGAAGGCGCGCTCGCCGGCCCCGGTGAGGACGATCACCCCGACCTCGGGGTCCTCGCGCGCTAGCTCCATCGCCGCCGAGACCTCGATCAGGGTCTGCGGCCGGAAGGCGTTCAGCACGTCGGGGCGGTCGATCGTCACCTTGGCGATCCCGCCGCCGGTCTCATAACGGATGTCCTCGTAGCTGCCCTCGCCCGCCGTCCACTCGATCGGCGCGTAGAGCTGGTCGTCGGAGGGGGCTCCTTTGTGGCGTTTGGGCATGATGGGGACGATATCCCGATGAAGCTCGACGACTGGCTCTCGCAAAGATCGCAGAGCTGTCCTGACCGGACGGCGCTGCTCGCCGATGGCGCCGAGATGACCTACGCCGAGCTGGAGGCGGAAGCGACCTGGGTCGCGCGCCGGCTCGCCGCCCACGGCGTGCGGCGCGGCTCGACCGCGGCGCTGACCATGCACCCGCGCCGCGAGCAGGTCGTCCTCCTGCACGCGCTGATGAAGCTCGGCGCCGCCCTGCTGCCGCTCGGCCCGCGGCTCACCGTCGAGGAGCGGGCGGCGATCGTCTCCGCCGAAGAACCGATCATCGACCTCGATGACCCCGGCCAGCTGACCCAGACCGAGGCCGACATGCCGCTACTCGGCGAGCACGACATGGACGATGTCTGCTGCCGGGTCCTGACCAGCGGCAGCACCGGCGCGCCGCGCCCGATCCCGCTCAGCTACGGCAACTTCCTCTGGAACGCGGTCGGCTCCGCCTTCAACATTGGGGTCGAGCCGAGCGACCGTTGGCTCTGCTGCGTCCCGCTCAGCCACATCGCCGGGCTGGGGATCGTGATGAAAGCGGTCATCTACGGGACCACCGCCGTGGTCCACGACGGCTTCGATGTCGACCGGGTGGGGGAGGCGCTGGAAGGCGACGGGATCACCCAGGTCTCGCTGGTGGCGACGATGCTGACCCGCCTGCTCGAGGCCGGCGCCGACCTCTCGGGCCCGCGGGCGATCCTCGTCGGCGGCGGGCCGGTGCCGAGGGAACCGCTGGAAGAGGCGATCGCCAAGGGCGCCACCGTGGTCCAGACCTACGGCCTGACCGAGACCTGCTCGCAGGTCACGACCCTGGCCCCGGCCGACGCGCAGCGCAAGCTCGGCTCTGCCGGCCGGCCGCTGCTGACCACCCACCTGCGGATCCGGGAGGGAGAGATCCTCGTCCAGGGGCCGACCGTCGCCCCCGGCAGCGCCGACGCCGACGGCTGGTTCCACACCGGCGACCTCGGCCACATCGACGAGGAAGGCTTCCTCTACGTCTCCGACCGGATCGACGACATGATCGTCAGCGGCGGCGAGAACGTCGTCCCGGCCGAGGTCGAGGAGGTTCTGCTGCGCCACCCGCAGGTCGCCGAGGCGGCGGTGATCGGCCGCGAGGACCCGGAGTGGCAGCAGGCGGTGACCGCGGTGGTGGTCCTGGAGAGCGACGCTGCGGTCAGCCCCGACGAGCTGCGACGCCACTGCGCCGAGTCGCTGGCCGGGTTCAAAGTGCCGAAGCGGGTCGAGCTCGCCTCGGCCCTGCCGCGCACTCCCTCCGGGAAGCTGATGCGCAGGGCGCTCCGCTAGCCTGCCGCCTCATGCGAACCGACGACATCTTCACCGACAAAGACGCTGACCTGGGCAAGCTCGACGGCAAGACCGTCGCCATCCTCGGCTACGGCTCCCAGGGTCACGCCCACGCTCTCAATCTCAAGGACTCCGGCGTCGATGTGGTCGTCGGTCTCCGCTCCGACTCCTCCAGCCGCGCCAAGGCCGAAGGCGCCGGCCTCGAGGTGCTCGACGTCGCCGAAGCCGCCAGCCGCGGCGACCTGGTGATGATCCTGCTGCCGGACGAGAAGCAGGCCGAGGTCTGGCGCGAGGAGATCTCCGACGGGATCGCCCCCGGCAACCTGCTGCTCTTCGCCCACGGCTTCGCGATCCACTTCGGCGAGATCGAGCCGCCCCCCGGCGTCGACGTCGGCATGGTCGCCCCCAAGGGCCCGGGCCACCTGGTCCGCCGCCAGTACGAGGAAGGCA